>NZ_JBQSWB010000011.1:0-162680 GCF_052446295.1 Brachybacterium sp. AOP43-C2-M15
CGACGATCGTCGCGCAGAGCGAGGCGATGCGCCGTGGGGCGAACGACGTCGGGACACGAAGAAGCCCCACCGGATGACCGGTGGGGCTTCAGGTGGTGCGCCATCAGGGACTCGAACCCCGGACCCGCTGATTAAGAGTCAGCTGCTCTAACCAACTGAGCTAATGGCGCGAACAGGAAAGAACTTTACCCCCTCGCCGCAGGAGGTCCAACCTCAGGGGCGGGTCTGTGATCGAGTGAACAGGACCGCCCGCTCGGGGCCCGTGAGGACCGCCGTCGGAACTGTCTCTCCGCGCCCCGGCGCCCCGTCCACCGGGACGCTCGTCGGCGCGGGGACCAGCCCCGATCCCCTAGACTCGTTGCTCCCAGGAAACACGGTGCGCGGGCGGCCCAGCAGGCCGCTCGCCGGAGGAGGTCAGCGTGAGGATCGCGGTCACCGGTGCCACAGGCGTGCTCGGCCAGGAAGCCGTGGAGGCGCTGGTCGCCGCCGGGCACGAGGTCACCGGGATCACCCGACGGGACTCCGGCGTGCCGATCATCGAGGGCCGCGGCGGCGGCGCGCTGGTCGCCGACGTGTTCGACGCCGGTGATCTGGCCCGCGCCTTCCGCGGCCACGACGTCGTCATCAACACCCTCGCCCACGTCCCCGTCGGCATGGCCGGTCTGCGCCCGCTCGCCTGGCGGGAGGACGACAAGCTCCATCTCGAGGCCTCGGTCGCGATCGCCGAGGCGGCCGCCCAGGCCGGGGTGCGCAAGCTGATCCAGGAGTCCTCCGTCTTCCTCTACCCGGACAACGGGACCGAGTGGATCGGCGAGGACCTCCCCCTGAGCGTCCGCAACCAGGCGTTCCGCCCCCGGGTGGCGGAGATGCGCGCCGCGGTGAACTTCGCGACCTCCGGCCGCAGCGCCGTGGTGCTGCGTCTGGGGCAGCTGTTCGGCCGGGATCCGCAGACCACCCATGCCCTCAAGGCGACGCGGGACGGCGACCCGATCCTGCTGGGCAAGCCGGAGAACTACATCACCCTGCTCCACCACTGGGACGCGGGCCGTGCCTTCGTGGCCGCGCTGCGCGCCGGCAGCGGCTTCTACAACGTCGGCGGGGAGCCGATCACCCGCGGTCGCTGGGCGAAGGATCTCGCCGCGGAGGCCGGGAGCGGGCAGCCCGCGAAGTTCTATCCGGAGATCACGCAGGCGATCGTCGGCACCCGCCTGGAGGTCCAGCGCCGCTCCCTGCGCGTCTCCTCGGTGCGGTTCATGTCCGAGACCGGCTGGCGGCCGACGGTCGGCCCGTCCACCCCGGGCTGGTCCCGCCGCTGAGCGGACCGGCCGCAGGGCCGCGCCGTCGCCGATCCTCAGAGCTCGCGGATCACCCGGGCCGGGCTGCCGACGGCGAGGCTGCGCGCGGAGACGTCCTTCGTGACCACGCTCCCGGCGCCGATCACGGCGCCGTCCCCGATGCTCACGCCGGGCAGCACGGTCACTCCCCCGCCGATCCAGACGTCGTCGCCGACGATGATCGGCTCGGCGGCCTCCCAGCCCTCGCGCCGCGGCTCGAGCTCGAGGGGATGGATCGGAGTGAGCAGCTGGATGTTCGGGCCCAGCTGGCAGTGGCTCCCGATGCGGATCTCGACCACGTCCAGCGCGGTGAGGGCGTAGTTGACGAAGGTCCCCTCGCCGATGTGCAGCCGGGTGCCGTAGTCCACCCGCAGGGGCGCCCGCACGTGGGCGCCCCGGCCGAGCGTGCCGAGCAGGCCGTGCAGGATCTCCTGCGCGCCGTCCGGATCCTCGGCGTACGCGCGCTCGAAGCGGGCGGTCTCGGCCAGGGCGCGGCGGAAGGCCCTCTGGATCTCGGGGTCGTCGGCGATGTACCAGTCCCCCGCCGTCATCCTCTCGAACGGGGTGCGGGGGTCGTTCTCGTCGATCTCGAAGCGCTTCATGAGGCGAGCCTAGGCAGATCCGGCAGCGGGGCGGGCGTCGGTGTCGGGGCGCAGGAGGGTCAGGTCACAGCGGGTGCTCGTCGGCCCCCGCCGGCCGCTCGGCTCAGCGGGGAAGCCGCATCCCCAGGCTGGGGTCGGAGTCGACGAAGCCGAGCGAGCGGTAGAGCCGCTGCCCCGGCGGGTCCGCGAGCAGAGTGATGTACGGATGCGGGGGCGCGGCCGCATCGATGCGGCCGAGGAGGTCCTCCATCACCGCACGCCCCAGCCCGCGACGCTGATGGACGGGGTCCGTGGCGACGTCGGCGAGGTGGAAGTACCAGGTGCCGTCCCCGATGATCCGTCCCATCGCGGCCAGCGCACCGTCGGCGGAGCGCACGGTGGTCCAGGCCCAGCTCGCGGTCAGTGCGCCCGCGGCCTGCTCCGGGGTGCGAGGGCTGAGTCCGGCCTCCCTGCGCAGCCGCACGTACTCCTGCGAGCCCGGCGGAGCGTCGCTCAGCGCGTAGCCGTCGGGCAGCTGCGGGGCCGCGGGCTGGTCGGCGCCGGGGGCGGTCGGTGTCGCGGGCATGGGACGATCCTGCCATCCGCGACCCGGGCGCCGCGGAGGCCGAGCCGCCGTGGCACGTGATACTGGAGGGATGAGCACCGCCGACACGTCTCTGCCCGACGACGCCCGCTGCCCGTGCGGAAGCGGCGACGACTTCGGCACCTGCTGCGGGCCCGTGCTGCGTCAGGAGCGCCGGGCCGGGACCGCGCAGGCCTTGATGCGCTCGCGGTACACGGCCTTCGCGGTGCGCGACCTCGAGCACCTGCTGCGCAGCTGGCATCCCTCGACGGCCCCGGACCGCGACGACCTGGCCGCCTCGCTCGAGCAGGAGGTGCGGTGGCTGCGCCTGGAGATCCGCGGGACCTCGGCGGGCGGCCCCTTCGACGATGCCGGCACCGTGGAGTTCGTCGCGATCTCGCGCAGCCCGCAGGGCCGCCAGGTGCAGCGCGAGAACTCGCGGTTCGTGCGCGAAGGAGGCGCGTGGCTCTACGTGGACGGGGAGGTCGACGGACGGGTCGACGGGTCCGCGTCCGCACCCCCGGCATGACCGACGCCCCGGGCTCACGAGGAGCACGGGGCGCCGGCGGATGTCAGGGTCCGGGACCGCACGGGACGGCCTGAGGCGTCGGCGACCTCAGCCGCCCACGGACGCGACCTTCTTCTCGGCGCGCTTCGCGGCCTCCTGGAGGATGGCGCCGAGCTCTGCGGCATGCTTCTCGGCGTCCTTGGAGCGCGGCAGCGAGGACTTCCTCACCGACTTCGCGGCCTGCTTCGCGGAGCGCTCGGTGCTGCGCCGCGCGTCCTTCATGGCCGCGGCGAGCTTCTCGCCGCGGGTGGGCTCGCGCCGCGACAGGGCGATCGCCGCGGCGATGCCCCCTCCGATCAGGACCACGCCGATGACGCCGCCTGCGATCACCATGGGGAGCGTCGCAGGGGTCTTCCCGTCACCGGCCTCGGAAAAACCCTTCACGGATCCGACGAGCTCGTTCTTCCAGCGGGTCGCCGCGTTCTTCGGGTTCACGCGGTCGATGAGCTCATCGATGTCCGACGCGAGGTTGTCCTGTCGGCGATAGGCCTCGTCGCGCATGTCGTCCAGGCTCTTCTTCTTGGCCACCATTGCCTCCGGGGGTCGTCAGGCTGTGCTGCTGCTGATCGTATCGCGGTCGGGGGGCCGCGAGTGCCGTCACCGCCGGGCGCGGGAGAGGAAGTCGTCGGCGCCGCCGACGAGCTCGATGTGTCCGGTCTCGACGTCGGCCGACGCCATGGCCGCGATCTCGGCGGCGAACTCCTCGACCGAGTACAGCTTCCCGGCGGCCTCGCGGCGGGCCTCGAGGGCACCGGGGCGGGCGCGGTCGAGCAGGGTCGCGGTGACGGTGCCCTCGATCATGTCGGCCGAGACGACCACGAAGGAGACGCCCCTCTCCCGCATCTCGGGAAGGCGCTCGGTCAGGGCGATCTCGCCCGCTCGCTTGGACCGCGCGACCTGCTCGTACTCGGGCATGGTCTCGACCTCGTCGATGAAGTGGGCCTGGTGGCTGGTCACGAACACCACGCGGCCGCCCTGGGAGAGATGCTCGAGCCCCGCGGTGAGGGCCTCGGACTGCGCGTCGCGGTTCAGGCGCATGGCGTAGTCCTCGCCGAGGTCCTTCTCCATGCCGCCGGAGGCGTTGAGCACCAGCAGGTCCAGGCCCCCGAAGGTGTCCACCGCGGTCTGCATGAGTCCGCGCAGGCTCTCGGCGTCGGTGAGGTCCGCGCCGACGGCGACGGCCTTCCCGCCCGCGGCCTCGATCTCCGCGACGACCTTGTTCGCCCGCGGCGCCTTCTGGCGGTAGTTGACCACGACGTTCGCGCCCTCGGCGGCGAGCAGCTTCGCGGTCGCGGCCCCGACTCCTCGGGACGAACCGGTGACGACGGCGGTCTTGCCTGCGAGGGCGCTCATGGGAACTCCTGTGGGATCGGGAACGGATGTCCGTGTCTGCGGGGGTGTCGCGGCCGCGCCGCCCACGAGGGGGACGAGTGCTCCGCGCCACCGACCACACGAGCCTACCGGAGCATCACTGTCGGCCCCTCAGGCTGGTTAGGCTGGGTTCGCGCGCGAGTGGCGGAATTGGCAGACGCGCTGGATTTAGGTTCCAGTGCCCGAGGGCGTGGGGGTTCGAGTCCCCTCTCGCGCACGCATCACCCATCCCGCGACGAGGAGACCCTTCATGACCCTGTTCGGCCTGGTCCGTCATGGACAGACGGACTACAACCGACGGAACCTCTTCCAGGGCTCCTCGGACATCCCGCTGAACGAGACGGGGATCGCGCAGGCGCACTCCGCCCTCGACGACCTCCCGCCGGTGGCATGGGACGTGGTGGTCTCCTCCCCGCTGCAGCGGGCCGAGCAGACCGCCCGCATCATCGCCGGGGACCACGGGATCCCCTTCGGCGGCACGGACGCGCGCCTGGTCGAGATCGACTGGGGCATCGCCGAGGGCGAGCCCGTCGACGAGATGCAGCGGCGCCATCCCGGCCGCTCCTTCCCCGGCATCGAGGATCCCCAGCAGGTCGCCGACCGCGGCTACGACGCGCTCGAGCACCTCGAGGGGCGGTTCCCCGGGCAGAAGGTGCTGCTGGTCGCCCACGGCACCCTGATCCGCTTCCTGCTCTCCGGGGTCATCGGACGGTCGCTGCCCTCGATCCCGAACGCGACGCTCTCCCTCCTCGAGCTCGAGGGAACCACCTGGTCGGTCACGATGGTCGCCGGGCAGAGCGTCGAGCACGAGGCCAGGGTCGCCTCCCACGAGCAGGGACCTCGCTTCCCCGTGGGGCAGGAGGGGCTGACCCCGCTGGACCTGCAGCGGCAGAGCGCCTCCGCCGCGGGAGCTCTCCCCGAGGGAGCCCCGTCCGACGACGCCGAGGAGACCGTCCGATGAGCAATCGCACCGCCGTGGACTCCGAAGGGCCGTGGTTCGAGCCGGAGCACGTCACCGAGCTGCGTCGACGCCTGCCGATCCCCTACGTCGACGTGGTGCCCGTGCGCACCGACGTGGACGGCACCGTGGTGGAGGTGGGGCTGCTGCTGCGGGCGTCGGGGGACGGCCAGATCGTGCGCGCGATCGTCTCCGGGCGCGTGCTGGTCCACGAGACCGTCCGGGAGGCGATCGCCCGCCACGTCGAGAAGGACCTCGGACCGATGGCGATGCCGCGCATCCCGGTCTCCCCCGTGCCGTTCACTGTCGCCGAGTACTTCCCCACCCCGGGGGTCTCGCCGTTCCACGATCCGCGCCAGCACGCGATCTCGCTCGCCTACGTGGT
The DNA here is from genome assembly GCF_052446295.1 of Brachybacterium sp. AOP43-C2-M15. Taxonomy (NCBI): domain Bacteria; kingdom Bacillati; phylum Actinomycetota; class Actinomycetes; order Micrococcales; family Dermabacteraceae; genus Brachybacterium; species Brachybacterium sp. AOP43-C2-M15. The sequence goes on from NZ_JBQSWB010000011.1 coordinate 5,781, forward strand.
GCCGATCGACGGGGAGACCGCTCCCCAGGAGGACGCCCTGGAGCTGTCCTGGTACGGGGTCGACGAGCTGCTGGCCGACTCCTCGCCGCTGGACGAGATGAACGGAGGGCGCGATCTGCTGGTCCGGCGCGCCCTCGCCCACGTCGGCGCGGCCTGAGGCGCGCACCGGGCGACGTGCCCGGACGGGCACGGCTCAGCAGGACCCGGCAGGACCGTGCACGAGATGGCTCGACCGGGCCCGGTCGAGTTCAGCCCAGCAGGCGCGCGACGTGCGCGGCGACCGCCCGGAACGCCTTGCCGCGATGCGAGATCGCGTCCTTCTCCTCGGGGGTGAGCTGCGCGGCGGAGCGCGTCTCGCCCTCGGGCAGGAACAGCGGGTCGTAGCCGAAGCCGCCCTCGCCGCGGCGCTCCCGCAGCAGGGTGCCGGTCATCTCACCGCGCTCGACGGCCTCGGCCCCGTCGGGGGCCACCAGCGCCGCCGCGCACACGAAGCGGGCCGCGCGGTGGACGTCGGGGACGTCTCCGAGCTGGGCGAGCAGGAGGTCGTTGTTCGCCTCGTCGTCGCCATGGCGGCCGCTCCAGCGGGCGGAGAAGATGCCCGGCGATCCTCCGAGCACGTCGATCGCGAGCCCGGAGTCGTCGGCGACCGCGAGCAGTCCGGTGGCCGCGGCCGCCGCTCGGGCCTTCAGCAGGGCGTTGCCCTCGAAGGTGACGGCATCCTCGACCACGTCCGGCAGGGCGATGCCGGCCGAGGAGACGACCTGCTCGGGCTCCAGGCCGGGCACGGCCGCGGCGAGGATCCGCTGCAGCTCGCGCAGCTTCTTCGCATTGTGGGAGGCGAGGATGACCCGCGCCCCGGCGGGGACCTGGGCGGGTGCGGTCATCGCTGCGCGGCCAGCACGTCGCGCTGGATGTCCGCGAGCTGCGCGCACCCGCCGGTCGCGAGGTCCAGCAGCGCGCCGAGCTCGGTCCGGTCGAAGGGCGCGCCCTCGGCGGTGCCCTGCACCTCCACGAAGGAGCCGGCCCCGGTGACCACGACGTTCATGTCGGTCTCGGCGGTGACGTCCTCGCGGTACTCGAGGTCCAGCAGCGGCCGGCCGTCGACGATGCCGACGCTGATCGCGCTCACCGAGTCGGTGAGGACCTCCGTCGCGGCGGGCAGAGAGGTGTGCTGCTTGCCCCAGGTGATCGCATCGGCGAGCGCCACGTAGGCGCCGGTGATCGCGGCGGTGCGGGTGCCGCCGTCGGCCTGCAGGACGTCGCAGTCCAGCTGGATGGTGTTCTCGCCCAGCGCATCGAGGTCGATGATCGCGCGCAGGGAGCGGCCGATGAGACGGGAGATCTCGTGGGTGCGCCCGCCGATCTTCCCCTTGACCGACTCGCGCGGGGAGCGGGAGTCGGTCGCACGGGGCAGCATCGCGTACTCGGCGGTGACCCAGCCGGAGCCGGAGCCCTTCTTCCAGCGCGGCACGCCCTCGGTGAAGGAGGCGGCGCACAGCACGCGGGTGCGGCCGAACTCGATGAGCGCGCTGCCCTCGGCGTGGTCGAGCCAGCCGCGGGTGATGCGCACCTCGCGCAGCTGGTCGGGGGTGCGGCCGTCGACGCGGTCGCCGGCAGGGGTCTGGGTCGGAGAGCTCACGGAGCTCCTTCCTCGTCAGGGGTCCTCGTCAGAGGCGAACAGGCCCCGCGTCGATCGCCCGCCGCGATGTCGCGGCAGGCCGATCAGGCGGGGACCTCGAGGATATCCCCCGGCTGGACCATCGTGATCTCCCCGGTGTGCACGGCGCGGGCCTCCGCGAGCGGCACCTGGGGATCCGTCCAGGCCGGGATGTGGGTCAGCGCGAGATGGCCGACCCCCGCCCGGGTCGCGCACTCCCCGGCCCGCCGACCGGTCAGGTGCACGCCGCTGAAGCGGTCGTCGCGGCCCTCGATGTAGCCGGCCTCGCAGAGGAACAGGTCGGCGCCGTGGGCGAGCTCGTCGAGGGACTCGCAGGTGTCGCTGTCCCCCGAGTAGGCGAGCGTGCTGCCTCCTCCGGTGATGCGGAAGCCATAGGCCTCCACCGGGTGCAGCACGGCGCGGGTCCCGATCTCGAGCGGACCCACCGTGAAGCGGTGACCGTCGCTCAGCGTGCGGTAGTCGAACGGGGCACGGTCCACGCCGTCGGGGACGATCCCGTCGCGGCTGAGCACGGCGGAGAGCCGATCGGGCAGCGGGGCCGGCGCGTGGATGGGCAGCTGCCCGAGGTCGTCCCGCTCGTGGTAGGCCCAGAACACCTCGAGACCGGTGAGGTCGAGATAGTGGTCGGGATGGAGGTGGGAGATGATCACCGCGTCCAGATCGGCCGGGTCGATGGCGCTCTGCAGCGGGCCGAAGGCGCCCGAGCCCAGGTCCATCAGCACCCGCCACAGGCGCCCGTCGGCGTCCTCCTGCTCGATGAGGTAGCTGGAGGCCGCCCCCTGGGGTCCGGCGAAGCTGCCGCTGCAGCCGATGACGTGGACCCTCATGCCGGCACCACGGGCAGCGACCCGGTCATCTCGAGGGTGGGACCCAGGAACCGGCGGGAGAGCAGGGCGAAGTTCTCGCTGCCCGGGCCCTCCGCGGTCTGGGCGAACACGTGCCGTGGCGAGTGCTGCGCCTCGCGCAGCTGATCGGCGGCGTGCAGCTGCCGGTACACGTCCAGCGCCGTCTCCTCCGCGGAGGAGACGAGGGTGACGTCCGGACCCATCAGGTAGCTGATGGGGCCGGCCAGCATCGGGTAGTGGGTGCAGCCGAGCACCAGGGTGTCCACCCCCGCCTCCCGCACGGGGGCGAGGTACTCCTCGGCCACGGCGACCACCTCCTCGCCGCTGACCACGCCCTGCTCGACGAGCTCGACGAAGCGCGGGCACGCCTGGGTGAAGAGCTCGAGCTCGGGGGCCGCGGCGAAGGCGTCCTCGTAGGCGCGGGAGGTGACGGTCCCCTGGGTGCCGATCACGCCGACACGGCGGTTGCGGGTGGCCGCCACCGCGCGACGCACGGCCGGCTGGATGACCTCGACCACCGGCACGTCGTAGCGCTCCCGGGCATCGCGCAGCACGGCGGCCGAGGCGGTGTTGCAGGCGATGACGAGCATCTTCACGCCGTGGCCGACGAGACCGTCCATGATGTCCAGGGCCAGGGAGCGCACCTCGGCGATCGGCCGGGGACCGTACGGACCGTTCTCGGTGTCGCCGATGTAGACCAGCTCCTCCTGCGGCAGCTGGTCGAGGACGGCGCGGGCGACGGTGAGCCCGCCCACCCCGGAGTCGAAGATCCCGATCGGCGCGTTGTTCATCCGGGCAAGGCTAATCTCGACAGCCGTCCATGGCAGTGACCCCACGCTCACTGCGTGCAGTTTCACAGTTCGGGCACATCCGGCGGGACCGGCTCTCCGAGCGGGTGCGTGCCGCCGCCTGCCTGGCCACGTGCCCCTCGAGCGCTAGTCGAGCGCCCTGAGCAGGCTCTCCTGCAGCCAGGACAGCAGCTCGTACACGGCGATCACGATGTCGGATCCCACGTGCTCCTCGTCACCGGTGGCGCCCGCGCCCTCCACCCCGTCCTCGATCTGCTGGAGCATCCGCACGGTGTCGAAGTCGCCGTCGCGCTTCAGACCGAGCCGGTCGGCCAGCACGATCCGCACGTCGTTCAGGGCCCGCAGCATCGCCAGGGCGGCGTCGTCGTCGATCACGACCTCGCCGTGCCCGCCGCCGGTCGCATCGAGGATCGCCATCACCCGTCGCAGGTCGGCGAGCTTGCCCTCGGCGAGGTCCTGCTGGCCCAGGCGTCGGTACTCGGCCGCGAGCGCCGGATCCTCGGAGGCGGCGGGGAACAGGCGCCGGACGGCCGAGTCCGAGGGCTCCCGGGCGTCGCGGCCGGCGAACTCGGCCTCCAGGCGCCGCAGCGGGTCCTCGCTCTCGGCGGCCCTCCGCAGCGCCTCCGCGTCGGAGTCGATCCCCAGGTCCGCGCGGATGAGGTCCGCGGTCTCCTGCGCGACCTGGGCGATGATCGCCTTCTCCTCGCCGTCGAGCCGGCAGGCCAGGGAGCCGTCGGGGCGGCGGCGGAATGCGTGCGCCATCAGTCCTCCCCCGCCCTCTCGAGCGTCGCCTGGAGACCGAAGGAGTGCATGGCCTGCACGTCGGTCTCCACCCGTTCGCGGGATCCGCGCGAGACGATCGCGCGCCCCTCCTCGTGCACCTGCATCATCAGCTGCTCGGCCACCACCCGGGAGTACCCGAAGTAGCTGCGCAGCACGAAGACCACGTAGCTCATGAGGTTCACGGGGTCGTTCCAGACGACGGTGCACCAGGGTCCGTCGGACTCGGCGGTCACCTGCGCCTCGTGCGAGAGATCGGTGAGCGACTCCGTTCCCGGGTCCGCCCGCGGCAGATCCACCGGCATGCACATTCCTCCTGGCTCACCCTTGCCCCAGGGATCGGGACGCGGCGTCGACGAGTCTACGGGGCGCGCCCGGTCCTCTGTCGCCCCGGCACGCATTACGGTGGATACCGTGACTTCTGCCCTGCTCACCGATCTCTACGAGCTGACGATGCTCGAGGCCGCCCGCGAGGCCGGCACCGCCTCGCGTCGCTGCGTCTTCGAGGTGTTCACCCGCTCCCTGCCCGAGGGGCGGCGCTACGGCGCGCTCGCGGGCACCGGCCGCGTGCTCGATGCGATCGCGGACTTCCGCTTCGACGACGCGGACCTGCGCTTCCTGCGTCGGACCGGCGCGCTGCAGGAGGAGACCCTCGAGCATCTGGCCGACTACCGCTTCACCGGGGACGTGCACGGCTACGCCGAGGGCGAGCTCTACTTCCCGAACTCTCCCGTGCTGCGGGTCGAGGGGACGTTCGAGAACGCGGTGCTGCTGGAGACGGTGGTGCTCTCGATCCTGAACCATGACAGCGGGATCGCCTCGGCGGGGTCGCGGATGGTGACCGCCGCGCGGGGCCGACCCTGCATCGAGATGGGCGGGCGGCGGGTCCACGAGGACGCTGCGATCGCCGCGGCCCGCGCCGCCTACCTGGTCGGCTTCGCCTCGACCTCGAACCTCGCCGCGGGCGCCCACTACCGGGTCCCCGTCGCCGGCACCGCCGCCCATGCCTTCACCCTCCTGTTCGACACCGAGGAGGAGGCCTTCCGCGCCCAGCTGACCAGCCAGGGCACCGGCACCACCGTGCTGGTGGACACCTACGACGTCGAGTCCGCGGTGCGCACAGCGGTCGAGATCGCCGGCCCCGGGCTCGGGGCCGTGCGCCTGGATTCCGGGGACCTCGGGACCCAGGCCGCCGAGGTGCGGGCGCTGCTGGACTCCCTGGGCGCGACGGGCACGAGGATCACCGCCACCGGCGACCTGGACGAGTACCGGGTCGAGGAGCTGAAGCACGCACCGCTGGACGGCTACGGGATCGGCACCCGCCTAGTCACCGGCGGCGGGCACCCGGCGCCCGGCTTCGTCTACAAGCTGGTGGAGCGCGAAGGGGCCGACGGACGGATGCACCCCGTGGGCAAGCAGTCCGCCGACAAGGCCACTCTCGGCGCCGGCAAGGCCGCGTTCCGGATGCTGGTGGGCGGAGCGGCCTTCGCCGAGCTCGTGCTGCCGGGCGAGGAGGAGGTCGCCGAGTTCGAGCGCGAGCTGGTCGCCGAGCTGACCTCCGGCGCGGCGAACCCGGACTGGAAGCGCACCTCGATGCGGCCCCTCCAGCAGCCGCTGGTCCTCGGCGGGGAACCGGTCGAGGAGCTGCCCGGCCCGGCCCGGCTCGAGGCGGCGCGGGCGCGCCATGCCGCCTCGCTCGCGGAGCTGGGGATCCCGGCCGATCACGGCCCCGACGGCGGCATCGCGATCCCCACCGTCACCGACGGCGCGGACGCGGCGCGCGTGCTCGGCTGATCCCGGCCGGGCTCAGCGCCGTCCGACGAACCAGCCTCGCACGATCCCGATCCGCTCCTGGATCTGCTCGGCGCTGGCCTGCGCGACCGCCGGTCCCCCGCTGCGGCTGCGCAGCGTGTTGTGCACGGAGCCGTGCGGAGCGCCGGTCTTGCGGGCCCAGGCGGAGACCAGCGAGGAGAGCTCTTTGCGCAGGTCCATCAGCTGGCGGTGATCGACCACGCCCGGCGTGGTGGGGCGTTCCGCGGTGCCGCTCTGCCGGCGCCGGGCCTGCTGCTCGGCCTGCTGCTGCTGGAGGACGGTGCGCATCTGGTCCGCGTCCAGCAGGCCCGGGATCCCCAGGAACTCCTGCTCGTCCTCGGAGCCGATCATCCCGCCGGCGCCGTACTCGCCGCCGTCGAACAGCACCCGGTCGAAGGAGGCCTCCGACTCGAGCGCCTCGAAGCTCATCTCCAGCTGGTCGGAGGCCTGCTCGGGGCGGTTGGCCTGCTCGATGAGGCCCTCGTCGAGCCCGGTCTCCTCGTCCCCGGCCTTGGGGCGGCGGTCGAGCACGTGGTCGCGCTCGGCCTCCATCTCGGCGGCGTGGGCCATCAGGATCGGGACCGTGGGCAGGAAGACGCTCGCGGTCTCCCCGCGGGTGCGCGAGCGCACGAAACGGCCCACCGCCTGGGCGAAGAACATCGGGGTCGAGGTCGAGGTGGCGTAGACGCCCACCGCCAGGCGCGGCACGTCCACGCCCTCCGAGACCATCCGCACCGCGACCATCCAGCGGTCCTCGGAGGCGGAGAAGCTCTCGATCCGCTCGCCTGCGCCGGCGTCGTCGGAGAGGACCACCGTGGGCTCCTCGCCGCAGATCTCCCGGAGGGTCGCGGCGTAGGACCGGGCGGCCTTCTGATCGGTGGCGATCACGAGTCCGCCCGCGTCCGGGACATGACGGCGCACCTCGGTCAGGCGACGGTCCGCGGCCGAGAGCACGGACTGGATCCACTCGCCCCGGGGGTCCAGCGCGGTGCGCCAGGCCTGCTGGGTGATGTCCTTGGTCTCCAGCGCCCCGAGCTGGGCGGAGACCTCGTCCCCGGTCTTGGTGCGCCAGTGCATCCGGCCCGAGTAGGTCATGAACAGCACCGGGCGCACCACGTGATCGCGCAGCGCGTCGCCGTAGCCGTAGGTGTAGTCCGCCTTCGAGCGCGCGAAGCCCTCGGCGTCCTCCTCGTAGACGACGAAGGGGATCTGCGAGTCGTCGGAGCGGAACGGGGTGCCGGTCAGGGCGAGCCGCCGGGTGGCCGGGTCGAAGGCGTCGCGCACCCCGTCGCCCCAGGTGCGCGCGTCCCCGGCGTGGTGGATCTCGTCGAGGATCACCAGGGTGCGGTCCGCCTCGGTACGGGCCCGGTGCAGAGCGGGGTGCATCCCGACCTGCGCATAGGTCACCGCGACACCCTGGTAGTGGGAGCCGTGGGCGCCCTGGGCGTTGGAGAAGTTGGGGTCCAGCGAGATGCCCACGCGGGCGGCGGCGTCGGCCCACTGGGTCTTCAGGTGCTCGGTCGGTGCGACCACGGTGATGCGGCGGACCGTGCCCTCGGAGAGCAGCCCGGCCGCGATCTGCAGCGCGAAGGTGGTCTTGCCGGCACCCGGGGTCGCGACGGCCAGGAAGTCCCTGGGGGCGCGGCGGGTGTACAGCTCGAGGGCCTCGGACTGCCAGGCGCGCAGCTTGGGGACGGTGCCCCAGGCGGCGCGCTCCGGGTAGGCGACGGGAAGCGATCGCGCGGCCGCCTCGGAGGGCTGGCGGGGATCGCTCGCGGAGAAGAGGGAAGGGGTCGTGTTCACAGCGTGCTCCACCGTACCGCCGCGGTGCGACGATCCGCCGACGGCGCCGATGTGAGGAAGTCCCCGGAGTGTCCTGCGGGGACCTCCGCCGGTGCGGGCGTCGGCGAGGTCAGCGGCGCCCGCCGAAGAAGCCGCGGAAGCCGCCGCCCTTCCCGGATCCGCCCTTGCCGTCTCCGCCGTCGTTCGGCTCGCGCATCCCCTCGTAGATCTCCTTGCACTCCGGGCACACCGGGTACTTGTCGGGGTCGCGGCCGGGCACCCACACCTTGCCGCACAGTGCGATCACCGGGGTCCCGCCGAGGGCGGCCTGGGTGACCTTGTCCTTGCGCACGTAGTGGGCGAACCGGTCGTGGTCGCCGTCGTCGGTCTTCTGCTCCTGCTCCTGCAGCTGCCGATCGAGCACGGCGGTGCTGCCCGGGGCGGCGCCGGGATCGTCGCTGTAGGGGTCCATCCGGGACGGGTCGGACGTGGAGGACATGGCACTCTCCCTCGGTCGTTGTCGTGCTCGTCGAAGCCTAGCGGCCCTGCCTCCCGCAGGACAGCGCCCCGCGCTGGAACAATGCCCGCCATGGACGCCGTGGTCGAGTTCCTGCACCGTCTGCCCTCGGAGATCCGACGGGTGGACGGCTCCGTTCCCCGGCGCGTCGGGCTGCTGGCCCTCGCGCTGCTGCTGAACATCGGCTTCTACCTGCCTGCGCTGCCCGCCGGGACCCCGGGTGAGGGAGTCCCCGGGATCGACAAGGCCGTGCACCTGCTGGTGTTCGCGCTGACCGTCTTCGCCGTCGGCCGCGTCCTCGCCCCGCGCCGGCGCTTCCCGATGGGGTGGGTGGTGATCGCCGCGCTCGCCCATGCCGTGCTCATCGAGCTCGTGCAGCTGGTGGCGCTCCCCCAGCGCAGCGGCGACGGAGCGGACATCCTGTTCGACGCGGTGGGCATCGCCCTCGGCGTGGCGCTGTGGATCGGCGAGCGGGTGCTGCGTCGCACCGCCGCGATCCGCCGCGCCGACCCGGAGGACGACCCCCTGCCCCGGCCCCTCGAGCACGAGGTCCGCTGAGCACGAGGTCCGCTGAGTACGGGGCCGCCCGGCGATCCGGGAGCCGGCCTCCCGGGTCCGCCGTCCCGGACGACCACCCCGGACACGCGACCGCGGAACACGTCCCCGGGGCCGTGGCGGGCACCTACGATCGGGCCATGAGCACCCAATCGCTCCTGCAGGCCGTCCAGGAGGACCTCCCTCCCTCGATGCGCCGCGTGGCCGAGGTGATCCTCGCCGATCCGCAGCGGGTCCTGAGCTCCACGATCGCCGACCTCGCCGCGGAGTGCCGCACCTCGGAGCCCACCGTGGTGCGGCTGTGCCAGCGACTGGGCATGGCGGGCTTCGCCGAGCTGCGCCTGACCCTCGCCGGCGAGCTGGCCTCCGAGCGGGTGCGGCGGACCCCGGTCGGCACCGGACACGGCGCGGACCTCCCCGCACGCAGCACGCTGACCCAGATCGTCGAGGACGTCGCCCTGGCGGAGGTGCTCGGCATCGAGGAGACCGCCGCCTCCCTCGACGTGGCCGCTCTCGAACGGGCCGTGGAGGCGATCGTCGCCGCGCCCACGGTGCTCCTGCACGGCATCGGCGCCTCCGCCTCCGTGGCCGGGGACTTCGAGCGCAAGCTGCAGCGGATCGGTCGCCGTGCGCACTGCGCCCGCGACACCCACGACGCGCTCGCCGCCGCCTCCCTGCTGGGGCCCGGCGAGATCGCGCTCGGCTTCTCGCACAGCGGGACCACCGAGGAGGTCGTCGCGGTCCTCGCCGCGGCGCGGCGGGCCGGGGCGACGACGATCGCGCTCACCAACGGCGCCGACGGGCCCCTCGTCGCCCGGTCGGACATCGCCCTGCGCACCACGGTGCGCGAATCCGCCTACCGGTCCGGGGCGATGGCCTCGCGCTCGGCCCAGCTGCTCGTGGTGGACTGCCTGTTCGTGGCCGTCGCCGGGCGCAGCCGGGAGGCGAGCGTCGAGGCGCTGCGCCGGACCTACGACACCCTCGAGGAGTACCGCAGATCATGAGCAGCCGCAGCTCGGGCAGGGACAGCGAGCAGGACGGAGATCCTGGGCGGGACAGCGACCGTGCGCAGGACAGCCACCGCGAGAAGGACCAGCGCCGGCTCACCGCGATGGTGACCGCGCTGACCCGGACCGCCGCGGCGTCCGCGGGCCCTCCCCTCGAGCCCGCTCCCCGCGAGGGCGCGGTCGCCGCCGTCGCGGCCGTGGAGCGCCCCGGGCACGGCACGGCCCGCGCCCTCGCCGGGGTGACGGCGCTGTTCGACGCCGACGGCTCTGCGCTCCCGGGCGACTCCGCGGAGATCACACCGGTGCGCGAGGACACCCTGTTCGACCTCGCGTCCGTGACGAAGGTGGTCACGGCACTCACCGCGGCCACGGCGATCGACGAGGGACTGCTGGACCCGGAGGCGCCGGTCGCCGAGCACCTGCCCTCCCCGCATCCCGCGATCACGGCGCGCCACCTGCTGACCCACACCTCGGGCCTGCCGCCGGTGATGCCGCTGTGGCAGATCCCCGGGGGCCGACGGGCGCGCCTGGCCGCGGTCCCGCAGGCATCGCTCGTCACGGAGCCGGGGACGGCGCACGCCTACTCCTGCATCGGATTCATCCTGCTCGGCGCGCTGCTCGAGGAGCTCACCGGCACCTGCCTGCCCGAGCTCGCCCGGGAGAGGGTCCTGGATCCCGCCGGGGCGAGCGACGCCGGGTGGGTGCCGAGCGCGGGGAGCGCCGCCCGGGCGGCGGCCACCGAGCACCAGGAGGACCCTCCTCGCGGTCTGGTGCGCGGGACCACGCACGACGAGACGGCCTGGTCGCTGGGCGGTGCGGGCAACGCCGGGGTGTTCGCCACGCTCGAGGGCGCGCTCGCCCTCGGCCGCGTGCTCGCCGGCACCGCCCCGGGGCCCGAGCTCTCCCCGGCCGTGCGCACCCTGATGACCACCGATCAGCTCCCCGCCGGCGTGAGCACGGGAGCCCCGTGGACGCAGGGCTTCGGGCTGCGAGTCGGTCAGGAGACCGCGCCCGGCACGATGCTGCCTCAGGTGGTGGGCCATCCCGGGTTCACCGGCACCTCGGTGCTCGCCGATCCGGGCAGCGGCGCCGTGGCCGTGCTGCTGACCAACCGGGTCCACCCCCGGCGCTCGCGCTTCACCGTCGACGGCTCCCGCCGGGAGCTGGCCCGGATCGCCTTCGGCTGACCCTCCCTGCGCCGCTCAGCGCAGGCGGGAGGCCGGGTCCGGGGCCGCGGCGAGCAGTCGCCGGGTGTACTCGTCCTGCGGATCGTCGATCACCGAACGGCTCTCGCCGGACTCCACCACGCGGCCGTGGTGCATGACCATCACCTCGTCCGAGTAGCGCCGGGCACTGCCCAGGTCGTGGGTGATGTAGAGGACCGCGAGGTCCTGGTCCCGGCGCAGCGAGTCGATGAGGTCGAGCATCTCCTTGCGGATGGTGACGTCGAGCATCGAGACCGGCTCGTCCGCGATCAGCACCTTCGGCGAGGCGGCGAGCGCCCGCGCGAAGGACACCCGCTGACGCTCCCCGCCGGAGAGCTCGTGGGGGAAGCGGTCGAGATAGCGGTCCGCCGGGGTGAGACCCACCCGCTCGAGCAGCTCGAGGCAGCGGTCGTGCACGTCACCGGAGGTCCGCGCGTCCTGGTGGATCCGCACCGCGCGACCCAGCGTGTAGGCGATCCGGCGCAGCGGGTTCAGCGAGGCGAAGGGGTCCTGCAGCGTCAGCTGCACGTCGCCCACGTACTCGCGGTGGCCCGAGCTGGTCGAGGCCGGCACCTCCCGGCCGTCGAGCAGGATCTGGCCCGAGGTGGTGGGGATCAGCCGGGCGAGCATGCGGCCCAGGGTCGACTTGCCCGAGCCGCTCTGCCCCACCAGGGCGGTGACACGGCCCTGCACGAGCCGCAGCGAGACGCCGTCCACGGCGCGCATCGTGTCCTGGCGGCGCAGCAGACCGCGACGGGCGCCGACCGGGTACTCCTTGACGAGATCCCGGCCCTCGAGGACGACGCGCGCCTCGCCCTTCCCTCCCGTTCCGCTGCTGGTGTCGGTCGTGTCGGTGGTGGTCATGCGAGGCTCCCCAGGTCAGCGAGCGAGGACAGCAGGTTCTTGGTGTACGGGTGCTGCGCGTCCCGGTAGATGTCCACGGCGGGCCCGTACTCGACGAGTCGGCCGTGGCGCATCACGGCGATGGAGTCGGAGATCTCCAGCAGCAGCGCGAGGTCATGGGTGGTGAACACGATCGCGAACCCGTACTCCTCGCGCAGGCGCACGATCTGGTCGAGCACGTCGCGCTGGACCAGCAGGTCCAGGGCCGTGGTCGGCTCGTCCATGAAGATCACGTCCGGCTCCAGCACCAGCGCGATCGCGATCGCGACGCGCTGCTTCATCCCGCCCGAGAGCTCGTGCGGGTACGCCTGGATGCGCCCGGGGTCGATCCCCACCCGCTCCAGGTGCTCCTTCGCGATCTCCGTGCGCCGCGCCGGGGGAAGCCCCGGCCGGTGCACCCGGATCACGTCGTCGAACTGCGCATGGATCGAGGTCACCGGGTTCAGGGCGTTCATGGCGCTCTGGAACACCACGGCGATCTCGTTCCACCGCAGGGACCGCAGCTCCCGGTCCTCCAGGTGCAGCAGATCCGTGGCCGTGCCGTCCTCCGCACGGTAGGAGATCGAGCCGCCGGCGATCTCGGCCGGGGGTCGCAGCAGGCGGGTGATGGAGTTGGTCAGCGTCGACTTCCCCGAACCGGACTCGCCGGCCAGTCCCAGGATCTCCCCGCGGCGCAGGGTCAGCGAGACGTCCTGCACGGCGTGCACGGTCCCGAAGGCCGTCGGATAGTCCACCCGCAGCGAGTCGACCTCGATGATGGGCGAGCCCGGCATCGGGGAGGGCTGGATCCGCGGAGCGAGCTCGGCGTCGTCGGCCCCGCCGGTCCCGCCGGCCGCGTCGGCTCCGTCGGCTCCATCGGCTCCATCGGCCCCGGTCGGCGCCCGGTCGCCGGCGAGGGCGACCTGCTCGGCCGTGACGGGCCCGGCCCCGCCAGGGACGCTCGATCCCGTCGACCCGATCCCCGAGGCCTGGGCGTCGGTGCTGATCGCGTCGCCGCCCGCGGCGCGGCTGGCGCCGCCCTTCGTCGCCGCGGAGCCCGTGCGCAGGCGCGGGTTGGAGTACTCGTCGATCGCGAAGTTGATCAGCGCCAGTCCCGCGCCGATCACCGCGATCGCCAGGCCCGGCGGCACGTACCACCACCAGGCGCCGGCCAGCAGCGCCTGGGAGTTCTGCGCGAAGTACAGCATCGAGCCCCAGCTGGTGGTGGTCAGCGACCCGAGCCCGAGGAAGGCGAGCCCCGCCTCGGCGAGGATGCCGCCGATCACCGAGAACAGGAAGCCCGAGGCGACCAGCGGGAGCATGTTGGGCAGGACCTCGAAGAACATGATCCGCAGCCGGCTCTCGCCGGTCGCGCGGGCCGCTTCGACGAACTCCCTGTTGCGCAGCGAGAGGGTCTGGGCGCGGATCACGCGGGCGGATCCGGCCCAGGAGGTGATCGCGATGACGATCGCGATCGACAGCAGTCCTCGCGAGGGCAGGTAGCCGGTGAGCACGATCAGCAGCGGCATCCCGGGGATCACGAGGAAGACCGCGGTGAGGATGTACAGCAGATCGTCGGCGACGCCGCGGAGGTACCCGCCGAGCAGGCCCACCGCCACGGAGACCACCTGGGAGACGACGCCCGCCAGCAGGCCCACCAGCAGCGACGTGCGTGCACCGGTCATGAACTGGGCGAACACGTCCTGCCCGGTCTGGGTGGTGCCCAGCCAGTGCCGGGCCGAGGGCGGCTCGAGCATGTCGAAGGAGGTCTGGCCGGGGTCGAAGCGGGAGATCATCGGACCGAACACGGCGAGCACCGCGAACACGAGCACGATGAGCAGGCCGACGCGGACCTTCCCGCCTCGCGGGATGAGGGTGGAGACGGTCATGGTTCAGGCCCCCTGCCTGGTTCGGGGATCGAGCACGACGTAGGCGGCGTCCGCGATCAGGTTCGCGACGATCACCGCGAGCGAGATGATCAGGAACAGTCCCTGCATGAGCGGGAAGTCCTGGGCGGAGACGGCCTGGAACAGGGTGTAGCCCAGTCCCGGGTAGTTGAAGATCACCTCGGTGAGCATCGATCCGCCGACGACGGCGCCGAGGGCGAGGGCGAAGCCGGTGATGGACGGCAGGATCGCGTTGCGCGCCGCGTAGCCGAACAGCACCATCCGGTTCGGCAGCCCCTTGGCCTCGGCCATGGAGACGTAGTCCTCGCCGAGGATCGTGACGGTCATGTTCCTCATCTGCAGCACCCAGCCCGCGAACGAGCCGATGACGATGGTCAGGGCGGGCAGCGCGGCGTGGACCACGACCGAGCCGACGAACGAGGCGGACAGCTCGGGGAACATGGTGCGGTCGTAGGCGCCGGCGTAGGGGAACCAGCCGAAGGTGACGGCGAGGACCAGCACCAGGATCAGGGCCATCCAGAAGTACGGGATGGCGTTGAGGAAGGTCAGCGCCGGCAGCACGTGATCGGACCAGGTGCCGCGGCGCCAGGCGAGCCACACGCCCAGCCCCGTGCCGAGCAGGAAGCTGATCACCGTGGAGACGCCCACCAGGGCCACGGTCCAGGGCATCGCCCCGGAGATGATGTCGATGACGGGCACCGGATAGTTGCTCAGGGACACCCCGAGGTCGAATCGGGCCAGATCGGCCAGGTAGCGGCCGTACTGGATGATCAGGGGATCGTCGGTGATCCCGAACCGGGCGGCGATCGCCTCGGCCGCCTCCGGCTCGATCGTCCCCTCGGAGCCCGCGATCAGCACACGCACCGGGTCACCCGGCATCATGCGTGGGATCAGGAAGTTCAGCGTCAGCGCGGCCCAGGCGATGAACGCGTACAGGCCCAGCTTCTTCAGCAGATATCTCATCGCTCTCTCCTCCGCCTCAGCTCGAGGTCCTGGTCAGGTTGCGCAGGATCATCACGCGATCGGCGTTCTGCACGGGGGATCCCAGGGCGTACGGGTCGGTCTCGTCCGGGAAGCCGGTCCAGACCTCGGTGTTGTAGTTGAACCAGTTCGGCGCGGTGATGATGGGGATCGTGGGCATCTGCTCGATCACGATCCGCTGCAGGGCCTCGACGGCGGCGCGCTGCTCCTCCTCGTCGTCGGTCTCGGCGAAGCCGCGCAGCAGCTCGTCCGTCTCGCCGTCGTACCAGCGCTGGAAGTTCGCCACCACCGGCTCGTCGCCCTCGGTGCGGTACTCCGAGGAGAGCATCGAGCGGTAGAGGTACCAGGGGCTCTGGCCCGCGGCGACGGAGGCGATGGTGACCTCGAAGTTGCCGGTGTCGCGGGCTTCGAGCCACTGCTCGAAGGAGACTCCGCGCGGGGTGAGGGTGATGCCGACACTCGACAGCTGCGAGGCGAGGATCTGGCTCGTGGTCACCCAGTCGTTGAATCCCGAGGGGATCGGCAGCTCGAAGGCGAGCGGGGTGCCGTCGGGCGCGACGCGGATGCCGTCGGCGCCGCGCTCGTACCCGGCCTCGTCGAGCACCTTCTCGGCCTCCTCGACATCCACCTCGAACTCGAGGTCCCGGTACTCCTCGGCGATGAACTCCTCGTAGGTGGGCCGTGGCAGGCCGGTGGGGTGGGGCGGGCCGAAGTAGGACATGTACGCGATCTCGGCGATCTCCTGGCGGTCCACCGCCAGGCTGATCCCGCGACGCAGCTCGAGATCCTGGAACAGCTCCTTCTCGAGGTTCAGGGTGAGGTTGACCGTGCCGTGGCCGGGGTACCAGTAGCCGCGGTGCTCGGGATCGTGATCCACGAAGATCTTGTCGATGTTGGCGACGAAGCCGCCGGACCAGTCCAGCTCGCCGGCCTGCAGGGCGGTGTTCATGGTCTGGGTGGTGAAGGACGGCCAGGCGAGCTCGCGGGGCTCGAACTCCTCGGCCGCCCAGTGCTCGTCGTTGCGCACGAAGGTGTAGAGCTGGTCGGAGAACCTCTCCAGCATGTAGGGGCCGCTGCCCATGGGCTCGGCGATCTGCTCGGTGGACGGGTCCTCGAAGGCGGAGAACACGTGCTCGGGCACGATCGGCCGGGTGAGGATGTCCGATTCCTGCGCGAAGGACGTGCTGCCGAACTCGATCCTCACCGTGTAGGGGTCCAGCGCGGTGGCCTCCGCGATGTCGAGGGCGACGGTGTTGATGGCCGGGATGTCGCGGTGCATCAGGAAGGTGAACACCACGTCGTCGGCGTCCAAGGGCTCGCCGTCGGTGAACGCGACGTCCTCGCGCAGCGTCACCGTGATCTCGGTGCCGTCCTCGTTCCACGCCATCTCGGTGGCGAGCCAGGGCTCGGACTCCCCCGGGTTCATGGCGGTCGCGAGCCGCAGGTTCTCGTAGATCAGACCGCTCGCGCCCTGCAGCGGGACACCGCCGTAGGGGTTGAAGTTCGGCAGGAAGGTGGTGGCGTCGTTGGCGTGGATCCGCACCGGCTGGTCCTGGTCGGCCGGTGCGGCGGTGGAGCAGCCGGCCAGGGCGGTCGCCCCGGCGGCTCCTGCGGTGCCGAGCATCAGAGCGCGGCGGGTGACCTCTGGTGTCATCGGAGGAGTCCTTCCTGGTGGCCCCGGTGGTTCTGGTGGCCCCGGTGATTCTGGTGGCCCGGGGGGTCCTGGTCGTCGTGGCGGCCTCGTGCGCCCCGGTGGCCCGTCCGGTCACCGTCGACGTCGAGGGGGAGGGTGTAGGGCACGTAGGTGCGCAGCCGCGTGAAGCCGCGCGAGGCGTACAGGCGGTGGGCCGGGGAGTCGGGCGCGGTCCACTGGAACCAGGCGTGGGCCAGTCCCTCTCCCGCCATCCGGTGCAGCGCGGCATCGAGCAGGGCGGCGCCTGCTCCCCGGCCGCGGGCGGCGGGGACGACGCCGAAGGGTCCGAAGCGGCTGGGGTCGCGGCCCACCAGGCCCCAGCCGGCGAAGCCGAGCAGCTCGCCGTCCGGCGTGCGGGCGAGCAGGATCCGGTCCCGGTGCTCGGGGCGCCCGGCAGGGATGCGCAGCACGTCCGTCCAGGCGGGGTCGATCTGCTCCTCCACCAGGCTCAGCAGCTCGGGCACGTCCTGCTCCCGGCACTCCCGCACGGAGACCCCGGGGCGGTCGGCGGGCGCCGGGAGGTCGAGCAGCGGCCGGGTCATCGCGAGCGCTGTCGCGCCCGGCCGCGCGCCCCACCGCTCGAGGAAGCGGACGGTCCCCGGATCGCGCTCGCGGTCCACCCCCGGGGCGGCGTAGCCCTCGGGCCTGCCGCTGAGGCGGAGGGTCCGGGCGCCGGCGGCGCGCGCGACGGCGGTCGCCTCGCCGAGCAGGGCGTCGCCGAGGCCCTGCCGTCGGTGTGCGGGGTCGACGGCCGCGCTGACCAGCCATGCGGTCCCGGGACCGATGCTCAGGTGGGCGTAGCCCAGGAGTGCGCCGTCCTGCTCGGCGGTGACCACGGTCGTGGCACCGCTCGGCGCGGCGCCGAGGAGGTCGCGCATCAGCCGCGGGCCGATCACGGCCGTGGCGGAGCCGGTGGTCAGCTGGGCGAGCGCAGCGGCGTGCCCGACCCCCCGGCCCCGCCGGAGTCGGATCCCGCTCACGCGACCATCTCCACCGGGGCGGGAGAGGCGGCGAGGATCTCCGGCAGATCGGCACCGGCCTCGATCCCCTCGCGGAAGGCAGAGGATCCCCAGAGCAGGTCGATGAACGGCGGCCGGCCCGGCACCTGCTCGCGCCACAGCGGACGGTCCGGGTGCAGCGCGGCGAGGGCGCTGATGATCGCGTGCCCCACGGCGAGGGGGTCGAAGAGAGCGGTGTCGGTTCCCGCGCGGTCGAGGCCGACGGTCATGTGCACCTGCGCGCCGTGCACGCGCTCGCCGGCGAAGTCGGCATGGGTGGGCCGGTAGGCCGCCTCCCGGAAGGCGACGCCCGGCAGCTCGAGCTCCCGCAGGTGCGCGGCGAGCTCGGGTCCGCACCAGGGGGCGCCGAACACCTGGAAGGGAGCGGTGGTGCCGCGGCCCTCGCTGTAGACGGTGCCCTCCAGCAGGCCGGTGCCGGGGTAGAGGGCGAGCGTGGTGCGGGTGGGCATGTTCGGGGAGGGGGCGACCCAGGGGGCGGAGCCGTCGGCGCCCGGCGCCTCGACGACGTGGAGGTCGGGCGCAGGATCGAGGTGGTGCGCGGCGACGATGCGTGCGATGCCGCCGAGGCGCTCGCCGTGGCGCAGGGGCACCCCCAGGCGGCCGACGAAGCTCGCGCAGGCGGGGTCCAGGCCCGGCCCGGTCGCGACGGCGGCCAGCGGGGCGGGACGGTCGAGGACGGTGACCGGGAGGCCCAGGCGTCCGCAGGACGCCATCACGTCGACCATGCTCCACATGTACGTGTAGAAGCGACAGCCCGCGTCCTGCAGGTCCACGACCACGTGGTCGATCCCCGCCCCGCCCAGCAGGCGGTCGAGCGCCTCGCCGTGCACCCCGTAGGCATCCAGGACGGGCAGTCCGGTGGCCCGGTCCACGTCCTCGTCGTTGCCGACCCCGGCCTGGCCCGTGCCCCAGTACCCGTGCTCGGGGGAGATCAGGCAGTCAGGACGGATCCCGGCGGCGACCAGGGCGTCGACCCCGCGGTGCAGGTCCGGGGTGACGGCCGCGAAGTGCGTGAGCAGCCCGAGGCGTCCCGACGGACGGAGCGCGGGCTCGACGAGCAGCCGGTCGAGGCCGGAGAGTGCGTGTGACACGGACGACATGTCCCCACGCTACACATCGGATCCGGATTCTGTAACCGGCCTACGTAATCGGCGTGCCGCGCTCCCCCGCCGCATGCGACAGGGCAGGCGCCCGGCGGCACCCGCCCTGTCACCCCGGTCCGGCGGCTCGTTCCGTCAGCCCGGTGCCGTCGACCGCGCTCGAGCCTCTCAGCCCTCCAGGGTGATCTCGTCCGCGTAGACCGCGGTCATCGCCCCGGTGATGGTGTCGACGGTGCCGGCCTCCTCGCGGGCGACCTGCTCGACGGCGCTGGCCACCGCCTTGGTCACCCCCTCGTGGAACACGCTGGGCACGATGTAGGTGGGGTTGAGCTCGTCGGCGGAGACGACGTCCGCGAGCGCCTTCGCGGCGGCCAGCAGCATCCGGTCGCTGACCCGGGTGGCGTGGGCGTCCAGCAGTCCGCGGAACACGCCCGGGAAGGCGAGCACGTTGTTGATCTGGTTGGCGAAGTCGCTGCGGCCGGTGGCGACCACCTCGGCGTGCTTGACCGCCTCGGAGGGGTCGATCTCCGGGGTGGGGTTGGCCATCGCGAACACGACCGAGCGCTCGGCCATGGTGGCGACGTCCCCGGCGGTGAGGATGTTGCCGGCGCTGACGCCGATGAAGACGTCCGCGCCCGCGACCGCGTCGCTCAGGGTGCCGGTGAGCTCGCGCGGGTTGGTGACCTCGGCGATCCACGGCAGGCGGCCCGCGAGGCTCTCCCGGCCCTCGTGGACGATGCCGTCGATGTCCGTGACGATGATGTCCCGCGCCCCGGCCGCGCGCAGCAGGCGCAGGATCGCGGTGCCCGCGGCGCCCGCGCCGGAGAGCACGATGCGGGCGGTGGCGATGTCCTTCTCGACCACGCGCAGGGCATTGCGCAGGGCGGCGACGACCACGATCGCGGTGCCGTGCTGATCGTCGTGGAAGACGGGGATGTCCAGCTCGGCGCGCAGGCGGTCCTCGATCTCGAAGCAGCGCGGGGCGGAGATGTCCTCGAGGTTGATGCCGGCGAACACCGGGGCGATCGCCTTGACGTGGGCGACGATGTCGTCCACCGAGTGGGCGTCCAGACAGATCGGGAAGGCATCGATGTTGGCGAAGCGCTTGAAGAGGGCGGCCTTGCCCTCCATCACCGGCATCGCGGCCAGCGGGCCGAGGTCTCCCAGGCCCAGGATCGCCGAGCCGTCGGAGACGACGGCGACGGTGTTGCGCTTGATCGTCAGGCGACGGGCGTCCTCGGGGTTCTCCGCGATCGCCTTGACCACGCGCGCCACCCCGGGGGTGTAGATCATCGAGAGGTCGTCGCGGTGACGGATCGGCAGCTTGGACTCGACGGTGAGCTTGCCGCCCAGGTGCGCGAGGAAGGTGCGGTCGGAGACCTTGCCCAGCTCCACCCCTTCGAGGCCGCGCAGCTCGTCCACGACCTGCATCGCGTGGTCGTGTCCCGCCGTGAGCACGGTGATGTCCGCGCGCATCCTCTCGGGACCGGACGCGGAGACGTCGAGCGCCGTGACCGTGGCGTCACGGCTCTCGATGCAGCTGGTGATGTCGCTGACCGCGGCGGAGCGGGCGGCGAACTCGAGACGGATCGTGATGGAGTAGCTCACGGTGGGCATCGTTGACATGGGCTCAGCCTAACGAGGCGAGCGCCCTCTCCGGGGCAGGACGCGCATGCTCCTCCCCCGGGGCACGACTCCGGCTCGTCCTGCCCCCGACGGGCAGGGCAGTTGCCCACGTCACAGCGGCCATGGGACCATCGTCCATGGACTTCTGGGGGGCACGGACGGATGATCTCGTCGATCTCGCGCGAGCGGTCCGCGATCGCGGGCACGAGCTGTCGGCGACGGGACAGGCGCTGCAGACCACCGTGGCCTCCGTGACCTGGGAGGGGAGCGACGCGGACAGGTTCCGCGCCACCTTCGAGCAGTGCCGCCAGGAGCTGTCGCTGACCTCGGACCACCTCGGCTCGACCGCTGAGCACCTCACCCTCCAGGCCGCCGAGCAGGACGCCGCCTCCGACCCGGCCGGGAGGATCGACGCCGCGGACTACGACGGGATGCTGGGCGGTGAGTTCCTCGACTGGTCCGACGTCATCAACGCCGGCGAGCGCGTCAGCGACCTCTGGCGCGATCGCGTCGAGGCCGGCGACGCCGACAGCCCGCTCGGCGAGCTCTACACCGACGTCCACCCCGACTGGGACGGCACCGACGTCGACATCGACCAGCAGGGCATCGAGGGGACCGTCGTCCGGCAGGGATCGCTCGGCGACTGCTGGTACCTCGCAGCCCTGATGGCGGTGCAGCAGACCGACCCCGGCCTGCTGGCCGACAACATCAGCGGGCTGGGGCGGCCTCCCGGCGCCGACGGGTGGGAGGTGCGGCTGTTCATCGACGGCCAGTGGCAGGACGTCGCCGTCGGCCCGGACGATCTGGGCACCAACGGCACCCGGGACCACCGCTCCGGCGAGCCCACCTGGGCCACGATCTACGAGATGGCCATGATCAACGCCCACGACGGACGGGCCTCCGCGGTCTCCGCGGACACCCCCGCGGCCGGGCTGGAGATGATCACCGGCGAGAGCGCCCGCGAGTCCGACACCCTGGGACAGCCCTCCTTCGAGGACTACCGGCAGGCGATCGACGAGGGACGGCCGGTCACCGTCATGACCGATCCGCTGAAGCCGATCGGCCCGGCGCACGACGACCTGGTCGCCGCGCACGTCTATCAGGTCTCGGGCTACGACGAGTCCACCGGGGAGATCATCCTGACCAACCCGCATGGTCCGAGCTCCGCCAATCCGTACGAGGTGCGCATCGACCCGGACCACCCGGCGTACGCCACCTCGATCTTCATGACCGGGATCGGGGGATGATCCGGTGGTGAGGGAGCACGTGATCGAGCAGGCCGGCGAGCTGACCGACGGACCGGTGAGGGTCGCCGTCTTCCGCACCCTGGCCGACGAGGGCGGCCCCTATGCCGTGCTGCGCGTGGGTCTCGAGGGGGCGGAGTTCGTGGACGAGCTCACGCTCCGTCCCGGGCAGCAGGACGTCCTCGAGGGGATCGGGCGCCTCGTCCTGCTCGCGACCGCACCCTCGACGAGGGAGCGACGCGGAGCCGTGCGCATCGGGCTCGAGCGCTCGGAGGCGGGACGGGCCGACGATGTGTGAGCGCGAGGGAGCGCGCCCCCTCCCCCGGTACAGCCCGCGGGCCGTGGCGCTCGCGGGGGCGCTGCTGCTGCTCACGGGCTGCGGCGGCGGTGAGCCGCTGGCGGCGGAGGATGCCGTGGCGGCGTACGAGGTCGTCTCCGAGGACGTCCTCGAGGCCCTCGACGAGGTGCGGCCGCTGGCGTGGGAGCGCCGGGCGCAGGAGATCCTGGACCCCGGGGCGGAGGACTGCCGCTACCAGGCCGGGATCTGGGAGGCCGGTGAGCCGCTCTACCCGGAGCCCGGGCAGGGGATGGACTGGGATCCGTGGAGGGAGGCGCTCGATCCCGTGCTCGAGGAGCACGGCTTCGACGCGCTCGGCAGGGAGCAGCGCTCCGGTGCGCAGTACTGGGTCGAGAGCGAGGGGCCGCACGGTGCCCGCCTGCTCCTGGACAGCGAGGGGACGCTGCGCCTGACCGACATCCGTGTGGACGCCGAGCCGTGCGAGGACGCCGCCCTCGGGCTGTGAGCCGTGCGACGCGACGCTGCGACGCACGGCGGGTCAGGGGGATCCGACGGTCTCAGTCGGTGTAGGGGGCGACCTCGTCCGCGAAGCGGTCCCAGAGGATCTGCGCGGCGGGGAGCTGCTCGCTGTAGCGCTCGGGGTGGGCCGAGATCTGGACGGCCTGGGCCGCGGCACCGGGCTCCCAGTCGGCGTAGTCGGGAGCGACCTGCAGCAGGCCGGGGGCGGCGGAGTGGTCGCCGAGCCCGAGGAAGGCGTCGATCGCGAGCTTCTTGTGGCGCACCTCGTCGTAGGTGCCCCACCCCATCGAGGGACGCTGCTGGAACAGGCCGCCCGAGTCGAGGTCCACGGCCGGCTCGTAGTTGCGCAGCCAGGACTCGACGATCGCGGTGATGAGGACGATCTTCGCGGCCGACTCGTCCAGGCCGTGCCCTGTGCACACCGCGATGACGAACTTCGCGTTCTCCTCCTGCCACTCGTCGAGGTCGTCGACGAGGAAGCCCTCACGGGTCTCCGGGCGGGTCATGAACTCCTCGCTCCAGACCTCGTCGTCGGCACGCGCCGGGGCGACGCTGCCGAGGGCGGCGAGGGAGGAGAGTCCGACGACCCCGGCCAGGAACAGGTGGCGTCGGGACAGCGCCGTGCGCGGAGCGAGCGTGCGCTCGGTGGTGGAGATCGGCATGTGGTGCTTCCTTCGGGCCGGAGATCAAGGCGGTGCCCGACGTACCGGGCCGTGCCAACGTAACGACCACCTGGGAGGCTGTGAAGTGCGCACGAGCACAGTGCCGGGCGTCGTGGCCGCAGAGTTGAAACGCGCATGACCTGCGCATGAGGATCTCCGGGGGCGCGTCGCGGGTGCCGTCCGCACCGGTCGCGGGCCCGTACGCCGCGCGACGGCGCGGGACACGGACCCCCTTGCCCGGTCGGCCTCATGAATCGGGTAAAGATTGCACAAGTCAGTGCGGGAGGGCGCGGGAGGGGACCTGGCTCACTCGCAGGAGCTCGGGACCGACCGGGGGCGGGGTCCCGGTCGGCGGGCTTCAGCCGGTGAGCTCGGCGATCGCCTTGCGCACGCGCTTGTCGGAGACCGTCTGCCGGGTGCCGAGGGTCTGCGCGAACAGGCTCACCCTCAGCTCCTCGAGCATCCAGTCGATCTCGCGAGCCGCGGGCTCGGAGCGCCGACGGGCGGAGAGCTTCGCCCGCTGCGTGGCCCAGTGCTGCTCGAGGTCGCGGATCTGCCAGGCCCACTGCTCGTCGCGGCGCGGGTTCTCCGGCAGCTTCTCCAGTCGCTGCAGGTCCGCTCGGAGGTAGCGGCTCAGGTCGGGCAGGTGCTCCACGCCGGTGCGGGAGACGAACCCGTCCCCGAGCAGGGACGCGGCGTGCTCGCGGATCTGGGTGAGGTGGGAGAGCACCGCCAGCGAGGTCGCGCGGCTCAGCTCGCGGTGGAGCGTGGCGGACACGGCGAGCGCGGAGGCGGCGTCCTTGACCGCCTGTGCGGCGAGGACGTCGTGCTCGGCCCGCACCCGGTCCAGCAGCGCGTCGTAGTCCTTCCGGGTGCGCACGTCGGCCTGGCCCACCAGGTGCACGGTCGCAGCCCGGGACGCGTCGGCGAGGAGGGCGGCGGTCGAGGCGTACTCGGAACCGGAGACGGCGAGCTTGGTGGGGTTCGGCAGGGAGTTCAGCACTCCGGAGAGGTCGGTGCCGATCTCGCGGTCGAGCAGGGCGATGACCCCCTCGCGGTGGGAGAGGGCCTGCTCGTCGGCGGTGGCGAGGACGGCGAGGTCCACCCGCTCGAGCCGGCCGTCGCCCGCTCGCCGGGCGACCAGCGCGGGATAGCCGGTGACCTTCAGCCCGCCGACGACGGACTCGTGGACGGACGGCACTCCCTGCGCGGGGAAGCCGGGCAGGTCCTTCTGCGCGAGATCGTCGGCCTGGGCGGAGACCGAGGCGTCGACGCGCTTCTTGAGCCGCTCCTTGAGCGCCTCGAGATCGTCGCCGGCACCGATCTGGGCGCCCTTGTCGTCGACCACCCGGAAGTGCATGCGCAGATGGGCGGGCAGCTTGGAGGTGTCGAACTCGGGGCCGTAGAGCGGCAGGTCGTCGGGGACCCCGGGCAGTGCCACCAGCTCGTCCGCCACCGCCTCGAGGAAGGCCTCCCCCGCGTCGGGATCGTCGTCGTGGAGCGTGGCCGCGACGGTCTTCGCGCGCTCGGGGGCGGGGACCAGGTGCCGTCGGATCGGCTTGGGCAGCGAGCGGATCAGCTCGGTGACGAGCTCCTGGCGCATCCCGGGCACCAGCCAGTCGAAGCCGCGCGGCTGCAGTCTGTTCAGCACGGCCAGCGGCACCGTGGCGGTGACCCCGTCGGTGCCCTTCGCGCCGACGTCCCCGAAGGAGTAGCTCAGCGGCAGGGTGATGTCCCCCTGCACCCAGGTGTCGGGGAAGTCGGCGGCGATCGCCTCGGCCACGCCCTCGTCGGCGGCCAGCAGGTCCTTCTCGGTGAGGGTGAGGAGATCCGGGGTCTCGTGGCGCTGCTTCTTCCACCAGCTGTCGAAGTGCCGGCCGGAGACGACGCTCGCCGGGATCCGTTCGTCGTAGAAGCGGAACAGCTGCTCGTCGGAGATCAGCAGGTCGCGCCGACGGGTCTTGGCCTCGAGCTCCTCGAGCTGCGCGATCAGGGCGCGGTTGTCGCGGAAGAAGTGGTGCCGGGTGCGCCAGTCGCCCTCGATGAGGGCGTGCTGGAGGAAGATCTCGCGCGCCGCCTCGGGATCGATGCGGCCGTAGCCCACCACCCGGTCCGCCACGATCGGCACCCCGTAGAGGGTGACCTTCTCGTGCGCCATCGCGGAGGCCTGCTTGGAGGACCAGTGCGGGGCCGAGTGGGAGCGCTTGACCACGTGTGCGCCCGTCTCCTCGGCCCAGGTCGGGTCGATGCGGGCGGCGGTGCGGCCCCAGAGCCGGGAGGTCTCCACCAGCTCGGCGACCATCACGTAGTCGGGCCGCTTCTTCGCGAGCGCCGAGCCGGGCCACAGCGCGAAGCGGGCGCCGCGGGCGCCGGCGTACTCGCGCGTGCGGTCGTCCTGCAGACCCACGTGGCTGAGCAGGCCGGCCAGCAGCGCCTGGTGGATCGCCTGCGGTGAGGCGTCGTTGTCGTTGCGGGTGAGGTCCGCGTCCTTGGCCATGTCGCGCAGCTGGGCATGCAGGTCCCACCATTCGCGGATCCGCAGGTAGTGGAGGTGCTCGGCGCGCACCTCGCGGCGGAACGCGCTCGAGGACAGCTCCTTGCGGCGCTCCTGGAGGTGGTTCCAGAGGTTCAGGTAGGCGAGGAAGTCGCTGGTCTCGTCATCGAAGCGCTTGTGCTTCTCCCTGGCCTGCTGCTCCTGGCCCAGCGGGCGCTCGCGCGGGTCCTGGATCGACATCGCCGCGACGATGATCAGCACCTCCCGCAGCGCTCCGAGGCGATGCGCCTCGATGAGCATGCGCGCCATGCGGGGGTCCAGCGGGAAGCGCGCGAGGGTGCGGCCGATCCGGGTGAGCCGGCGGCCACCGGGCTCGCCGGGGGCGTCCTCGATCGCGCCGAGCTCGTCGAGCAGGCGCACGCCGTCGGTGACCGCGCGGGAGGCGGGAGGTTCGACGAAGGGGAAGGACTCCACGTCCCCCAGGCCCAGCGAGGTCATCAGCAGCACCACGGAGGCCAGTGCGGTGCGCAGGATCTCGGGTTCGGTGAACTCGTCGCGGCCCTCGAAGTCCTCCTCGGAGAACAGCCGGATCGCGATGCCCGGGGAGGTGCGGCCCGAGCGGCCCGAGCGCTGGTTCGCGCTGGCCTGGGAGATCGGCTCGATCGGCAGGCGCTGCACCTTGGTGCGCTGTGAGTAGCGGGAGATGCGGGCGAGCCCCGAGTCGATCACGTAGGTGATGCCGGGAACGGTCAGCGAGGTCTCGGCGACGTTCGTGGACAGGATGATGCGACGGTAGGCGCCGGCCCTGGGCGGGGAGAAGATCTTCTGCTGATCCTGGGCGGAGAGGCGCCCGAACAGCGGCAGCACCTCGACGGGCAGGGCGGAGCGCCCGCGGGTGCCGCGGGTCAGGTGGTCGGTCAGCGCGTCGGAGATCTCGCGGATCTCGCGCTCGCCGGGGAGGAAGACGAGCATGTCGCCGGGCCCCTCGGCGGCGAGCTCGTCGACCGCGTCGGTGATGGCCTGTGTGAGGTCGCGCTCGACGGAGTGGATGTCCTCGAGCTCGTCGTCCTCGGCGAGGTCCGCCTCGAGCACGAGCGGGCGGTAGCGGATCTCGACGGGGTAGGTGCGTCCGGAGACCTCGATGATCGGCGCGGGCCGCTTCTCGCCCGAGGGGAGGGTGGCCGCGAAGTGCTCGGCGAAGCGCTCGGGATCGATGGTCGCCGACGTGATGACGACCTTGAGGTCCGGGCGCTGCGGCAGGATCTGGCGGAGGTAGCCCAGGATCACGTCGATGTTCAGTGACCGCTCGTGGGCCTCGTCGATGATGATCGCGTCGTACCGGGTCAGCAGTCGGTCGCGGCCGATCTCGGCCAGCAGGATGCCGTCGGTCATGAGCTTCAGCCGGGTGCCGCGGGAGGTCTCCTTGGTGAAGCGGACCTGGAAACCGACGGTCCCCTCCCCCAGCTTCTGCCCGAGCTCGCTCGCGATCCGCTGGGCGACGGAGCGGGCGGCGATGCGTCGGGGCTGGGTGTGACCGATGAGCTTCCCGCGCCGACCGTAGCCGAGCTCGAGCAGCATCTTGGGGATCTGGGTGGTCTTGCCCGAACCGGTCGCGCCCGCGACGACCACGACCTGGTGCTCCCGGATCGCGGCCTGGATGTCCTCGCGGCGCTGGGAGACGGGCAGGTCCCCCGGATAGGTGATCCGGGGCGCGGCCGAGGGCCCGTCGGTGGTCTGGCCGGGATGTGCGTCGGGGGTCGAGGAGGGCGTGGTCATGGCGGGGCCACTCTACGTGGACGGGACGGGGCCGGTCGCGTGCATTCCGGTCCCGGGCGATGCCTGCCACATCGGGCACCGCGGGCAGGGACTGCGGCGCAGATGCTCCTCGCCCGTCGCCCTGCCGCCCTGCCGCCCTGCCGCCCTGCCGCCCTGTCGCCCGGTCGCCCTGTCGCCGCTACGGTGGGTCGATGCTGCCGCCAGGACTGTCCATGCTGTGGGAGGGGACCGACCCCGGTGCCGCGCTGCGCGAGCGCTTCGGGTTCCGGGACCTCGGCGAGTGCACGGCCTGGGCGGGCGCGGTCCTGACCGAGCACTGGGGGATCCGGCTGCGGGCGTGCTCGCGCCTGGTGATCAGTGATCACAACGCTATCGCCTGGCTCGACAGCGATGCCGGGCCCCTGGTCCTGAAGCTCTCGCGGGAGCGCTCCCGCTTCGCAGCCCTCGCGGCCTCGACCCGCCTGCTGCACCGTCTGGCGGCCCTGGGGGTGCCGGTCGCCGCTCCGCTGCCGGCACGGGACGGCCTCGTGCGGCTCGAGCTCGACGGGCCGGGCGGTCCGCTCTCCCTCGCGCTGCTGCCCGAGATCCAGGGGGACTGGCTCGATGTCGAGGACCTGAGCGCGGTGCGCTCGGCCGGCAGGACCCTGGCGGCGGTGCACGAGGCGCTGCGGGCGGCCGAGGAACCGAGCGAATCGGTGGGCGAGGTGTCGGTCGAGATGATGGGCGAGGAACCGATCGAGCGGATCCGCCGCTGGCTGGCCGCATCGGATCGCGGCCTGGTGCCCGAGGCTTCTCGGCGTCTGGCCCGGCTGCTCGAGGAGGCGTCTCCGCTGCGGCAGGAGCAGCAGCTGGTCCACCATGACTTCCGAGCGGCGAACATCCTGGTGCGGGACTCCGCCGTGGTCGCGGTGCTCGACTTCGACGAGGTCGAGCCCGCGCATCGGGTGGACGATCTCGCCCGCGCCTCGGTCTACCTCGCGACACGCTTCACGGACTGGGGGCCGACGCCGCGGCCGGCGCGGGCGGCGCTGCGCGAGGGGTACGAGTCCCTGCTGCCCCTCAGCGAGGCCGAGGCGGAACGGCTCGAGCTCCTCACCCTGTGGTACGGCCTCGCCGCCGTCCGTCCCGGGGCCGACGGGAGGTCCTGGGCCTCCGCCCTCTGACCCCCGACATGCCGGGGACGGGAGCGGATCCCCGGTGGTCGGTCCGCTGTCACCGCGCGAGGAGTCGATGGCCGGCGGCGCCGAGCCCGTGCTCGGGCGGGTAGGCAGTCACCAGCGAGAGCGCCATCCTGGTCCCCCATGCCCAGGACCTGGCCACCAGCGCCTCCCAGGTACCCTCGTCCTCGATGCCGGTCCAGGCCGCCGTCTCCCGATACGCCGCGAGCAGCGCGTCGCAGGGATCGTGGAGCAGCAGACCGCCCAGGTCGCTCGCCGGGTCGCCGCGCGTGGTGTCGCCCCAGTCGATGAGCGAGGCCGTGCCGCCCCGTCCGGGTTCGGGGACGACCACGTTGCCCGGATGCGGGTCCCCGTGCAGCAGCAGCTCGCGGCCCGTCCAGAGATCGGCCTCGAGGCCGTCGATCCAGCGCTCCTGCGCCCGCTCCTTCTGCTCCGCCGGCAGCGGCGCCCGTGCGAGATCCTCGACGAAGGCCTCGTCCCGGGTGGCCAGCGGCACCCCGCGCACAGGATTGCGCCCCACCTCCGGAGCGGGCCCCGAATGGATCGTGGCGAGCATGCGGGCGAGGTCCTGGGCGACCTTCATCCGCACCTGCACCGCGACCTCGGCCGCCGTGACACCTTCGATCCACGGCACCAGCACGGCGTCGTCCTCGGTCGCCAGGACCGTCGGCATGCTCATCGGCAGCTGCGTGCCCAGGCCCCGAAGGCGCCGCAGCACCGTCACCTCCCGGCTCAGGAGCGTGCGCGCGATCTCGCGGCGAGCGACCCGCAGCACCAGGGGGCGGCCCTCGAGCGTCCCGATCGGCCACAGGACGTTGTCCCAGCCCTCGCCGCGGGGTGCCTTCCCGATCGCCCACTGGATCCGCTCCAGCTCGACCCCCTCCTCGGGACGCAGCCTCGCACACAGCAGCTCCACGCGGCGCAGGTCCACGGGCAGGTCTGCAGGGGGCGGAGAGGGGGCGACTCGCGGAACGCCGGTCATCTGCCCACCGTACCGGGTCCGCCGCGACTTCTGGTCGCCGTTTGCCGAAGGCGGTGCCGCCGCAGGCCCTCCGGTCGCCTCATTCCCCTCCGATGCTCCACCGGCCGATGCTCCCCCGGTGCGCCGCGAGGCAATTCGAGGCAAGACCGGCAGGCGGCGCCGTCAGCGCTCTACCGTGACCGGCATGCGAGGGGAGCACCTCTTCTCGGCATCGAGCGGAACCGCGCCGACGAGGGAACGGCTCCGACACCGACCAGCATCGCCGGAGGCCCTTCCGACACCGCCCGCCCCGAACTCCCTGGGCAGCGACGCACCGATCACCACAGGAGGACATCCATGACCGAGCAGCCACGCCTCTCCAGCCGGGTCAAGCAGATCATCGAGGTCGATGGCCTGCAGTTCCGGGACCTCGACGGGGACGGTGAGCTCACCCCGTTCGAGGACTGGCGCCTGAGCCCCGCCGAGCGTGCCGCGGACCTGGTGACGAGGATGTCCCCGGACGAGAAGATCGGCCTGATGGTCATCACCTCGCGCCCCATGGGCATCTCCCAGCGCAATCCGGAGATGACCAGCCACGACGGCGTGCTCGACGAGCAGTACCTGCCGATCAGGATCGATCCGCACACGAGCGCCGGCATCCCCTTCGAGGGCACCACCCAGATGATCGCGGACCTGCACATCCGCCACTTCATCATGCGCGAGGAGCCGACCGGCGCCCGCATCGCGACCTGGATCAACACGATGAACGAGGTCGCCGAGCACACCCGCTGGGGCATCCCCGTGATCGTGGCCGCGAACTCGAAGAACGAGACCGGCGGCTTCAGGATGGGCGCCACCCCCGAGGATCAGCCGTTCACGCAGTGGCCGGGGACCCTGGGGCTCGGAGCCACCGACTCGCTCGAGGTCATCGAGTCCTTCGCCGAGCACTCCCGCGCCGAGTGGCGGGCGTGCGGGCTGCGCAAGGGCTACATGTACATGGCCGATGTGTTCACCGACCCGCGCTGGTTCCGCGGCCAGGGCACGTTCGGAGAGGACCCCGCGTTCGTCAGCGCAGCGATCGGCGCGCTCGTGCGCGGCTTCCAGGGCGAGGACGGTCTGGACGCCGACGGCGTCGCCCTGACCACGAAGCACTTCCCCGGGGGCGGGGCCCGCGAGAACGGCACCGATCCGCACTACGCCGAGGGACGGTTCAACATCTACCCCACGCCGGGCTCGCTCGAGGAGTACCACCTGCCGCCGTTCCAGGCGGCGCTGGACGCCGGCACCTCCTCGGTCATGCCGTACTACGCGATCCCCTCGGAGGAGAAGTCCTCCACCCCGCAGGGGCGCGTGACCGACTTCGAGCAGGTCGGCTTCGCCTACAACACCGAGATCCTGGACCTGCTGCGGGAGATGGGCCACCGCGGCTACATCAACTCCGATTCCGGGGTGCTCTCGAAGATGGCCTGGGGCGCGGAGGACCTCGACACCCCCGAGCGGGTGGGACGAGCTGTCATGGCCGGCACCGACATGTTCGCCGACACCAACGACGTCGCCGCGGTGCGCGAGGCGTACGTCACGGGGCAGTTCACCGCCGCACGGCTCGACGAGGCCTCCGCGCTGCTGCTCGAGGAGCTGTTCGCCCTGGGGCTGTTCGAGGACCCGTACGCGGATCCGGAGCAGGCCGATCGCGTGGTCCAGAACGCCGAGGCGCGCGCCGCGGCGGAGGACGCCCACCGCCGATCCGTGGTGCTCGCGAAGAACCATCAGGGGACCCTGCCGCTGACCGCCGACTCCCTCGCGGGGACGTCGGTCTACGTCGAGCTGTTCTCGAAGGATCTGACGGTCAAGGAGCTCGACGCGCTGCGGCGACGTCTGGCCGAGGCCCATCCGGCCATCGCCTTCACCAGCGACCACCGCCACGCGGACGTCGCGATCCTGCTGCTGCGGCCCGTCATCGGCTCCTACTTCGAGTTCGCGGGGATCGGCGACCTCTCGATCGGCGATCACTCGCATGTGGACATCGAGAAGGTCCGGGACATCCGCGAGCACGTGGACACCCTGGTCATCGGACTGAACACGCTGTTCCCGTGGCTGCTGGACTCGCTCGAGCCGCTCGCCGACGCGTTCCTGATGGGCTTCGAGACGGACTACCAGGTGATGGTCGAAGCGATCCTCGGCGAGTTCTCCCCCACCGGGTCGCTGCCGATCACCTTCCCGATCGATGCCGCGGCCATCGCGGTGGACGAGCATGGACGCTGTGCCTCCCCGAACGACGTCCCCGGCGTCGCCAAGGAGCGGCACATGGACGGCCGGCCGTACGTGTACGTCGACACCGACGGCAATCGCTACGAGCTCGGGCACGGGCTGAGCTACGGCGGCTGACCACCGAACGGATGCCGCGCCGGCCCTGTGTCCCTCCTGGGCGCGGGGCCGGCCGCCGGGGCGACGCGCCGGAGCGCACGAGAGTGGGCACAAATGTGGGCATGACACGGGAAAGGCCCCCTCCCCTGCACATCAGTGCAGGTGAGGGGGCCTCTCGTGGTGAGTGCAATGGTGGAGCCGGCGGGAATCGAACCCGCGTCCGATAGTGCGGAGCGAGGGCTTCTCCGGGCGCAGTCCGTGTTGGCGTTTTCTCAGTCCCGACGATCCCACGGACACGTCGTCGACGGACTCAGTCACTCTGAGGTGTTCATCCTTCCCCGATGACGAGGGTCGGCAGCAGTGGCTCCTTGGATGATGGAACGATCCGGGTCAGGAGCACCCCCGGGGTTCCAGACTGCTAACGCTGATCAGGCAGCGAGAGCGAAGTCAGTGCGCTTGGGTTCGGCACTTATTGGTTTCCAGAGGACGTTAACGAGATGACTCTGGATTCTCGGCCCGCTTCCCCTCGCTGGACAACTACCGTCGAAACCGATCGGCCCCTTGCGTGGGTACAGCACAGACATCGGCGACCCTCTCGGGTCACCCTTGCACTCACTCTTCTCTTGTCAAACACCCACGGACGCTGGGCGGACCTCGGGGGCCGCCCGTTGCGCCGTTCCTCGAGTCTACCCCGCCTCGACGACGATCTGAAGCGGATATCCCTCAGCTCACGGCGAAGCCCCGCGCGCTGGACCTGTCTGCACCCGCCCGGCGATGATGTGCCGGTGAGCAGTTTCGACGCGGCGGGCGTGCAGGTCAGTATCGACGACGAGACCCTGAGGGAGGTGGTCTCGGACCCCTCCGCGCTCTCCGCCTGGTGCCAGGAGCATCCCCTGGACCCGCGCACGGTCTCCTACCTGAGGATGCTCGACCGGCTCGACGAGGCGGCGATCGCCGGTCGTCGGGCCCTGACGGACCAGGGCCTGTCCCCGGTGATGAGGGCGGTGCGGCGGACCCGCTATGCCCACGTGCTGCAGTGGCAGGGTGCGTTCCTCGCCGCCGAGGAGCAGCTGGACCTCGCCGCCGAGGAGACCGGGCTCGAGGACCCCACCTCACCGTCCTCCCTCTCGGCACTGGCCGCCGTGTTCCAGCACAGGGCGACATGTCGTTTCGAGCACGCGCTGGCCGAGCACCGGGACGGCCTCCCGGAGGCGGCCGGGAGACGCTGGGAGGCTGCGATCGAGGACGCTCAGCGGGCCCTGATCATGCGGGAGCGGCTCGGCGTGGCGGACGAGGGGGTCCTCGACTCGAGCCGGCAGACCCTTGCGCGGCTCGAACGCCGCGACCTCACGTCCTGACCGAGCGCGACGGAGCTCAGGCGAGTTCGCGCCGACGCATGGCGCGCTGCGCCTCGCGCATGTCCTGCTTCTCGCGCAGGGTCTGGCGCTTGTCCCATTCCTTCTTGCCGCGGCCCAGACCGATGAGGACCTTGGCGTGCGAGCCCAGGAAGTACATCTCCAACGGGACGATCGTGAAGCCCTTCTCACGAGACTTGCTGGCGAGCTTCTCGATCTCCTGCTTGTGCATGAGCAGCTTGCGCTTGCGGCGGGCGGCGTGGTTCGTCCAGGTGCCCTTGACGTAGGGAGCGATGTGGGCGTTGTCCATCCACACCTCGCCGCCCTCGACGTAGCAGTAGCCGTCGATCAGGGAGGCCCCGCGGTCGCGCAGCGACTTCACCTCGGTCCCGGTCAGCACGATGCCGGCTTCCCAGGTCTGATCGATGAAGTAGTCATGCCGAGCGCGCTTGTTGGAGGCGATCAGCTTCTTCTGGGGGCCGTCGTCGGCGGCCGCCTTCTTCGTCGCGGACTTCTTCGCCGCCATCGTGCCCCTCCTGTCGGGTGCTCGCCGTGCATGATCCACCGATCGCGTCGCGACCGGACGTCCCAGCTTACGACGCTGCCACCGCCGGACGCGAGGAAGTTTCCGACGCCGTGACGCAGGCCGCCCCGGGCAGCGCCCGGGACACCGCACCGCCGCTCGGGAGCAGCACCGGGAGGATGCTCTCGAGGCCGCCGCGCTCAGAGGTACTTGTTGGGATTGACGGCGTTGCCGTCCTCGTGGATCTCGAAGTGGAGATGGCAGCCGGTGGAGGACCCGGTGGTGCCCACGTACCCGACGGTGCTCCCGGCCGAGACCTGTTGTCCCGCCGAGACGGCGTAGCCCTGGAGGTGGTGGTAGGAGCTGGTGATCAGACGGCCGTTCTTCACGCCGTGGCTGAGGATGACCTTGTTGCCGGCGCCGCTGTTGTAGGTCGTGGCGAGGACCCGGCCGGAGGCGGTGGCCTTCACCGGGACGCCGCACGCGACCGGGAAATCGACCCCGGCGTGCAGCTTGCGGGTGCCGTAGATCGGGTGGACGCGCCACCCGAAGTTCGAGTTCAGGCGGGCGTTGACCGGGTAGCTCCAGCCTCCCGAGCTCGCCGGAGCGCTCGAGTCGTCGGAGCCGCTGCCGCCGCTCTGCTGCTGGCCCTGCTGGTTCTTCTTCTCCTCGCGCTCGCGCTCCTGCCGGGCGAGCTCCTCGATCTCGGAGTCCAGGGTGGAGCTGCGGGTCTCGAGCTCGGAGACGTCGCCCTCGTACTTCTCCTTCTGCTCCTCGAGGTCGTCGCGCTGGGCGGTCTGGCGGTCGTAGAGGTCCTCGAGCTCCTGCTTCGCGTCGGCGGCCACCTGCTCGGCCTCCTCGGTGCGCTCGACGGCCTCTTCGGCGTCGATCTTGAGCTGGTCGATCTCCTCGCGCACCGCGGTGAGCCGCTCGGCGGAGTTCTCGGTGACGGACTGATCGGTGCGCAGGGTCTCCAGGCGGGTGCCCTGCGAGGCCATGGTGAGGCGGTAGTTCATCGAGCGGTCCACAGCGTCCTGGGGCGACTGGTTGCCGATGTAGATCGTGGACGGGCTCGGCATCCCCCCGCCCTTGTAGGCGGTCATCGCCACGTCGGCGAGCTCACCGTCGCTGCGATCGACCTCCTGCTGACCCTCCTCGACCTCGCCCGAGAGCCGCTGCTCCTCCTCCTCGGCGGCGCTGAGCCGCTCGCCGATGCGGCGGTCCTCCTCGCGGGCGTCCTCGAGCTCGGCCTGAGCGTCCTCGAGGTCCTGCTGCGCCTGCGGGATCAGCAGCTCGGTCTCGGCCAGAGCCAGGTAGGTGTCGGCGAGCTCGGTGTCCACGTCGTCGAGCTCGATGCGGAGATCCTCGAGCCGCTGGTCCACCTCCTCGCGCTCGGCGATCTTGTCGTCCTTCGATCCCTCGGCCAGGGCCGGGGACAGCGGGGAGACCAGCATCGGCATCGCCACCAGGGCGGCGGCGAGCATGCAGAGGGGACGGCGCAGGACGTTCCGGGACATGCTCACACCTTCAGATAACGGTTGAGTGAGACCACCGACGAGGCGATCGAGAGTACGGCGCCCAGCACGATCAGCAGCGGGGCCGCCCAGATCAGGTCGGCGGTGCCGACGGTGATCAGCTGCTCCCCCAGGGTGGGGGCGAGCCATCCCTGGACGATGTAGTGCAGCCCCACCCAGAGCATGCCGGAGGCGATGATGCCGCCGATGATCGCGGCGACGGCGCCCTCGAGCAGGAAGGGCAGGCGGATGAAGAGGTTCGAGGCGCCGACCAGGCGCATGATCGCGATCTCGCGGCGCCGGTTGGCGACGGACATGCGGATGGTCGTGGCCACCAGGAGCAGCGCCGCGATCAGCATCAGCACGGCGAGCCCGAGGGCGAACAGGGTGGACTGGTTGAGCACGTCGATGAAGGGAGCGAAGGCGCTGAGCAGGTCGGTGACCTCGTCCACGCCGTCACGGCCCTGGAAGAACTCGACCACCGCGGCGGAGTCGTCGGCGTTCTCGAGGGTGATGTGGAAGGAGACCGGCATGTCCTCGGCGGCGAAGTTCGACACGAAGCTCTCACCGGCGAACTGCTGCTGGTAGATGGACAGCGCCTCGTCCTGCGAGCGCTCCGAGTAGGTGGCGATGTACGGGGAGAGCACATCCCCCTCGAGCGCCTCGCGCACGGACTCGATCTGCGCATCGGTCGCGGCGCCGCCCGCGCAGGAGGCGGTGGTCGAATGCGGCGAGCACAGGAAGATGGTCACCTGGGACTGCTCGACCAGGGTGGACTTCATGTCCATGATCTGCTTCTGCATCAGCGCGCCGGTGCCGACGAAGGTCAGCGAGACCGCCGTGACGATGACGACGGAGATGACCATGGCGACGTTGCGCCACAGGCCGGTGAGGATCTCCCCGAGGATGTACCGCGCCCTCATCGCAGATCCTCCTCGTCGTCCTCGGCGAAGGAGTCGTCGTCCAGGACCTGCTGCGCCTCGCGCTCGTCGATCAGGTCCTCCTCGAGGACGTCCTCGGCCGGGGGGTCGACGGCGGCGGGATCGGGATGCTCGACCTCGCGCTCCGTCGCGTCATCGGTCCACCGACCGGCAGCGGGATCCTGCTCCTCGACGGCCGGATCGCCCGGAGTGCTGGGCGAGGCGTCCGCGGGGGCGCCGTCCCAGTCGGGCACCAGCTCCTCGTCGTCCAGCGGATGCTCCTCGCGGTGGGCGGAGTCATCGGGCAGGTGCCCGGAGATGACGCTGACCGGGGCCGTGGTCTCGTAGGTCCCCCGCTCCTCGTCGCGCACCACCTTGCCGCCGACCATCTCCACCACGCGGCGTCGCATCCGGTCCACCGCCACGGCGTCATGGGTGGCCATGACCACGGTGGTGCCGCGCTCGTTGATCTCGTGGAGCAGGTCGAGGATGCCCTCCGCCGTCGAGGGGTCGAGGTTGCCCGTCGGCTCGTCGGCCAGCAGGATCGAGGGGCGGTTGACGTAGGCGCGGGCGATCGCGACGCGCTGCTGCTCGCCTCCGGAGAGCTCGTGCGGCAGCCGCTTGCCCTTGTCCTCGAGGCCCACCATCTCGAGCATCTCCGGCACCAGACGGCGCACCACCTTGCGGGGGGTGCCGATCACGGCCAGCGCGAACTCGATGTTCTGGTAGGCGGTCTTCGAGGGCAGCAGGCGGAAGTCCTGGAAGACCATGCCGATGTCGCGGCGCAGCGCCGGCACCTTCCAGGAGGGGATGCGGGAGAGGTCCTTGCCGGCGACGTAGACCGTGCCGCGGCTGGGGGCGACCTCCTTGAGCACCATCCGCATCAGGGTCGACTTCCCCGAGCCGGACGCCCCGACCAGGAACACGAACTCCCCGCGGGTGAACTCGATGTCGAGATTCTCCACCGCGGGGTGCTGGCCACGCATGTACGTCTTGGTGACGTCGTCGAACCGGATCACTGCTGCCTGTCACGTCGGGGGAAAGCGTGCTCTCCCAGGGTAGGCGCGTCGGGCCCGGATCCGCCGAAGCTGTGGACAGAGACCTGGTCAAAACCTGGTCAAGGACGGGTGCCGCTGGTCACGTCGTCCGCGCGTCGTCCGCGCTCGCGGGTCGGCCCCGGCCCGACACGGGGGCCCGCTGCGGCGGCGACCTGCTGCGCCGAGGGGATGGTGCGCCGGGGGGATGCCGCGCCGGCACCGGGCCGCCGCAGCGAGGGAGATGCTCAGTCCTGGGACTTGCCCTGCTCGGCGCGCCAGCGGATGCCGGCGTCGATGAACTCGTCGATCTCGCCGTCGAACACCGAGGAGGGGTTGCCCTCCTGGTACTCGGTGCGCAGGTCCTTGACCATCTGGTACGGGTTCAGCACGTAGGAGCGCATCTGGTCGCCCCAGCTGGCCTTGACGTCGCCGGCGAGCTCCTTGCGCTCAGCGGCCTCCTCGGCCTTCTTCAGCAGCAGCAGGCGCGACTGCATGACCCTCAGCGCCGCAGCGCGGTTCTGGATCTGGGACTTCTCGTCCTGCATCGAGACCACGGTGCCGGTGGGGAGGTGGGTCATGCGCACCGCGGAGTCCGTGGTGTTCACGGACTGGCCTCCCGGGCCGGAGGAGCGGAACACGTCCACCTTGAGCTCGTTCTCGGGGATCTCGATGGAGTCGGTGGACTCGATCAGCGGGATCACCTCGACCGCGGCGAAGGAGGTCTGGCGCCGGCCCTGGTTGTCGAAGGGGCTGATGCGCACCAGGCGGTGGGTGCCGCCCTCGACGGACAGGGTGCCGTAGGCGAAGGGGGCGGAGACCTCGAAGGTCACGGACTTCAGCCCGGCCTCCTCGGCGTAGGAGGTGTCCATCACCTTGGTGGCGTAACCGTGGCGCTCGGCCCAGCGCAGGTACATGCGCATGAGCATCTCGGAGAAGTCCGCGGCGTCCACACCGCCGGCGCCGGCGCGGATGGTGACCACCGCGTCGCGCTCGTCGTACTCGCCGGACAGCAGGGTGCGCACCTCGAGCTCGTCGAGGGTCCGGTGGATGGACACCAGCTCGTTCTCGGCCTCGGTGAGGGTGTCGGCATCGTCCTCCTCGGCGGCGAGCTCGACCATCACCTCGAGGTCCTCGATGCGGGAGGACAGCTCGCTGATGCGGCGGCGCTCGGACTGCGCGTGCGAGAGCGCAGCGGAGACCTTCTGGGCGTTGTCCACGTCGTCCCAGAGGTCCTGGGCGGAGGCCTGCTGCTCGAGATCGGCGATCTTGGCGTCGAGCGCCTCGATGTCCGTCACCTGCTCGATCGAGGACAGGGTCGAGCGGAGCTGGGGGATCTCTGCGGAGAAGTCGATGGAAGCCACGACGTGGGAGTCTACGGCAGGGGGCTGGGCCCGCGGTGCTCGCCGAGGAGGGCGGGCAGCGAGCGTCCGATATCACGGCCCACCTCCTCCAGCAGCTGCTCCCCGCGGGCGATCGCGTCCTCGACGTCCGCGGCGCGGGAGAGGAGGTCGAAGGCGCCGATGATCCCGGCGCCCGCGAGCTCCTCGCCGGTGAGGGTCACGGCGCCGGCGACGGCGAGGACTGGCAGGCCGGCGGCGGCGGCACGGCGGGCGACCTCGGCGGGCCCCTTGCCCTGGAGGGTCTGGGCGTCGAGCTTCCCCTCCCCCGTCACGACGAGGTCCGCGCCGGCCAGGCGCGCGTCGAAGTCGGCGAGCTCGAGCACGACGTCGGCGCCCGAGCGCTGGGTCGCCCCGAGCAGCAGCAGGGCGAAGCCGACGCCGCCGGCGGCCCCGGCGCCCTCGGCGCGGGATGCCGCACCGCTCGGGTCCAGGAGCGCCGCGGCGGCGGCGAGGGTGCGGTCGGCGAGGGTGACGGCCTCTGCGTCGAGGCCCTTCTGCGGGCCGTAGACGGCGGCCGCCCCGTCGTCCCCGAGCAGCGGGTTCGCGACGTCGTTCGCGGCGATCAGCACGGCCCCCTCGAGAGCCTCGCGGGCGGGTGCGAGATCCACGCTCGCCAGGGTCTCCAGGCCGGCGAGGCCGGGGGCGATGTCCTTCCCCTCGGCGTCCAGAAGGCGTGCGCCGAGGGCCTGCAGGAGGCCCGCGCCGGCGTCGGTGGAGGCGCTGCCGCCGAGGCCGACGACGATCTCGCGGGCGCCCGCGCGGACGGCGGCGAGGATCAGCTCGCCGAGCCCGCGGGAGGACGCGTCCCGGGGTGCGAGGTCCCCGCCGGGCAGGGCCTTGAGGCCCACGGCGTCGGCCAGCTCGAGCACGGCGGTGTCGTCCTCGAGAGCCCAGACGATCTCGCGCACTTCGCCGGTCGGGCCGGTGATCGTCGCGGGCTGCGCGGTCGCGCCGGCGGCGAGCGCCGCGTCGACCGTGCCGTCCCCGCCGTCGGCGATGGGGCAGGCCGTGATCTCGGCGTCCGGAGCGGTCTCGGCGAGGCCGCGGGAGAGGGCGGCGACGACCTCGGCGGCGGTGAGGGAGCCCTTGAACTTGTCGGGGGCGATCAGCAGGCGGGTCATGCGCCGATCCCCACGAGGGCGGCGGTGAGCGGGAGCAGGAGCACGATGAGCGTCCCTCCGATGATGTCGAATGTCACTCCGGTGCGCACCATCCTAGTGATGGGCACGCATCCGGAGCCGTAGACGATCGCGTTCTGCGGCGTGGAGACCGGGAGCATGAATCCGAAGGACGCGGCGAAGGTCGCGGCGAGCGCCGGCACGATCGGATCGACCCCGGTGGCGAGTGCGAGCGGCACCACGATCGGGACGATCACCGCGGCCGCGGCCGTGTTCGAGGTGGTCTCGGAGATGAGGATCGCCAGCGCCACCGCGATCGCGGTGAGCACGACAGCGTTCGAGGCGCCGGGCAGGTGGGACAGGGCCGCGCCGAGGGATTCGGCCAGGCCGCTGTCGGAGAGCATCGCCCCGAAGATCATCCCCGTGCCGAACAGCAGGATCGTGCCCCAGTCGATGCGCGCCGCATCCGACCAGGCGAGCGTCGCCTCGCGCTCCTTCCAGCGCGTGGGCAGCACGAACAGCAGGGCGGCGCCGAGCACGGCGACGACGCCCTCGTTCAGGCGGTCGTCCAGCAGCACGGTGACGGCGTGGTCGGTGCCGAGGACGAGGGATGCGACCGAGGGCGCGAACCACAGAGCGATGGTGAGGGTGAAAGCGAGGACGGTGTTCTTCTCGGCCCTGCTCATCGGGCCGAGCTCGCGGCGCTTCTCGGCGACGTACTCCCCGACCCCGTCGATGCGGCGCACCTCGGGCCGGTTCAGGAGCAGCAGCACCAGGGCGAGGACCACGAACATGCCCAGGCCGATCGGGAGGGCGGCGAGGACCCACTGGGCGAAGCTGATCCGTTCGCCGGTGAACTCCTCGATCAGGCCGCGCCCGATGAGGTTCGGCGGGGCACCGACCGGGGTCATCAGCCCGCCGACGCTCGCCCCGTAGGCGAGCATGAGCATCAGCGCGGTGCTGACCCGCAGGCGCATCGGATCGAAGTCCTCGGTGACCAGGCCCTTGTCCTGCATGAGCTTGGCGATGACGGCGAGGATCCCGAGCGCCGTCGGCATCAGCATCGCGACGGTGGCGGTGTTGGAGACGAAGGCGGAGAGCACGCAGGTGATCAGGCCGAAGGCGATGATCACGCGGACGGTGGAGGTGCCGACGCCGGGCAGGGCCAGGACCCAGAAGGCGAGACGCTGGGCGACGCCGTGCTTGAGCATGGCCTGGGCGAGGATGAAGGCGCCGATGAAGGTGAAGATCGTGGTGGAGCCGAAGGGCGCGAGCACGTCCCCGGCCGGTGCGATGCCGGTGAGCACGATCGCGGCCACGCCGATGAGGCCGCCGACGGGGATCGGGACGGTCTCGCAGAACCACAGCACCACCACGCCGAGGATGACCGCGGCGAGATGCTGCTGCACCTCGGGCAGCGGCAGGGGCAGGAACCAGATCGCGAGCGCGACCAGCGGCGCGAGCACGAATCCGGACGTGCGGCGGAACTTCTCGACCCGCTCCTCGGCGGGGCTGAGGCGCTGCTCGGACAGGCTGCGGTAGGTCTTCCCGCCCAGCAGCACCCGCTCGACGTCGGTGCGGCGCCCGGGCACCGGGGTATCCGCGGCGGTGGGCTCGGGAGCGCCCTTGGGGACGTTCCCGTCCGGGCGGGGCCCGCCGGGGGCGGCGGTCTTGGCGGTCGGCGTCTGTGCCATCACGAACTCCTTCGTCACGCGGTCCGGCCACTATCGAGCGGCCCGGGAGTTCACGTCCAAGACGTTCTTGCTCTCGGATGCATAGGCGAGGCCTATCATCGCTGTGGCGCAGCTCACGGGCACCGCCGCCGTGCGCTCGCCTCGACAGGCAAGGCGGGATCCGAACGAGGAGGAGAGAGATGGACGTCAGGCACCTGGAGCACTTCCTCGGGATCGTGGACCACGGCGGCTTCGCCCGCGCCGCAGAGGCGCTGCACATCGCGCAGCCCTCTCTTTCGCAGGCGATCCGTCGCCTCGAGCGGGAGCTCGGGGTGGAGCTGTTCCACCGGCTCGGCCGCGGGGTGCGATTGACGGGCGCCGGCGAGCAGCTGGTCGGCCCTGCACGGCGCGCCGTGCGCTCCCTGCAGGCGGCGCGCGACGCCGCCCGCTCCTCGCGCGAGCTCGCGGTGGGCACGGTGGACGTCTGCGCGATGCCCTCCCCCGGCATCGAGCCGCTGACCACCCTGACCGAGATGCTGCGGGCGCACCACCCTGGGCTGGATCTCCGCGCCTCGGCGGCCTTCACGCCGCAGGAGGTGGTCGCGAGCGTGAGCGGCGGCGAGACCGAGGTGGGCCTGCTCGGTGCGGCCGGCCGGCCGGCCACGGCGGACCTGGGAGTGATCCCCTTCGCCCCGCAGCCCCTGGTGCTGATCTCGCCGCCGGGGACGGCCGGTGCGGAGAGCGGGGTCGTCGGCCGGGAGGACCTCGCGGGGATCGACGTCGTGATCTCCCCGCGAGGTAGCCTCATGCGCCAGCTCGTCGACGATGCTCTCGCCGACGGCAACGACATCCGCGTGGTCGCGGAGGTCTCGCACCGCACCTCGCTGCTGCCGCTGGTGCTGGCCGGCGTCGGGCATTCGGTGATGCCCTCCTCCTGGACGCGGATGGCGCGACTGGCCGGGTGCACGGTGCGGACGATCGAGCCGACGACGGCGCTCCAGGTGCACCTGGTGCACCGACGGGGTGACCTCACGGCGGCGTCCGCGGCCTTCGTCACCCTTGCCGAGGAGCTCTCGCGGACGGAGCGGGAGCAGCCGCAGGACCCAGCGGCTGAGCGGCAGGACGCGACACCGGACAGCGCGACACCTGGCTGTGCGACATCGGACAGCGCAGCGCGGGAGTCCACGACCTGAGAAGCGCCCCCATGGCACAGTCCCGGACACATAGCCGTGGCCTATCGCAGTGTTCGACGATTGGTCTTGGACGTGATGTCCGGAGCGGGGGTCCACTGGTCCCACTGCACCTGCATCGATCCGACCTCAGGAGGCCACCATGCAGACCACGTCCCGCTTCCCCGCTCCCCCGTCGGCCCCGACGACCGAGGCGCCGCGCGCCTTCGACATCGCCGCGATCCCGGCCGACGGCATCGGCCACGACGTGGTCGCCGCCGGCCGCGAGGTGGTGGACGCGCTCGCGAAGGCATCCGGCGGCCGCTTCTCGGTGACCTGGTCGGAGTTCGACTGGGGCAGCGAGTATCACGCCCGTCACGGCGTAATGATGCCCGAGGACGGCCGCGAACAGGTCGCGCAGAAGGACGCCATCTTCTTCGGCGCGGTCGGCTGGCCGACGGTCCCGGACCACGTGAGCCTGTGGGGACTGCGCCTGGCGCTGTGCCAGGGCTTCGACCAGTGGGCGAACATCCGTCCCGTGCAGTTCCTGCCCGGCATCACCCCGCCGCTGCGGGACGGTGAGCGTCGCGACCTCGACTGGATCGTGGTGCGGGAGAACTCCGAGGGCGAGTACTCCGGCTTCGGAGGGCGCAACTTCGCCGGGCGTCCCGACCACCAGGAGTTCTCCGTCCAGTCGGCCGTGTTCAGCGAGTACGGCAGCGAGCGGATCATCCGCTTCGCCTTCGAGCTGGCGATGACCCGGCCGCGCCGCAAGCTCTCGAAGGTCACGAAGTCCAATGCGCAGCAGCACGGGATGGTGCTGTGGGACGACGTCTTCGACCGGGTCGCCGCCGACTATCCGGAGGTGACCACGGAGTCCGTGCTGGTCGATGCGATGGCGGCGAAGTTCGTGCTGAAGCCGGAGGACCTCGACGTGGTCGTCGCCTCGAACCTCCACGCCGACGTACTCTCCGATCTCGGCTCGGCGCTCGCCGGCAGCCTGGGCCTCGCCTCGAGTGCGAACCTGAACCCGGAGCGGCGCTTCCCCTCGATGTTCGAGCCGGTCCACGGCTCCGCCCCGGATATCGCCGGGAAGGGCATCGCCAACCCGCTCGGGGCGATCGGCTCGGCCTCGCTCATGCTCGACCATCTCGGCCTGGCCGAGGAGGCGCGGGCGATCCAGCGCGCGATCGAGGAGACCACCCGCCGCGGCGTGCTGACCCCGGACGTGGGCGGCACCGCGACCACGAAGGACGTCACCGCCGCGGTGATCGACCACCTCGCCCTGGTGCCGGCCGCCGTCTGAACGGCGGTGGGCTCCGGGCTCACCCGATCCCACCTCAGGCGCTGATGATCACCGCGCCGTGGGATCCGACACTTCCGTCGGGGCCCACGGCGCGGGCTGAGGTGCGAGCCTGTGGCCCGGGCATGCGGTACGGGCCTGCGGCTCGCCGAGCGCACCGACTCGGTGCGGAGTCGGCTCACCGGGCACGGGCCTCGCCGGTGACGGTCAGCGGGATCGACAGGCCCGTCCCGCGGGTGAACCAGCCCGCCAGCGGCGGATGCGTGCGGGCGGAGAGGATGACGTGGACGGTGCCGTCGGGATCCACCGTGACCTCCTCGAGATGGATGCCCTCGGTGCTGGTGGTGTCGTGCGGGTAGGTGCGCAGGTGCTCCTCGGCCGCGGCGCGTGCGGAGGCCGGATGGATCACGGGGCCGTCCCCGCCCTCGTAGAGCCGGGCGCCGTCCACCGCCTGTGCGGCGGCGAGCGCGGCACTGTCCGCGGCGTGCTGGAGACCGGTGCGCTCGAGCTGCACGCCGGTGATCGCGGTGCCGACGGCGATGACCATGAGGATCACCACCAGCACGCCGGTGGTGAGGATCGTCATGGAGCCCCGTGCGTCGGCGAGACGCGCGTGCAG
This sequence comes from Brachybacterium sp. AOP43-C2-M15, assembly GCF_052446295.1. Classification (NCBI taxonomy): domain Bacteria; kingdom Bacillati; phylum Actinomycetota; class Actinomycetes; order Micrococcales; family Dermabacteraceae; genus Brachybacterium; species Brachybacterium sp. AOP43-C2-M15. The sequence goes on from NZ_JBQSWB010000011.1 coordinate 50,106, forward strand.
AGCGCTGCGGCCGTTCGACGGGGAGGCGTCGGCGATCCTGCGGGGACCCGGGCCCTGGCATCGTTCGAGGTGAGGAACCGACATCAGGCGCCCGCTCGGTAACGGTCCACGGGCACGGCGTGCGAGGCGCCGACGGTCACGGGTCCGTCCTGGCCCAGGATCGGCCCGAGGCCGGGGATCGGGACCGGGATCCTCACCTGTGCGGTGACGGTTCCGCCCGAGGTCGCGCACGGATCGTGCGTGCAGCTGATCACCACGACGTCCTCCGCGCTCAGGCCGTGGTCCTCGAGCACCATCTCCGCGTGCCGCGCCGAGCGGACCGCGGCGAGTCCCGGATCGGACTCGGTCGCGTGGATCCGGGCCACGTCGCGGGAGATGGTGTCGGCGGCGAACACGGCCGCCTGGACGTTGCCGAGGGTGAGGACGAGATAGAGGCACGGGATCAGCAGGGCGGCGGAGAGCACCACGAACTCGACCAGGGCGTTGCCGTCCTCGTCGCCGAGCCGGTGGCGGGCTCGACGGGGCCCGCGAGTACTCCGTGCGGCGCTCACCAGGACTCCTCGTCCACCGCGCGGCCCTGCACCGTGATCCCCTCGGCGGGCCCGTACAGGCCCAGGAGAGGCAGCCGCGCGCTGACCTGCACCCGGATGGTGCCGTCGGGCTCCTGGACGGCGGTGGCCTCGGCATCGAGATGCTCACCGAAGCGTTCGGAGATCAGCTGCTCCGCCCGCACGGCACCGTCCTGCGGGCCGGAGCCGACCAGCGAGGCGTGGTGGGCTCCCTGCACCGCGGCGTCCACGAGGGTATTGCGGGTGTGCACGATGAGCGCCGCTTGGATGATCAGCACGGCGATCATGATGATCAGGACGGCCACCATCGGGAACTCGGCCACTGCGGCGCCGTCCTCCGCGCCCAGGCGTCGGCGCAGTCCGCGCGGGTGCCCTCGATGCCGGGCCCGGGGACGCCGGGAGTCGAGGAGCGCACGGGCCGCCGCCCTCGGGCAGGCCGTCGTTCCTCGGCACACGTTGGGCACGGAGGTCATGGCATCGGGGGTCGTCGGGCGGCTCAGAGGCTTCCGCCGAGGAACGGTGCCATCGCGTTCTGGAAGATCTGCACGATCTGCTCCGAGGCGACGGCCCACAGGGCGACCAAGATCCCGGCGGTCATGAGCGTGATGAGCACCCAGCCGGGCACGTCCCCACGGTCGGAGGCCAGTCGCGCCCGGAGGGTCGGCAGGAGGGAGGTCGACCTCCCGGCGGAGAGCGAGAGATGCGCCGGACCTCGCCCGCGGGGGTGGACCGGGACACGGTGGAGTCGGGAGCGGTGGACAGTCATGACGGCCTCCTCGGCGTCGTTCCCGGCGCTGTCGCCGGGAGGGTGGGTGTGCGGTGGTCGGTACGGAGGTGGGCAGAGGGTCGTGGGCGGTCGGGGGTCACAGGGAGATCTCCAGGACGGCGAGGCCGGGGAAGATCGCGAAGACGATCACCAGCGGCAGGACGAAGAACACGACAGGAACGAGCATGAAGATCTCCCGCTGTCCCGCGGTCTCCATGAGGTTCCGCTTGGACTCCTCACGGGCGTCCTGGGCCTGCGCACGGAGCACATCGGCGAGGGGCGTGCCGCGTTCGATCGCGATCGAGACCCCTTCGCCGAAACGGCCGAGGGAGTTCAGCGGGGTCCGCGTGCCGAGGGAGGCGAGCGCCTGCGAGACGCTCGTGCCCGCCCGGATGTCGGCGACGGTCGCGGCGAACTCGTCGGGCAGCGCTCCGGAGGAGGTCCTCGCCACGCGCTCCATCGCCGCGATCGGGCTCTCCCCCGCCGCGACGGCGAGCGCCAGGAGGTCCGCAACGGTCGGGAACTCCCGCGCCATCCGCGCAGCGCGTCGGGTGATCTCGACGCCCAGGAGATAGTCGCGCAGGAGGACTCCGCCAAGCGCGCCCAGGGCCACCAGGAACAGCCCCAGCAGCACGCTCGCGTCGCGCACGGAGATCGCGAGCACCGCGACCACCACCCCGAGGACGAGCCCGACGGCTCCGAAGATCACCTGTTCGATGCGGAAGGAGTCCGTCGAGGAGCGCCGACCGGCCAGTCGGAGACGACGTTCGAGTTGATCGGCACCACCGGTGAGCCGCTCGAGCACTCCGACCGTGCGCACCGCGACCGGGCCCATCAGGTTCTCGAGCACGATGCGGATCCGGCTGCTGGTCCGCGGAGCGGCGAAGAGGGACGTCGAGCGTGAGCGTCGCAGGTACGGGTCGATCCGAGCCGCGAGATCCCGCGAGCGGAGCCACGGCAGCCCTCCGGCGAGCAGAGCGAGTCCGATGCCGAGCACCAGACCGAGGGCCGCGCCCGCGAGGATCGTTCCCGAGCCGGTCATCGCAGGACCCTCTCGTCCTGGGGAAGCCGGGCGATCAGCAGCATGACCCGGTAGGCCAGGAGGGAGACGGCCGCCCCGACCACCACCAGGATCAGACCGGTCGTCGAGTCATAGGCCTGCGCGGCCTGGGGGCGCGTCGCCATGAGCCCCAGCACGATCCACGGGGCGGCGAGGGCGAGTCGGGCCGCGTTGACGGTCCAGGACTGTCTCGCCTCCAGCTCGGCCCGCGTCCGGGCGTCCTCGCGCAGGAACGCCGAGAGGGTGCGCAGCAGACCACCCAGATCGGTGCCGCCCACGTCCCGAGTGATCCGCAGCGCCTCGACGATGCGATCTCCCACGGGATCGGCCAGACGAACCTTCAGACGGTCCAGGCAGGTGGCGAAGTCCCCGCTGGCCTGGTAATCCAGGGCGAACTCCGCGAAGGCGGGGCGCAGCTCCTCCGGTCCCTTGCTGCTGAGCTGGACCAGGGCCTCGGGGAGGGACAGCCCCGCGCGGATCGCGGAGTTGATGTGGTCCACCGCCTCCGGCCAGACCTCCCGCATGGCCGTGGCTCGCCGACGGGCGGCGGAGCGCAGGACGAGCACCGGCAGGATCGAGGCGGCCAGTCCGATGGCGAACGAGGGGATGACCGCGCTGGAGATCGCCCACAGCGAGGCGGAGACCAGCACCCCGAGGCCCACGCTGAGCGCGGGGACCGCGGCGGGCGGGACGGTGTCCAGCCCGACCTTGATCAGGTCGTCGCGCAGCCGGTCCATCCACCGCTGGACGGCACCGCTCCTTGCGGGTTGGCCCTCCTGCTCCCACAGGGACCACCAGATGGAGAGCAGACCGAGCCCGGCGACGAGGCCCAGGAAGGCGCCGCCGCTCATGCGGCGACCGCCCTGCCCAGCAGCTCGGTCAGGTCGTGACCGCCCCGGGCGAAGCGCTCCGGGTGCGGTGGATGGCCGTCGCCGCGCACCAGGCGCTCGCCGTGCAGGGAGAAGATGTCGGAGACCTCGATGACGTCCTCCTCCACCCGGCCGCTGAGCCCGACGATCTCCCGCACCCGCCGTCGCCCGTCGGCGAGCATGTCCAGGTGGACCACGAGGTCGATCGCGCTGGCGACCGTGGGCACCACGAAGCGGCTGGAGACGTTCTCCCCGGCCAGCAGCGGCAGAGTGCACAGCTTCGTGACCGCGTCCCGGGCCGAGTTCGCGTGGATGCTGGCCAGACCCGGCAGGCCGCTGTTCAGCGCGATCAGCATGTCCAGCGACTCGGCTTCGCGGACCTCGCCGACGATGATGCGGCTGGGGCGCATGCGCAGCGCCTCCTTGACCAGGCGGCGCATCGAGATCTCGCCGGTCCCCTCGAGGTTCGCCTGACGCGTCTGCATCGCGACCACGTCCCGCAGCGCGAGGTTCAGCTCGAAGACCTCCTCGATCGTGACCACCCGTTCGCGGGCGCCGACGGATCGGGCGAGACAGCGCAGGAAGGTTGTCTTTCCAGCGCCGGTCGCTCCACTGGCGACGACGTTGAGACCGGAGGCGATCGCCGCGTCGAGGAAATCCGCGGCCTGCTGGGTGAGGGATCCGAGGGCGACCAGGCCTTCGAGGTCGTACGCCTTGGCCACGAACTTGCGGATGTTGATCGCCCAGTGCTGTCGGGTCACGCTGGGAATGACCACGTGGAGCCGGGAGCCGTCCGGCAGCAGGGCGTCCACGAAGGGGCTGGACATGTCGAGGCGCCGACCGCTGGAGACGAGCATCCGCTCGACGATCCCCCGGACCTCCAGGTCGCTGAGCACGATGGTGGTCAGTTCGCTGCGACCGTTCCTCGCCGCGAACACCTGGGAGGGAGAGTTCAGCCAGATCTCCTCGATGCTCGGGTCGTCCAGCATCTCCTGCAGCGGTCCGAAGCCTCCGATCCTCGCGGCGACCGCAGCGACCATCGTGTCGTCGTCATCGCGCAGAACCGGCACCTCGCCGGAGGAGGAGCGACGGTCGTAGTCGGCGACCACCTCGCGGATCAGGGGCTCGAGCTGGTCGGCGCGGGCGTCCAGCCCGCGGCGGCGGATCAGCTCGCGCGATTCGCTCTCGATGATGGTGGCGGCGTCCATCCGATCCCCTCCCGGCCCCCGACCGACCGGTCCCTCGTCCTCGACAGAATGTGACGCACGTCGCGTCATTCCCGACACTGTAGGGGGATTCGCGGCGTCCCGCCCCCGCTCCGCAGAATTGTGGACAACTCGCCCGGGCCGCTCCCGCCCTGGTGCGGCGGCTGCGACGGATCTGCTCCCAGGCGGCATCGACCGCGCTCACACCTCGCACCCATGGCAGGATGACGGGTGTCCGTGAGCCATCCCGACACCCAGGAGCTTCCTCATGGCCTCCTCCTCCACCGCACCGGGCGACGACGCCCCCTCGCTGGACGGCACCACGCTGAAGTACATGGCCAAGCGCGTGATCGCCGAGTTCACGCGCCACGGCGGCACCGACCACGCCGCGAAGCTCACCTACTTCATGGTGCTCTCGATCGCACCGACGCTGCTGGCCCTGTTTTCCCTCGCGACCCTGCTGCTGGCGGGGATCAAGGACCAGATCGCCGATCTGCTCGTCGACCTCATCAACTCGGCCGCCGGCGACAGCGACCTCGACGCGGAAGGACCGGTCCGGGACACCGTCGAGTCGCTCATGGGCTCCGCGACCGGCGGCACCGTGGCGCTGATCATCGGCATCGCGACCGCGCTGTGGTCGGCCTCGGCGTACATCAAGGCCTACTCCCGGGTCTCGAACTCGGTCTACGAAGTGCCCGAGGGGCGCGGACCGATCCGCATGAACGGGACGATGCTCGCCCTGACCCTGGCGATGATCCTGGGGATCCTGTTGGTGATGATCTCGGTGCTGCTGAGCGAGTCCATCGTGGACGGCCTGCTGGGCCCGATCGCCTCCAGCATCGGCGCGGAGGGCGCGCTGTCCTTCCTCATGAACTCCTTCCTGCCGATCTGGGCATGGGTCAAGTGGCCGGTCATCCTGCTCATCGCCTTCGCCCTCATCTCCCTGCTGTACTGGGGCGCCCCGAACATCCGCAAGCCCTTCCGCTTCATCTCCCCCGGCGGTGTGTTCGCGATCCTCGGGATCGGCGTCGCCGCGGTGGCGCTGTCGATCTACATGGGCACCGTCGCCGGCTACTCCAGCTACGGCGCCATCGGCGGCATCATGGCCGTGCTCTTCGCCCTGTGGGTCATGAACATCGTGATCATCATGGGCGCTCTGGTCGACGCGGAGTACGAGCGGGCCCGCGAGCTCGTGGCCGGCAAGCCCGCCGAGGAGACCCTGGCACTGCCGATGCGCGACGACGCCGGCGCCGAGAAGGCCGACTCCAAGCGCGAGAAGATCGTGGACGAGGGCCGGGACATCCGCCTGCAGAACCTCCACCACGACTCCGAGGCCTACCTCGGCGAGGACGCCCGCCTCACCCCGCGCCACGGCGTGCCCGCCGTCGGGACCGACCAGGACACGACGACCACGGAAGGTGGCTCCGCCGGCGCGGCCACCGACCCGGCGGACGCGGACCGCGACGGCACGAGCTCCTGAGATGTGCGGGCGCTTCGCGTTCTTCCAGGAGATCGACCCGCTGCTGGACGATCTCGGCGCGGTCGACCTCGAGGACCCGCGTCTGCGCAGCCGGTGGAACATCCCGCCCACCGCGCCGATCCACGTGGTCACCGAGTCGATCGACAAGGAGACCGGCGAGGTGCTGCGGGCCCTTCGGGTGGCTCGCTGGGGGCTGCTGCCCCCGTTCGCGAAAGACGAAGCGTTCTCCTCGCGCACCTTCAACGCGCGCCGCGAGACCCTCGGCGAGAAGCCGAGCTTCCGCGGCAGCCTGGGGAGATACCGGGCGATCGTGCCGATGGACGGCTACTACGAGTGGGGGCGCGACGCGAAGGGCACGCGCAAGCAGCCGTTCTTCATCGCCCCGGCCGACGGCTCCCGGCTGTACATGGCGGCGCTGGTCTCCTGGTGGAAGGGACCGGGCGGCCACGAGGGCCCGGCCGCGAGCGCGGACGGCGCCTTCCTGCTCTCGGCGACGATCATCACCCGCGAGGCCACCGGGGAGCTCGCCGAGATCCACGACCGCACCCCGGTGATGCTGCGCCGCGAGGAGATCGACACCTGGCTCGACACCGGCATGGACGACCGCCATGCCGCCCAGGAGTGGATCCTCGGGGACGAGCACCTGCTGGACGACGCCACGCTCGCCCTGCGCGAGGTGGACCCGGCCGTCGGCAAGGTCGGCAACGACGGTCCCGAACTGCTCGAGGGACCGCAGACCCTGCTCTGAAGGCCGTGCCCGGATCCGACCGCGGTCTGACGCGCCCGGGGCCCTCCCCGCCGTACCCTCGTGACCATGACGAACGGACCCGAGACCCGACCGGAGACGCCCCCGCGGCGCGCCGGCCGCGCCGACCCGTTCCGCTGGATCATCGAGAATCCCGGCACCGTCGACCTGATCGGCTTCGGCGCCGCCGCCGCCGCGATCGCCGTCTTCGCCCTGGTCACCGGCTCCTACGGCTGGTGGACGCTGTTCTCGGTGCCGATGGTCGCCGCCGGCGCGCTGTGCCGTGTGCGGCCGCTGATCGGCGTCGTCGTGATGGGCGCCCTCGCGGTGCTGCACGTGCTCGTCAACGTGCCGGTGGTGCTCGGCGACGTGATGACCTTCTACGCCATGTTCTGCGCCGTCGCCTACGGGACCACCGCCGTGCACGCGATCGGTGTCGCCGCCGGGATGCTCGGCGTGCTCACCCAGGCCACCTTCTGGGGCATCGACGCGCTGCGGAGCGAGTACGGAGGTCCGCTCCAGGCCCTGGCCAGCTTCGTCGGCCTGTGCGTCATCGGCAGCATCACCATCGTCGCGATCTGGGCGCTCGCGAACCTGCAGCGCGCCCGGGTGCGTCAGCTGGTCCTGGTCCGCGAGCGCGCCGAGCAGGCGGTGCGAGAACGTGAGCAGCGCACGGCCCTGGCCGTCGCCGACGAGCGCGCCCGCATCGCCCGCGAGATGCACGACGTGGTCGCCCACTCCCTCTCGGTGATCATCGCGCAGGCCGACGGGGGCCGCTTCGTCGCCGCGCAGAAGCCGGAGAAGGCCGGCGAGGTGCTGGGCACCATCGGCACGACCGGCCGCGCGGCGCTGGCGGACATGCGCTCGCTGCTCGGCGTGCTGCGCCAGGAGGACGAGACCAGCTTCGGACCGCAGCCGGGGCCCGAGATGCTCCCCGACCTCGTGGAGCGGGTGCGGGCCGCCGGCCTCGACGTCGACCTCGACCTCGGGAGCTCCCTCGAGGACCTCCCGCAGGCTCTCGGCATGTCCCTGTTCCGCCTCGTGCAGGAGTCGCTCACCAACGTGCTCAAGCATGCCGGTCCCGACGCCTCGGCCGCGGTGCGGATCCTGCGTGACGACCAGCAGGTCACCGTCGAGGTCCTGGACGACGGCCAGGGCGTGGACCCCGCCTCCGACGGGCAGGGGCACGGGCTGACCGGGATGCGCGAGAGGATGTCCGTGTTCGGCGGCACCCTGCAGGCGGGTCCGCTGCCGTCCCGCGGCTTCCGGGTGCTCGCGACCGTGCCGCTGCGGCAGGCGGCACCGCCGTCCGGTCCGTCGGCCGAGGCGCCAGCCCTTCCCGTTCCACCGGCGGGGACGCCCGCGGCCCACCCCGCCTCCCCGGCACATGCACCGACCCGCCCCCTCGAAGGAGATTCCCGATGACCGATCCGCTGGACCGCCCGCTGCGCATCGCCCTGGTCGACGACCAGCCGCTGGTGCGCGCCGGCTTCGCGATGGTCATCGACTCGCAGGACGACATGGAGGTCATCACCCAGGCCTCCGACGGCGCCGCCGCCGTCGAGGAGCTGCGGGCCCGCACGGTCGACGTGGTGCTCATGGACGTGCGCATGCCCCGCATGGACGGCATCGAGGCCACCGCCGAGATCCTCGCCCGGGCGGCGGAGGGGCGGGCACCGAAGATCATCGTGCTGACCACCTTCGACCTCGACGAGTACGTGGTCGCGGCGATCCGGGCCGGCGCCAGCGGGTTCCTGCTCAAGGACGCCCAGCCCGAGGACCTGCTCGGGGCGATCCGCACCGTGCATCGCGGGGACGCCGTGATCGCCCCCTCGGCCACGCGTCGGCTCCTGGAGCGGGTGATCAGCGCACCTGAGCCGGAGCAGCAGGACACCGCGGTCCTGGGGTCCCTCACCGAGCGCGAGCTCGAGGTGCTGACCCTGATGGGGCGGGGCTTCTCCAACAAGGAGATCGGCGCGGAGCTGTTCGTGGCCGAGGCGACCGTGAAGACGCACGTGGGGCGGGTGCTGGCCAAGCTCGACGCCCGGGACCGGGTGCAGGCCGTGATCATCGCCTTCGAGACCGGTCTGGTCGCCCCCGGCGCGCGCTGAACGGCGCGCTGACCGGCTTGCGCTGACCGGTGCCCGTCACCCGTCACGCGCCGCTCACCGGGCACCGCCGCCGGTGTCAGACCCTGGTATGACGGGACCCGCCCGGGAGCGCGACCCTCGCCGCGCACCACCCGACCACGGGGTGACGACACGGAGGGGCAGGAGGCGGAAGCATCGGGGACGACCTCAGCACCCCGGACGAAGGACCCTCGATGACCACCGCCCCTCTGGCCGCCGCCCCGTCCCCCACGGACGGCGCCTCCCCCGCTCTCCTCGCTCTCGGCATCACCCGCACCTACGGGACCGGCGCCGGGACCGTCACCGCGCTGGACGCGGTCGACCTCGACATCGCCCGCGGCGCCTTCACCGCGATCATGGGACCCTCCGGCTCCGGGAAGTCGACCCTTCTCCACGTGCTCGCAGGGCTCGACGAGGTCGACGCCGGAACGATCGAGATCGACGGCACCGAGATCACCGGGATGGGCGATGATGCGCTGACCCGCCTCCGCCGGGAGCGGATCGGCTTCGTGTTCCAGTCCTTCAACCTGCTGCCGATGCTCAGCGCCGAGCAGAACATCCTGCTGCCGCTCGAGCTCGCCGGGACCCGGGTGGACCGAGCCTGGTTCGAGACGATCACCGAGGCGTTCGGCATCACCGACCGTCTGGACCACCTCCCCTCGCAGCTCTCCGGCGGCCAGGTGCAACGGGTCGCGATTGCCCGCGCCCTGGTCACCTCGCCTGCCGTGGTGTTCGCCGACGAGCCGACCGGGAACCTCGACTCCCGCACCACCGAGGAGGTGCTGGACTTCCTCCGTCTCTCCGTCGACGAGTTCGGCCAGACGGTCGTCATGGTCACCCACGAGCGCGACGCCGCCGAGCGCGCCGACCGCATCATCACCCTCGCCGACGGACGGATCGCGAGCGACGAGCTGCTGCGGGGGAAGCGCTGATGGCCCGCACGCCCGTGAAGCTCACCCCGCTGCGGCGCCACCTCGCCGCGGTCATCACCATCGCACTGTCCTGCGCCTTCGTCGCCGTCATGATCCTGGCGGGGAACCTCGTGCAGGACTCGCTGCGCTCGCAGGCCGCCCAGCTGTACGACGGCGCGGACCTCGAGATCACCCGGCCGCTCAGCGACCAGGAGCGGGCCTCCGAGGAACCGCTGGCCGCCCCGGAGGTGGAGGGCGCCGAGTCGGTCTGGCCACAGGTCGAGAACTACCTCCCTCTCGAGTCGACGCGCGGCGAGGCCTTCCTCTCGGCGGCCGTGCTGCCGCCGGGCGATCGCGGATCGCAGAGCCTCGTCGAGGGGGTCCGCGCAGAGGACGCCACGGAGATCGTGCTGGACCGCGGCGCGGCCGACGCCCTCGAGGTGGGCCTCGGCGACGCCGTCACCCTGCCCGCCGAGTCCGCTCCCGAGCAGCAGGACGTCACCCTGCGAGTCGTCGGCATCGCCGACGCCGCGGAGGGGGCCGTCTTCGGCGGCACCCCGCGGGTCCTCCTCGACGAGGCGAACGCGGAGACGCTGCTGGGCCCCGGCGCGGGCACCGCCACCGAGACCTGGCTCGCGAGCGTCCCCGCCGGCACCGATCCCGCAGCGGTCGCCGACGTCGCCGACGCCGCCGCCGGCGACCTCGACGTGCGCACCGTCGACGAGGCCGAGCAGGAGGCGGCCGACTCCCTCCTGCGCGGGTTCTCGGCGCTCGGCATGATGCTCGCCGTGTTCGTGGTCATCGCACTGTTCACCAGCGCCGTGGTCATCGCGAACACCTTCGCGGTGACCCTCGCCCAGCGCACCCGCTCCCTCGCGCTGCTGCGCACCCTGGGGGCGACCCGCTCCCAGGTGCGCGGCGTGGTGCTGCGGGAGTCTCTGCTGGTGGGTCTGCTCGGCGCCGGGCTCGGGATGCTCGGAGGGCACCTGCTGGCGCAGCTCGCGCTCGTGGGCGCCGCCGGTCTGGGGTGGCTGGAGGGCGTGATGGTGGTCCCGATCAGTGCCGCCTCCGCGCTGCTGCCCCTGCTCGCCGGGGTCCTCATCACCCTGGGCGCGAGCCTCGCCCCGATGCGCTCGGCCACCTGTGTCGCGCCGCTGCAGGCGCTGCGACCGGCGCCGCCCGCCGCTCGCCGCGGCCTCGGCGCCCGCGGAGTCCTGGGGCTGCTCGCCGTGGTCCTGGGAGTCGCTGCGATGGGCGGCGGCACCGCCCTCGCCCTGAACGACAGCGCGGGGGCAGGTATCCTCGCCGCGATGTTCGGCGGGGTGCTCAGCTTCAGCGGCGTGCTGCTGACCCTGGTGGTGCTCACGCGTCCGCTCTCCGCCCTCGCGGCCCGTCTCGTGGGTGCTGTCGGAGGGCTCCCCGCCCGGATCGCGGGCGCCAACGTGGCCCGCAACCCGCGGCGCAGCGCCGCCACCATCGCCGCCCTCCTCATCGGCACCACGCTGATGACGATGATGGCCGTCGGCGCCCGGACGGCCGAGGCGACGCTCACCTCCGAGCTCGACTCGCGCCGCCCGATCGACCTGGTCGTCTCCGCCGAGGAAATGCCCGAGGACGCCGTCGACGAGATCGCCGCGATCCCCGGCGTCGACTCCGCCCATGCCTCGGCGCGCGGTGACATCGACGTGGGGGTGCCGGAGCCGATGACCGTGCACTCCGCGACCCCGGAGATGATCCGCGAGACCTCCCACCGACCCGAGATGGCCGACGAGCTGACGGACGGCGAGGTGATGCTGGGCCAGGAGCGCGCCGAACGGTTCGGCGTCGAGGACGGCCAGGTGCTCGAGATCGACGGGCCCGACGGCACGGCGCACGAGCTGGAGGTGAGGGTCGATGCGAACCTGCAGATGTCCCTGGTCACCCCCACGACCCTCGAGCAGCTGGTCGGTGAGGGCGCGACCCCCGCCGTGCTGGCCGACTTCGCCGATCCCGGCACTGCCGAGCGCGAGGGCACCGACGTCTACGGGCTCATCAGCGCCGTCGACGAGGTGACCGCCGAGGACGGCTTCGTCGACGCCACGGTCGAGGCGGGAGGCGCGGAGCGGGAGGCCTACGGGCAGATCCTCGACATCCTGCTGGGCATCACCCTCGCCCTGCTCGCGGTCGCGGTCCTGGTGGCGCTGGTCGGGGTGGCCAACACGCTCAGCCTCGGGGTCATCGAGCGCACCGGGGAGAACGCCCTGCTGCGAGCGCTGGGCACCACACGTCGGCAGATGCGGGCGATGCTCGGCTGGGAGGGCGTGCTGCTGGCCGTGGTCGGCGCAGTGCTGGGCCTCGTGCTCGGCAGCCTGTACGGGGTGCTCGGGATCAACGCCCTGCTGGGCTCGACCTATCCGGTCACGATCACGATCCCCTGGGGTCAGCTCGGCCTGGTGCTGGGTCTGGCCGTGGTCGCAGGGGCGCTGGCCTCGGTGCTGCCGGGCCGGGCCGCCGCGCGCACCGCCCCGGCGGCGGCACTCGCGGACGCCGACTGAACCACCTCCCGGCGGGGCGGGCGTTGCGAGAGCAGCCGCTCAGTCCCCGCCGGGCAGGGGGGTGGAGCGCACCAGGCGCGTCAGGAGCACGAACAGCGCGATGGCGAGGAGGAGAGCGAGACCGCCCTGCCAGTACAGGGCCCCGCGCAGAAGGCTCGCGCCCACCAGCGCCTGGAACATCTGCCAGGTGATGCCGAAGCCCAGGCCGAAGCGTCCCCTGGCCAGGATCGAGCGCGAGGCCAGGGCGAGCGCGAGCGCGAACAGCACCAGGAAGATCCCCAGGCCCGTGCCCAGGCGGACGTCCAGTCCCCCTCCGGAGACCGCCACGAAGCAGTACGTCGCCGCGGCCGCGAGCATCAGGGCCTCGATGCCCAGCAGGACCGCTGCGGTCGGACGGGTGCGGGGACCGGGGTCCTCGGCGTCTGCCTCACGGGTCGGTGAGGAGCCGCGGGCGGAGGAACGGGGTGCGGTGGGCATGGAGGCACTGTATCGGCAGGGCGCCCTCCCGGCCGACGCCCTGCGGGGCGCGGCACGAGCCGCGGTGGGAGGCCGCACGTGCCGTCGCACGGACGATCATCGCGGCGCCCGATCGCACTTTCTCGAGCGGGATGCAACGGCTTCGTGCCCGGCATCACGGGCATCGGTGCCCGACGTCGAGCGGTGTGGGAAGTGCCACCAGGCTTGCTCATCCAGGCCCTTGTCCACTCACCCGGCCGCCCAGAACAATGGAGCACGGCACGTCGCACCGACGGACACCCGGGAGCTCACGCCTCGGAGCCCGTCCGACGAGCCGGAGACCCGAGAACGCCCCTCAGGGGAGCGACCCTCGCCGCGTCATGCCCCACGGGGCGGGGCGTGGCGTCCTGGAAAGAGAGAGTGACGATGGACTGGCGCCACCGTGCCGAGTGCCTCAACCATGATCCCGAGCTGTTCTTCCCCATCGGGAACACCGGACCGGCGATCACGCAGATCCAGGAGGCGAAGGCGGTGTGCCAGAAGTGCGACGTCATGACGGCGTGCCTCAAGTTCGCGCTCGAGACCGGCCAGGACTCCGGCGTCTGGGGCGGCCTGTCCGAGGATGAGCGCCGCTCCCTCAAGCGTCGCAACGCCCGCGCCCGTCGCGCCGGCTGACGCCCTCTCCCTGCCTCACCCCGCCTCCCGGGCCTGCAGGGTCCCCGTTCACAGGGTGAGCGGATCCAGGTAGACGTCGACCGTCGCCCGTGTCCCGCCCTCGGGCCTGTCCTCCCAGAAGAGCGTGCCGCCCAGCTGCCCCTGCACCAGGGTCAGGGCGATGTTCGTGCCGAGGCCCGTCGGCTTCGCCGATCCCATGCCCTCGCCGTCGTCCTCGATGGCGATGATGAGATGGGAGCCGGTGCGCTCGCTGCGGATGGTGAGGGTGCCCCCGGTCTCCGAGAGGCCGTGCTCGACGGCGTTGGTCGCGAGCTCCGTGACCACCAGCGCGAGCGGCGTCGCCTCCTCGGCGCGGATCGATCCCACCCGCCCCACCTTCTGCGTGCGCACCTCCACCTGGCTGTCGGTCAGCTGCGGCGTGCCCGCCCGGTGCACGGTCGCGCTCGCGGCATCGACGGCGAGACGCAGGCAGCGATCGACCACCTCGTCGAAGTGCACGGCCTCCTGCGATCCCTGCAGCAGGGACTCGTGGACGAGCGCGATGGTCGAGACCCTCCGCATCGCCTCCGCGAGCGCCTCGCGCGCCTCGTCCGTCTTCATCCGCCGCGACTGCATGCGCAGCAGGGCCGCGACCGTCTGCAGGTTGTTCTTCACCCGGTGGTGGACCTCGCGGATGGTCGCGTCCTTGGTGATCAGCTCACGCTCGCGGCGACGCAGCTCGGTCACGTCGCGCACCAGGATCACCGCACCGGTGCGCTGCCCCTGTGCGGTCAGGGGCACCGCCCGCAGCGAGAGGGTGCCGCCGCGGGCCTGCATGTCCGAGCGCCAGGCCGCACGGCCCATCAGCACCAGCGGGAGCGATTCGTCCACCGGGCTGCGAGTCTGCAGCACCTCGGTGGAGAGCTCGGCGAGAGTGATGCCCTCCATGTCCCCCTCGATGCCGAAGCGGTGGAAGGCCGAGCGGGCGTTGGGCGAGGTCCACTGCACGACACCGTTCTCGTCGAGCTCCACCACGCCGTCACCGACCCGCGGCGCGCCGCGGCGCGGCGGGATCGGGGCGCCCTCGATCGGGAACGCCCCGTTCTCCAGCATCCGCATCAGCCGCTCGCCGAGTCGACGCTGATGGGTCTCGTTGTTCGACGGCACGCCGTCGCTGTCGGGACTCTCCGCGGCCAGCACGGCGAGGGTGCGGCCGTTCCGGCGCACCGGCACGAGCACACCGATCGCGGGCCGGCCCTCGCGCTCGATCGGGGTGGGCCGCTGATCGGGCGCACCGCCGCCCAGCAGGCGGGCGATCTGGGTGCCCTCCTCCCCCTCCTCGCACGTGGTGCCCACCGGGTCCTCGTAGTAGACGGTGGGGCCGGTGGCGGGGCGGCAATGGGCGACCGCCAGTGGACACTCCTCCTCCTGGATCCAGAGGACCAGGTCGGCGCGCAGCAGGTCGGCGAGCAGGTTCCAGTCGCCGATCAGGTGCTGCAACCAGTCGGCCTCCTTCTCGGAGAGACCATTGTTGTCGGCGAGGAACTTGGACAGGCTCGGCATGAGGACAGGATAGGGGTCAGCGGCGGCCTTCTCGCGATCGTCCCGCCGACGGGCGCCCCGGGAGCCGGCCTCCAGCATCCGGGCGACGATCGTGCTGGTCCCCGGCCTCTCCCGTCACCGCTCTGCCCTAGGCTGGGCGCGACACGTTCCGAGGAAGGACACCGATGAAGCTTCGCGAGACACTGAACCTGCCGCTTCCGCCTCGTGCGGCGGCCGAGATGTACGCAGACCCGGAGTACACCGAGATCCGGCGTGGCACGCTCGGCGCCACCTCGGCGGAGTCGACGCTCGACGGCGACCCCTCCGGAGCGTTCACCGTCCGCACCGAGCTCTCGATGCCGACGGACCGGGTGCCGGACATGGTGCGTCCGTTCGTCGGCTCCTCAGTGACGATCCACGAGGAGCAGGCCTGGTCGGCGACCGAGCCCGACGGCAGCCGCAGCGGCACCATGCGGCTGGACGTGGCGGGCACCCCGGCAGGACTCACGGCCTCGGTGCGCCTGTCCCCCACGGGCGAGCGGAGCAGCAGCGTCGAGATCGACGGCGAGCTGGTCGCCAAGATCCCGCTCATCGGGCCGCGGCTGGAGAAGGCCGCGGTCCCCTACGTCTCCACGGTGCTGCAGGCGGAGGAGCGCTCTGCCCGGGCCTACCTGGAGTCGACCTCCGACTGACCGGTCCGGGCCGAGCTCCCCCGTCGCCGGGCGGCGGGGAGGCGGTCGAGCCGTCAGGCCGCGCTGCCGCCGTCGAGGAAGGCCAGCGCATCCCGCCCCTCGGAGGCGTCGAACCACAGCAGCGCGGGATCCGTGTCGTCCGCGGCCGCGGCTGCGGCGTCCTGCTCGGTGACGTGGAAGCTCGCGATCTTCGCGAGGACCTCCTCCCGGAGGGACACGCCGAAGACGCCGCCCTCCTGAGGAGCCCCGGTGAGTGCGCCGTCCGGCGCGTCCGCGGCGATCACGAGTGCCCTCGCGGAGTCCTCGCCCGCGGTGAGGGCGACGTGCACGGCATCCTGCAGCGCGTCGTACTCCAGGTCCTCCTCGTCCTGGCCGGGTCTGTCCGCGCGCACCTCGGTGGTCACCGCCCAGGCGGCGCGATCCGCGGCGAGGTCGAGGGAGCGGGCGGAGCTCTCGAGGCGCGGACGGTCCTGGACGGTCAGCGGCAGGTAGATCCTCATGGGGCCGATTCTCTCACCGCGACTCAGCGGCCGATGCGCCGAGGTCCCGTCCCAGCACCGAGCGGGTCGCGGCGAGGTCGCGCAGCCCGCGCCTGAGCGCTGTCCGGGGCGCGGCCTCGGCCAGCAGCGCGCCGTCCCAGGCGGCTGTGCGACAGGAGACCGGATCGTCGGGGAGCAGGGAGAGCGAGGCCACGGGCATCCTGTCGGCGATCAGGTCCCGCACCCGGTCCCCCGGCACCGGCGACCCCACCCGGTTGACGACCACGTGCAGCTCCTGGACGCCGATCTCCTCGAGCCGACTGCTCTCCCTCAGCAGTCGGGTGATGCTCACGGGGTCCGCGGTGACGACGGCGACGACAGCGTCCGCGGCGTCGAGCGCACTGAGCGCGGCAGCGTTCCGCTGCGGCGCGACGGTGTCGTAGCTGAGCTCCTCGTCCTCCTCCAGCAGCGGACCGACATCGGCGATCACCAGATCGCCCCGGCGCGCGAGCGCGGCCCATACGCCGTCCATCGAGGTGCGCCTCAGCTCGGCCCAGCGAGCGGGGACCCCGATCCCGCTGAGCAGGCGCAGTCGGGGCTGGACCAGCGGGAGGAGCGACTCCAGCGTCTCCGGGTCCAGCGCGTCGCGATCCTGCGCCCGAGCCGCGGCCACCAGCCCCGGGGCCTCGTCGAGCACCCCCAGCATCTGGCTCTGCGCAGGACCGTAGGTGTCCGCGTCCACGAGGATCGTCTCCTGGCCGGCCGCGGCGGCCTCGGCGGCCAGGTTGGCCGCGATCGTCGAGCGGCCGGGCGCGCCCGTGGGACCCCACACGACCAGCAGGCGCCCCGGCGACGCGGGGACCGCCTCCTCGTCCGGCCGCGCCCGGTCCTCGGGATCGTCCTGCTCACCGCTGACCGCTGTGGCGGCCGCGGCGAGGATCTCCTCGATCGGGGCCTCGGAAGGCAGGACGTGCGGCAGCCCGAGCCCTGTCCGCTCGGGGGCGTCCTCGGGTCGCAGGCCGACCACCGCCGCGTCCCGCATCATCGCCGCGATCGCGTCGCGCCCGAGCCCGCGGACGGTCACGTCGATGAGGACCACGTCGCCGACCCCCGCGGCGGTCACAGCGAGCGTCTCGGCGAGGTCGGCGCAGCGGCGCACGACGCGTGCCGAGCGATGCTCGTCCGTCGCCAGGTCATGGACGATGCGGACCTCGTCGCTCCCCGAGGCGCACAGGACGATGTCGATCATGGGGCGAGCCCATGGGCGCCGGGGACCCCGATCACGTCGAGACGCTCTCCTTGCGAGAGCACCTCGAGCACGGCTTCGAGACTGTCCCCGGGCACCAGCACCTCGACCGACATCGAGCGCATCCCGAGTGAGCTGCCCTCGTCGATGCGTCGGACGACCGCGTCGGAGACCAGCAGCTGCGCATGAGCACTGGTCTCGTCCCCGGCCGGTGAGGTGTGCCAGAGCTCGACCGTCGCCCCCGGCACCACGGACTCCGCCACCGTCGCGTCGACGGGGATCACGACCGGTCGCAGCGGGACGTCCGCGGACTGACCGATCGCGGACAGCGGAACGATCTCCCCGGCCTGGATCGTGCGGGTCGCGACCGCTCCCTCCGGGATCGCCTCCGCACTGCCGACGTAGTGGTCGGTCTGCTCGCCGAGACGGAGGTCGACGGCGACCAGATCGGCGGCGTCGATCGGGTCCCCCGGGACGATCGGCGCGCGGGCGACGAGCACGGACGTCGTCTCCGACAGCCGTGTGACCAGCATGGCCCCCATCAGAACGCTCGCCACGACGAGAACGACTCCCACGATGAGCCGCGGGTCCCGCCATCGTGGTCGGCGCAGCCTCATCACCGGTGCGGTTGCCCCCACTGCATCCTCCTGCCCCTCGATCCGGCCGGTGCGGCCCGATGTCACGGGACATTACGACAGCCCGGCCCTCCGTGGGGGCGGAAGCGCGAGCTCTGTGGAAAACAGGCGCGGACGCCCGTCCCGACGTACCGCCGTCCACAGCGGGCACGACAGGGAATGGGGAGGATGAGACACTGTGGACATCCCGCCGTCCCAGGTGTGCCCGACCGGAAGGATCGTCGATGCCGCCCCGTTTCGTCCCGCTCAGCGATGTCGCGGAGATGCTCTCGATCTCCGCCTCGCAGGCCTACGCGCTGGTGAGGTCCGGGGAGCTCCGGGCGATCAAGGTCGGCGGCCGGGGCCAGTGGCGCGTCGAGACCACCGAGATCGAGTCGTACATCCAGCGCAGCTACGAGGCCACGGCGAACATCCTCGAGCAGGAGCGGCGCCAGGAGCGCGAGAAAGCGGGCGGGAAGGGCTGACGCGGAGCGTCGTCCCACCGGCTCCGACGGCCCCGAGGCCCGAGGTGCCGTCGTGCCGTCGTGCCGTCGTGCCGTCGTGCCGATGCACCCTCAGCGCGGGAGCACTGCCAGCAGCGCCGTCATCGCCACCGTGATCCGGGCCGTGCCCGGCACCGCCGTCTGCTCCCCCGTCGGCAGCGACCGGACGTCCATCGCGTCCGCGCCCACGGCGGCGAGACGACCGACCACGCTGCCGGCCGTCGTCTCCAGCCGCACCACGCTGCGATCTCGCGCGATCTCGCGCAGCACGGAACCGAGGCTGCGGGAGGAGATCGGCGACTCCTCGGCAGGGCGCGCCCGGCCGGGCAGACCCTCGACGAGGGCGACCGCTGCCAGCGGGATCACCGACCTGCCGCCTCCACGGCGCTCCCGCAGCGACACCCACGCGACTCCCACCTCCTCGACCCTGCCGGTCGCTCTCAGCGAGGGGCCGAGATGGAGCGTCAGCGGATCATCGCCGGCTCCTCGGAGCCGATCGGCGAGAGTGAGCTGAGCACGCTCGGCGCGTGTGAGCTCCTCCGAGACCGCGCGCATCTCCTCCTGCTGCTGATGCGCGAACTGGCCCTCGAGGTCGTCGAAGATCCGCTCGAACCGCATGACGCCACTGTAGGTGCACGGGTCCACGAGCGACGGCTCCTCCCCACGCGGAGTCATCCACAGATCCTCATTGCCCCATTGCGTGACGCGCCACACACGACTATCTTCGCTCTAAAGACATTCACCAGCATCAAACTGCATCAAACGACATCCCTGCGTCGGTCGGAGACGCCACCACGGCGATGTCACGACATCCGGGGGTGCCCATGGCGGACGACACGACGACACAGACGGCCGTGCGGCCCGGGGTGACTCTGCTCTGCGCCGCGGCAGCAGCGTCCGGAGCGCTGGCGTCGGGAGCCGTTGTCGGCGCCCTCGGCCCGGTGGCCCGCACCGGGCACGGCGAACAGGCCCTGGTCGCGGGAGTCCTCGTCGGCCTCGCGCTGATCGGCGCCCTGCTGTGCCTCTACCTCGCCGTGATCTGGGCGCTGGCGGCACTTGTCGTCATGGTCGGACCGGCCAGCCGCAGCGGTGCCGCCGTGCTCGCCGCGCTCCGGGTGCTGGCGCCGCGCCTCGCCCGGCGCCTCTCGACCGGGGCCGTGGTCGCCACCGCCGCCACAGCATTGGTCATCGCCCCGGGGTCCGCCGCCGAGAGCATCCCCGAGAGGACGGCCGGCGCTTCCGGACCGGCCTCCTCCGTGAGCGTGACAGAGGGCAGGGACCACGCGATCCCGCAGTCCTCTCGGTTGGTCTCCGCGCAAGGACCGTCGACGGAGTCCGACCGGGACGCCGCCTCGTCGGACGGGACGGCCGGCGGTCCCGACGCGCCCCGCGACGACGGAGATGCCGCAGCGGAGATCGACGCGCCGCCGTCGCTCGGCTGGGGCGAGGAGACCTCCCCGGAGCCGTCCGACGCGCCAGAGGCGCCAGACGCACCAGACGCACCAGATGCACCGGAGGCGCCGCCGCCGGATCCGACCCGCATCGTGATCGTGCGCAGCGGCGACAGTCTGTGGAGCATCACCGAGGATCTCCTCGGCCCCGCGCCCTCCGACCCCGCGGAGATCGCGGCCTCCTGGCCGCAGCTCCACGAGATGAACCGGGACCTCATCGGGCCTGACCCCGATCGACTGCATCCCGGTCAGGAACTCACCGTCCCGACCTCGCTGACCCCTCAGGACACGCCATGACCACCACCGATCAACGCCCCGCCCGCACCGGCACCGAGAGCTACGCCCCGGAGGACCCCCGCTCGATCGAGCCGCTGGTCGCGCCCGTCGCTCGACGGGCCGTCGAGATCGTCCGGGACATGCGCCCGGAGAACTCGCTCTCGCGACTGGTCATCCCGGAGGTGAGCCATCAGCTCGCTCGCCGAGCGGCGCTGACACGACGACTGCGAGCGACGACCGGCTACGCGCCGCCACGACAGCTCATGGTCACCGGGGTGCGCATCTGCGTGGTCAACGAGCACACGGTCGAGGCCAGCTGCGTGCTGCGCGAGCCCGACCGTGCACGGTTCCTCGCCATGCGGTGGGAGCTGCGGCACACCGGATGGCGGGTGACCGTGCTCGAGATCGGCTGACTCAGCGCCGCCGACGCTGCGCCCTGCGCTGAGCCCGGTTCTGCGCGGCATCCTGCGGTGCGCCGGACGGCTTGTCCTGCACCTTGTCGCTCGAGGTTCCTTCGGCCGCCTCGCCGGCGCGTGCCCGACGTGCCTGTCGGCGCCGCTGGGCGCGCGAGAGCGTCGAGGAGTCCTGCACGCCGCTCCCCTCCGCGGAGGTGTAGCGCAGCTGTCGCTCCGACGGACCGTCGTCCAGGCCCTTGGCGCGCAGGACCACGCGATTCTCCTGCGCGAGCTGCTCGGCCCGCTCGTCCCGCTCCTCGTCCGACAGGTCGGTGACGGGATCGGTGTCCGCCCCGGCATCCGCGCCAGCTTCCGCATCGGCATCGGCATCGCGCGGCGTGTCGGTGTGCCCCGCCGCGTCGTCGCGGGCCTCCGCGTCGGTGCTCTCGACGCCGACGGCCTGCCCCGATCGCTCGGCCTCCTCCGTCTCCACGGCAGCTGCGCTGCCGGACTCGGCCTCGGTGCTCGCACCGTTCTGCACGACCCCCGCGGACGACGCACTGCTCGCGACCGCGGCCTGCGCGGCGCGGGACGCGCCGCGCAGCAGATCGCTCACCGCCTTGGGCACCACCGGCTCGGCCTTCTCCACCTGGACCTCGAGGTGGTAGACGTAGCCGACCACGTCCTCCTTCACCCCGGCCATCATGTCGTTGAACATGAGGTGACCCTCGCGCTCGTACTCGATGAGCGGGTCGCGCTGGGCCATCGCGCGCAGCCCGATGCCCTCCTTGAGGTAGTCCATCTCGTAGAGGTGCTCGCGCCAGCGACGGTCCATGACCGAGAGCAGGACTCGGCGCTGCAGCTGGCCCAGCCCTTCTTCGCCGAGCTCCTCGCGACGCTTCTCGTAGGCGACCCGGGCGTCGGCCAGGATCTCCTCCTTCAGCACGCTCGCCTCGAGGTTCTCCTTGCCACCCATCTCCTCGATGAGCTCCTCGGCGGTGAGGGAGACCGGATAGGCCGGCCGCAGCGCCCCCCAGAGCTCCTCGAGATCGACGTCCTCGGCGGGCTTGCCCCGGGTGTGGGCGTCGACCGTGCCGCCGATGACCTCCTCGATGAAGCGCTCGATGTGCGCGTCGAGGTCCTCGCCGTCGAGGATGCGCGAGCGCTCCTCGTAGAACTTCTTGCGCTGCTTGGTCAGGACGTCGTCGTACTTCAGCACGTTCTTGCGGATCTCCGCGTTGCGCGACTCGATGGAGTTCTGCGCGCGCTGGATCGCACCGGTGACCATGCGGCCGGTCAGCGGGATCGACTCGTCCACGCCGCCCCGCGCCAGCAGCGACTCCGCCGCCCCGGAGTTGAACAGGCGCATCAGGTCGTCCTGCAGCGAGAGGTAGAAGCGGGATTCGCCCGGATCGCCCTGACGACCGGAGCGCCCGCGCAGCTGGTTGTCGATGCGTCGCGACTCGTGCCGCTCGGTGCCCAGCACGTACAGACCGCCGAGGCCGACGACCTCGTCGTGCTGCTCCGCCACCGCGTCCTTGGCGCGCTCGAGCTCGTCGTCCCACGCCGACTCGTAGACCTCCGGATCCTCCTCCGGGTCCAGACCGCGCTTCTCGAGCTCCGCATGGGCCATGAACTCGACGTTGCCGCCGAGCATGATGTCGGTGCCGCGGCCGGCCATGTTGGTGGCCACCGTGACCGCGCCCTTGGCCCCGGCCATGGCGATGATCGCCGCCTCGCCCGCGTGGTTCTTGGCGTTGAGGACCTCGTGCTCCACGCCCTGGGCGGTGAGCATCTTGGCCAGGTACTCGGACTTCTCGACGCTCGTGGTGCCCACGAGCACGGGCTGCCCCTTGTCGTGACGCTCGACGATGTCCTCGACGACGGCCTCGAACTTCGCCTTCTCGGTGCGGTAGATGCGGTCGGCCTCGTCGGCGCGCTGCATCGGGCGGTGGGTCGGGATCGGCACCACCCCGAGGTCGTAGGTGTTCATGAACTCGGCGGCCTCGGTCTCGGCGGTGCCGGTCATGCCCGAGAGCTTCTCGTAGAGCTTGAAGTAGTTCTGGAGGGTGATGGTGGCGAGGGTCTGGTTCTCCGCCTTGATCTTCACCCCCTCCTTGGCCTCGATCGCCTGGTGCATGCCTTCGTTGTAGCGCCGTCCGGCGAGGATGCGGCCCGTGTGCTCGTCGACGATCATCACCTCGCCGTTGAGGACCACGTAGTCCTTGTCCCGCTTGAACAGCTCCTTGGCCTTGATGGCGTTGTTGAGGAACCCGATCAGCGGGGTGTTCAGCGACTCGTAGAGGTTGTCGATGCCCAGGCGGTCCTCGACCTTGTCGATGCCGGACTCGAGCACGCCCACGGTGCGCTTCTTCTCGTCGACCTCGTAGTCCCGATCGCGGCGCAGCTCGAGGACGACCTTCGCGAACTCGGTGAACCACTTGTTCGCGTCCCCCGAGCCGGGGCCGGAGATGATCAGCGGGGTGCGGGCCTCGTCGATGAGGATCGAGTCGACCTCGTCGACGATCGCGAAGCTGTGACCGCGCTGGACCCTGTCCTCGGGCTTGAGGGCCATGTTGTCGCGCAGGTAGTCGAAGCCGAACTCGTTGTTCGTGCCGTAGGTGATGTCCGCCGAGTACTGCTCGCGGCGCTCGGCCGGGGTCATCCCCGACTTGATCACGCCCGTGGTCAGCCCGAGGGCGCGGAAGACGCGGCCCATCAGGTCGCTCTGGTACCCCGCGAGGTAGTCGTTGACGGTCACCACGTGGACGCCCTTGCCCGCCAGCGCGTTGAGGTACGCGGGCAGGGTCGCGACCAGGGTCTTGCCCTCGCCGGTCTTCATCTCGGCGATGCGACCGCGGTGCAGCGCGGCACCGCCCATGATCTGCACGTCGTAGGGGCGCTGGCCCAGGGTGCGGTGCGCGGCCTCGCGCACCGCCGCGAAAGCCTCGATCATCACGTCCTCGAGGGTCTCGCCGTCCTCGAGCCGCTCCTTGAAGTGGTCGGTCTCGGCGCGGAGCTCCTCGTCGCTGAGCTCCGTGAAGACGTCCTCCGCCTCGCCCACTCGCTGGGCGATGGCTTCGAGCCGGCGCACTTCCCGGCCTTCGCCGGCGCGCAGGATCTTGTCGAAGAGGTTGACCACTCGTGCTCCCGTAGATCTGGTGTCCGCCGTCACGGGCGGTAGATGCCTGACCCATCGTAAGCGTCACGGTCCCCGAGGGTGACCACCTGCGTGCATCCTCACCCGGTGTCGTCTCGGGCCGTCGCCCTCGACGCGCCGTCCCGGGTCGCTCCGGCACCCTCCGGCACAGGGACGCCGGCGGACCTCACGGAGCCCGTCATCCCTGGCCGCACTGCCGCGCGAGCGCCGAGGAGAGCTCCCCGGTGCCGCTCCCGGTGCTCACCTCGATCCCCTCCAGCCCCTGCCACCGCGCGGCGCGGCCGAGCTCTGCGACGAGCGCGTCGAGGACCTCCTCGTCCGGCGGGCGGCTGCGGGAGGGGAGGTGCGGGAGCGGCTCGCGGTAGGTGCCGCGGACCTCCAGCACGCCGCGGGCGCGGTCCGCGCGGAGGTCCACCCGGGCGGGGATCAGGTCACCGTGCAGGAAGAGCAGCGAGTAGTACCCGGTGGTGCGGCGCGCGGCCGGGGTGTAGATGCCGATGCGGTAGTCCACGTCGAAGAGGTGTTCCAGGCGAGGGCGATGGAACACGATCGGGTCGAACGGGCTGACCAGCGCCGCGGTGCGCAACCGGCGGGCCCGGGGGGCCTCGGCGTGCAGGAGCATCCGGCGCTGCCCGGCGGGATGGGCGACCTCGACCTCCTCCAGCTCGCCGCGCGAGATCAGGTCCTCGATCGCCGGGCGGACCTCGCGCACGCGCAGCCGGAAGTAGTCCGCCAGCGCCCCGGCATCGGCGATGCCCAGGCAACGGGCGGCACGGGAGACCAGCTCGCCGACGGCCGCCGCCCTCCCCGGCGGGCCCGGCGCCTCCTCGACCGGGACGTAGAGGCGCTCGAACTGAGGATTGCGGGCCACGCAGTCCAGCTCTCCCGTGCGGAACAGGTACTCGACGGCCCACTGGGTCGAGGTGCGCCGCCAGCCCCATCCCTCACCGCGCTCGAGGTCCCCCAGATGGCGCGACACGGCGGCGGCGCTGACGGGGCCGAGCTCGGCCACCGCCTCCCGGGTCCTGGCGAACAGATGCGGGGACGAGGTCGCGATCTCACGCAGCGCGCCCCAGTCGCGCTCCGCGGTGTCCCGGCGTCGGAAGGCCAGCAGACGGTGCACCTCCGGGGAGGTGAGGGCGGCCTCGTGCGCGAGGCTCTCGTGCAGGATCCGGTGCGGCCCGGGTCGCAGGGCACGATCCAGCACCGCGGGATCCCAGATCCCGGTGCGGGTGTAGACCGGCAGGTGATGGGCGCGGGCGAAGACGCTGACCGAGTCGATCTGGAGGAGCTGGGTGCTCTCGAGGGTGCGCGCGAGCGCGCGGCGGCTGGTCGCGGTCGTGGGATGCTCGCTGCGACGTGCGCCGCCCATCCCCTGCGCGCGCAGAGCGATCCGTCGGGCGGCGGTCCAGCTCAGGGAGGCGCTCATCGGTGGCCGCCGACGCGACCGAGGGCGGGAGGGCGCCGGTGCGCTCCTCCCGCCCTCCGGTCGGGTCTCGGGGTCAGGATGCCGCCAGCTCGCCGTCGAGCTCGATGACGCCGTAGTTCCAGCCCTTGCGGCGGTAGACCACCTTCGGGTTGCCGGACTCGTCATCGACGAACAGGAAGAAGTCGTGGCCGACGAGCTCCATCTGGTAGAGCGCGTCGTCGACGCTCATGGGGTTCGCGGGATGCTTCTTCTCGCGGATGACCACCGGGCTCCCGGCCTCGGCCAGATCGACCTCGTCCGTCCGCGAGCTCTCGGCCGATTCCTCCGCGGGCTGCGGCGAGGTCTCCTGGAGCGAGGCGGGCAGCTCCTGGTCCGCGGGCATGGTGCGCAGGCTGGCCCCGCTGCTCTTGTGGGAGCGGTCCCGGCCGCGGCGATGATCCTTGCGACGGTCACGAGCCCGGCGGAGACGTTCGAGGAGCTTGCCGTAGGCGATGTCCAGGGCCCCGTAGAGATCGTCGGCTCGCGCCTCGGAACGGATCAGCGCACCGTTCTCGTGCACGGTGAGCTCGACGCGATCGCTGAGCTCGGCCTGCCTGGGGTTCTTCTCCTGCGAGATCTCGACGTCCACGCGGAGTGCCGCGGGGGCGAGCTGGGTGACCTTGTCGAGCTTGTCGGTGAGATGACGGCGGAATCGATCCGGGACGTCCATATGACGTCCGACGACGTTGATCTCCATGAGTGGGTTCTCCTCCTATCCGGGTGCGGCCGCTCTGAGCCCGGCCGCGATGGCTCTTCGGCTGGGTGTCGCACCTCCTGATGAAGGGGGTCCCGCCCTCGATGTGGCGAGTGCCATAAGCATGCCACGTTTCACTCGATGTTTCCTGATCGTTCGTCGCGGAACTCGCCCGGCGGCGGGATCCGTGCGGAGGCGACCACGACGGCGCCCAGCACGCGCATCCCGGCCCCCGTGAGCGCCTCGTGCATCCCGCGCAGGGTGGATCCGGTGGTCACGACGTCGTCGACGATGACCACGCTCCGGCCTGCTCGTCCCGCGTCACGGGCTCGGCGCCCCGAGAGCACGATCCTCCGGGCGCGTCGCTGCCGGGAGCCCTGCCCCTCCTGGGCCGTGGTGGGCCGGGCGCCCAGCAGCAGGGCCCGGCCCGCCCCACCGCGGTCCAGAGCACGCACGAGCTCCGCGGTGTGGTCCTCACCGCGTCGCAGCCGGGCGCCGCGCCGGGAGGGCACCGGGACCAGCGAGGGGTCGACGACCTCCGCGTCCTCGGCGAGCCGGGCCACGGCAGGAGCCAGCGCCGGGGCGATCCGCGCACCGAGATGCAGCATCCCGCCGTTCTTCCAGGCCAGCACGATCTTCTGCAGCTCACCGCCGTACTCCCCGAGCGCGAGCACGGGAAGCAGCGCGCTGTGGTCCACGCCGGCGGGCAGCACGATGCCGCCGCGTCGCTCCTCCCGTACCCGTGCGGCCGTCAGCACCTGCAGCGCATCGCAGCAGGTCTCGACGCGACGCGGCTCGACCTGCAGCAGCGCCGCGCAGCGCGGACAGAGCCAGACGTCCTCACGGCCGCACGGGCACCTCCGCGGGGCCACCAGCGCGCAGGTCTGCGCGATCACCTCCCGCACCGTGCCCGAGAGGTCGCGCCGATCGTCCATCCGCCGATCCCAGCACCTCCGCCCCAACGGTGCGAGGCAGCGATGCCCGCGGTGGACGGCACCGCGGTGGGGAGGAACGGTCGCCGCACCGCGCGAGGGCCGTCATGCCTGCCCGCCGGGCCTCAGTAGAAGGAGGGGTCGCGCCCCTCGATGTCGACCGGGGTCCAGCTCTCACCGTCGCTGCGCAGCAGCTCTCCGCCCGCGGTGCCGGCCCAGACGGCCTCGGCCACCACGGAGCCGGCGATGCGGTCGATGCCGGGCTCCAGGACGGGCAGTGCCTCGCGCCCGGCGGCGAG
Source organism: Brachybacterium sp. AOP43-C2-M15 (assembly GCF_052446295.1). NCBI lineage: Bacteria > Bacillati > Actinomycetota > Actinomycetes > Micrococcales > Dermabacteraceae > Brachybacterium > Brachybacterium sp. AOP43-C2-M15. The sequence goes on from NZ_JBQSWB010000011.1 coordinate 77,235, forward strand.
GTCGACGATGAGGGCGCGCTCCTCCTCCGCGGACCGGTCGGTGCCGAGCATCACCAGCGCGAGCTCGTCGTACCAGGAGAGATCGGTGACCGAGGTGAGGAAGGTGTGCACCGTCGTCGGCTCCGTGAGCGAGGCGGGGACGCCGTCCGCATCGCGCACCACGGCGCACAGATCCACGCGGGATCCGCCGTCGTCGGCGGAGAGCAGGACCATCCGGGTCGCGTCAGCGGCGATGTCCAGAGCCTGGATCTCGCGCCCGGCCAGCCACGGGGCATCCACCTTGGCATCGCGGTCGGGTCCCTGTCCGGACAGCGCCAGCAGCGCTCCCGCGCTGGACCGGGACGCGGTCCACACGAAGCCGGCGTCGTCGATCCGGGGCGCGACGAAGGCGCCGCCGGTGGCCGCCTCTCGCAGGGGCACCGAGCCGTCGGTCGAGGCGATCAGGACGACGGAGCCCTCACGGCTGCGTGCGGCGGCCAGCACGCCGTCCTGCGCGATCACCGGCGCGGAGACCTCGGTCTCGGCGAGGTCGGGCACCAGCTGGACGGCCGGGTCCGCCGTGCCCGCATCGGTCAGCGAGATGATCCCGGACGGTCCGGCGGCGATCGGTCGATGCCCCGGCAGGGCCCGTTCGACCCGGGTCTCGTCGTCCAGCACCACGTCCTGGCCGTCCTGCACCAGGCGCACCCCGGACAGGGTGCGCAGCGATCGCAGCGACGCCTCCAGCTGGGAGAGGGCCAGCGCCCTCGGCCCGGCGGCGAGGCTCGCGATCGCCGTGGGCACCGTGACCTGCGCGCTCCCGTCCACGCCGGTGGTGATGACCGCATCGGAGATCCCCGAGGTCCGGGGCACGTGGCTGGTCACCGCTCCCTCGAGGAAGGGGGCGGGGCCGGCCAGGAAGGCCTCGAGCACGGCCGGGGCGCCGCGCCGCAGCGGGAACCAGCGATGGTCGGGGACCAGATGTCGGTCGCGCGCGTCGAGGAAGTACAGCCGTGCAGGTCCGTACAGGGTCTCGAAGGCGGCCTCGGAGAGGAAGATCCCGTCCGGGACGGCGCTGAGCCGCCACTGGTCCTCGACCTGCTCGATCTCGACCTGGATCTCACGGGAGACGGGACCGGACATCAGGCTGCGCACCCCGTCGGCATCGACGAGGGCGACGACCTGCAGCATCATCGCCAGCTTCCCCTCGCCCACCTCCTCCACCTGCAGCTCCTGGCTGCCGGAGTAGACGGTGATCCTCGCGGCCGGGTCCCAGGTCGCGCTCGCCTCGGCGGTGAGATAGGCCCGCGCCACCGCGAAGTCCTCCTCGGAGCCGACCCCGGCCTGGACGAATCCGGCGACGACGTCCTCGGCGGTGGCGTCGTCCGGCGGCGGCAGGGCCCGGACGTAGGGCGCCCCGGGCTGGGCCTGCCCCGACAGGGTGCGGCTGTCGATCGGGGAATCGGTGGGGATCCGCGCACAGGCGGTGCCCAGGCCCAGCACTGCGGCGGCACCGGCCGCCCGCAGCACGTCGCGTCGTGCCGGTCTCATCGCTCTCCACCGATCTCGCCCGCGCCGGGGACGCTGCCGCCCGCCCCGGGAACGCTCTCCCCGGCGCTCTCGTCGAGGTCCGGGAGCAGCCCGGGCCCGATCATGATCTCGCCGGTGGGCGTGGGCGAGACCGCCGCATCGGCCTCACGGCGGTCGAAGGAGCGCTCCAGCCGCAGCGGCGAGCGGAGGAGCGTCGCCCCGGGACGCCGCGGAAGGGTCAGGCGGAACACCGCCCCCTCGCCCTCCTGCCCCCAGGCCTGCAGCCAGCCCTCGTGGAGCCGGGCGTCCTCGACCGAGATCGACAGCCCCAGTCCGGTGCCGCCGATGGTCCGCGCCCGGGAGGGATCGGCCCGCCAGAAGCGATCGAAGACCCGCCGGGCGTCCTCCGGGGAGATGCCGTGGCCGTAGTCCTGCACGACGACCGCCACGGCGTCCTCGTCGGACGCCGTCTGCACGAGCACGGGTCGGCCGGCGCCGTGCTCGATCGCGTTGGTCAGCAGATTGCGCATCACCCGGTCCACGCGTCGCGCGTCCACGACGGCGTCGACATCCTCCCCGGACAGTCGCACGTCCAGCAGGCATCCGCGCGCCCCGGCCAGCGGGCGGACGTCCTCGATCGCGCGCATCACCAGCTCGTCGAGGTCCTCGCGACGGGCTTCGAGCACCGCCGCCCCGGCGTCGAAGCGGGAGATCTCCAGCAGGTCCGCCAGCAGCACCTCGAAGCGCTCCACCTGCGCGGAGAGCAGCTCGGCCGTGCGCTGCAGCTCCCCCGGCAGCTCCCCGCGGCGGCCGTCCAGCACCGAGGACGCCATGCGGATCGTGGTCAGCGGCGTGCGCAGCTCGTGCGAGACGTCGGCGACGAAGCGCTGCTGGACGTGCGAGAGCTCGGTGAGGTCGTCCACCTTCTGCTCGAGGCTGCGCGCCATGTCGTTGAAGGACTCCCCCACCCGGGCCAGCTCGTCGGCGCCGGAGACCTCGACCCGGCTGGTCAGGTCGCCCGCCGCCATCCGCCCGGCGGCGTGCGCGGCACGCTTGAGAGGCGTGGTCACCAGCCGGGCGACGACGATCGCGATGCCGACGATCAGGGCCAGGAGGACCGCGCCGCCACCGAGGATCACGCGCTGCACGAAGGAGAGGGTCTCCTGCTCCTCCTGCATCGAGTAGACGAGGTACAGGTCGTAGGAACCCGCGCTCGGGACGATCACGCGGGTGCCGACCAGGAGCGCCGGGTCCGTGCTGCCGGCACCGTCGTCGCGGCCGATCGAGCGCCAGGAGATCGCGTCGGGCTGCTCCGCCACCGTCGCGGAGAACTCGTCGTCGACCTCGTCGAAGAGGGTGCGGTCCGAGGAGGCGACGGGGAAGACGGTGCCGGTCGTCTCCACCGGCACCAGGGCGACCTCGCGCCGGTCCCCGCCGCCCTGCCCGCCCGTGGTCTGGACGAAGGCGCTCACCGCGTCCTGCTGCTGGGTGCTGGTGGAGCCGGAGACCTGGGAGAGCGTGTCGGTGAGGTCGCTGCGCACCTCGAGGGTCTCCTCGAGCACCCGGTCCCGACGCTGCTCGTAGAGCCCGTCGGCGATCACCGAGGAGAGGTAGGCGCCCACGGCGAGCAGAGCGACGATCGAGAGCAGCGTCGTGACCAGCACGACTCGCAGGGCGAGCGGCCAGCTGCGCGGATCCGCGCCGAGGACCGCGCGCACGCTCCCCGCGGTCGAGGAGGAGTCCTCCTCGGCGCTCGCCCGCGGATCGCCCCCCGCGCTCGGGCCGGTGCTCACGGACGGGCCGGTGGTCACGATCGGGTCGGGGCGGTCAGGCCCCGCCCCCGGCGCGATACCCGACCCCGCGCACCGTCACCACGATCGCGGGGTTCTCGGGATCGTGCTCGATCTTCGAGCGCAGACGCTGGACGTGCACGTTGACCAGGCGGGTGTCCGCGCTGTGCCGATAGCCCCACACGTCCCGCAGCAGCACGTCACGGGTGAAGACCTGCCACGGCTTGCGCGCCAGCTGGGTGAGCAGGTCGAACTCGAGCGGGGTGAGGGAGATGAGGTCGGATCCGCGCCGCACCTCGTGCCCGTCGACGTCGATCGTGAGATCCCCGATCGCGAGCGTCTCGGTGGTGGGGGGATCGACGCGCCGCACCCGCGCCTTGATGCGCGCCACCAGCTCCTCGGGCTCGAAGGGCTTGGTGAGGTAGTCGTCGGCCCCCGCCTCGAGCCCTTCCACCACGTCGGCCGTGTCGGTGCGGGCGGTGAGCATGATGATCGGCACCCCGGACTCCCGGCGCAGCCGTCGGCACACCTCGATCCCGTCCATCCCGGGCAGCATCAGGTCGAGGAGGACGAGGTCGGGACGCAGGCGCGGGAAGGTCTCCAGCGCGGAGGCGCCGTCGGGCGAGGTGGCGACCTCGTAGCCCTTGCCGCGCAGCACGATGCCGACCATCTCGGCGATCGCGTGATCGTCATCGACAACGAGGATCCGTGAAGGCGTCGTCATGGTGGTCATTGTGCCACCGGCGACGCGCAGGACCTGGGAGGCCGGTCCGTCAGGGTGTCCGGAAGATACGAGGTCATCGACGTTCGTCGGATCGGCGAGCGCTCCTGCCCTCCGTATGGTCGCCTCAGGACTTCCGCTCCCGCCCCGACGGCCGAGCCGGGCGACGGGAGACGTCACGAGCAGCAGGAGGATCGATGAGCACGCAGTGGACAGCCCCGGGAGCGACCGGCGGCGACGACGCGTCCGCGACCCCCGAGGGCGACCCGGCGTCCACGGGCACCGGGCCGGTCGAGCCCTCCGGCCCCGCACCGCGCGGCGGGCCGCGCCGCGAGCTCGTGCAGTCGATGCCGCTGTTCCCGCTGCGCCCGCTGGGCCTGGGCGAGATCCTCGGCGCGGCGGTGCGGATCTACCGGCTGCGTGCGAGGTCGGTGCTCGGCGTCGCCGCCGCCGTCTACGGCGTCGCCTTCGTGATCACCACCTTCGCGACCGGGGCCAGCATGGTCCCGATCATCGGTGACATGCAGGCCGTGATGGAGGATCCGCAGGCGGAGGTCGCGGGCCTGGACAGCCTGGCGGACGCGGCCGTGCTGATCTCCTCCACCGCACTGACCCTGGTCGTGACCCTCGTGGCCGCGGCGCTGGTGACGGTCGCGCTCACCCGTGTCGCCCTGGGGGAGGCGGTGGGCCGCCCCGTGCCCACCGAGGAGATGTGGGCGACCATGCGCCGCCGCGGCCTGCCCGCGGTCGTGGTGAGCCTCCTGATCGGGCTGCTCGGCACGGTGCTGTTCGCGGTGCCCTTCGTCCTCGGGATGCTCCCGCTGGTGCTGCTGCAGGAGGCGAGCGTGCTGACGATCGTCCTGCTCGTGCTCGGTCTGGTCGTCGGGGTGCTCGCGGCGATCTGGCTGTGGGCCCGCACGGTCCTGGCCGTTCCCGCGCTGGTCATCGAGGACACCACGGTGCTCGGCGCCCTCCGCCGCAGCTTCGGGATGACGCGCGGGCGTCGCTTCTGGCGGGTGCTGGGCATCGCGCTGCTGGTGTACGTCCTCTACTCGGTCGCGATGCAGGTGATCGCCGGGGTGTTCGGCACCCTCGCCACGATCCTGTACCTCGCCATCCTCCTGGCCAGCTCCTTCGAGGCGATCGTGCTGGGCATGGCCGTGCTGACGATCCTGTCCATGCTGGGCAGCTACGCCGCATCCTTCCTGCTGGCCCCCTTCCTCTCCGCCGGGATCGTGGCGGTCTACGCCGACAACCGGATGCGCCATGAGGCCTGGGACGTGGAGCTGACCCGGCGGGCGCGGGAGGCCTGGGACGAGGGTGTCGCGCGATGATCTCCGCGGCGCCGCCCCCTCAGGATCCTCAGGACGCCCGCTCGCGGGTCCTGGAGGAGCTGTCCAAGGCGGAGTACGACGACTCGCCCGGCTTCATCGCCTGGCTCCTGGGCACTCTCGAGGACTGGCTGATGCGGGTGCTCGCGGGGATCGACGGCTCCTCGACCGCCCAGGCCGGCGTCGCCGTGCTGGTGGTGCTCGCCCTGCTCGCGGTGGCCGTCCTGGTGCTGCGCCGCACCGGCCTGCTCCGTCGCAGCCATCCGCTCGCCGTCGCGCCCGAACTCGACGCAGAGCCCGTGCTCAGCGGCGAGCAGCTGCGCTCCGCGGCCCGCAGCGCGATCGACGCGGGCCGGACGGACGACGGCACCGTGCTGGCGCTGCGCGCCCTGGTGCGGGACCTCGAGGAGCGCACCCTGCTGGACGTGGCCGCCGGGATGACCGCGCACGAGGCCGCGGCGCGCGCCGCGGTGCCCTTCCCGGACCTGCGCGGCCGACTCCAGCGTGCCGCCGACGCCTTCGACACCGCCGCCTACTCCCACCGGTCCGGCACCGCCAAGCAGGCCGACGACCTGCTGCGCCTGGCCGAGTACATCGCCGAGTCCGCCCCCGACCTGTCGACCGTGGAGGCCGATGGCTCCCTCGCCGCCGCCGGGACGTCCGCATGAGCTTCGAGGCCGCTCCCGCACCGACGGTGCCCGTCGGCGGCACCGCCGCGGATCCTGCCCCCGGCCCTGCGGCCCCGCGGCGCCGTCGGCCCCTGCTGATCGTCCTCATCGCGCTCGCGATGATCGCGGCGGTCCTCGCCTCGGTCGCGCGCGGGCTCTATCGGGACGGTGAGCTGGAGCCCGACGCCCCCACCGACCAGGGCTCCAAGGCCGTGGTCCAGGTGCTGGAGGACCTCGGCGTCGCCGTGGACGTGGACCGGCACACCGCCGATGCCGCCGAGGCGCTGCGCAGCGGACGCACCGTGCTGGTCACCGACCCCGGCCGGCTCGCCCCCCAGCAGGTCAGCGCCCTCGCCGACGCCCGGGAGGCCGGCGACGGACGCCTCGTGCTCGTCCGGCCCGACGCCCTCGTCCTCGCCTCGCTCAGCGACGAGATCACCCCGTCCTCGGCGCTGCGCGACTCCGCCCGGCTCGAGGCGGGCCCCGACTGCGGGGACCTCGCGCACCGTGCAAGGGTCCTCGAGGTGCCGCACCCCGACGACGGGCTGCGCGGTGCCGCCGCCCTGTACCGCACCGACGACAGGGCCGAGGCCTGCTTCGGCGACGACTCCGGTGCCCTGGTGGCCGAGCACGACGGGCTGATCGTGCTGGGCAGCGCGGACCTGCTGACCAATGCCGGGGTGGGCCGCGCGGACAACTCCGCGCTGGTGCTCAACGTGCTCGCCGCGGACGGCGAGCTCAGCTGGTACGTGCCCTCGACGACCGATCCGATGGGCACCTCCTCGCAGTCCCTGCTCGGGTACCTTCCCGGCTGGACCGGTCCCGTGGTGCTGTGGCTGCTGCTGACGGCGGTCCTCGCCCTGGTGGCGGCCGGTCGTCGCTTCGGCCCGGTCGTGGTCGAGCCGCTGCCGGTCACGGTGCGGCCCCAGGAGCTGGTGCTCGGCAGCGCCCGGCTGCTCCAGCGCGCCGACGCACGGGACGGGGCGGCGGCCTCCCTGCGCGCCGCGACCGCCGTCCGGCTCGCGGACCGCCTCGGTCTGCGCCACGAGTCCTCACTCGACGGACTCGTGGCGACCCTCGCCCCGCAGACGGAGCGCTCGGCGGAGGAGCTGCGCGCTCTGCTCGGCCCCACCCCCGTCACCACCGACCAGGACCTCGTGCGCCTCGCGCACGACCTCGACCGTCTCGAGAAGGAGATCGACCGATGACCGACCCCACCGCGGGCGCCGACCCCACCCCAGAGCCCACCAGCGCGCCGGCTCCCGCCGGGCCGGACGTCGACCAGGACACCCGCGCCCATCTGCAGCGCCTGTCCGCCGAGATCCACAAGGGGGTCGTGGGTCAGGACGCCGCCGTGACCAGCCTCGTCGTGGCGCTGCTGTGCCGCGGGCACGTGCTGCTCGAAGGCGTGCCGGGCGTGGCCAAGACCCTGCTGGTGCGCTCCCTGGCGGCGGCGCTGGACGTGCGGATGCGCCGCGTCCAGTTCACCCCGGACATGATGCCCGGGGACATCACCGGCTCCCTCGTCTACGACAACACCACCAGCGACCTCGTCTTCCGCGAAGGGCCCGTGTTCACGAACCTGCTGCTGGCCGACGAGATCAACCGCACGCCTCCGAAGACCCAGTCGGCGCTGTTGGAGGCGATGGAGGAGCGGCAGGTGACCGTGGACGGCGCCAGCCGACCGCTGCCGGACCCGTTCCTGGTCATCGCGACCCAGAACCCGATCGAGTTCGACGGCACGTACACCCTGCCCGAGGCACAGCTGGACCGTTTCCTGCTCAAGGCCGTCATGCCGCTGCCCGAGCGGGAGGTCGAGGTGGACGTGCTGCGGCGCCACGCCGGAGGCTTCGACACCACCGACCTCTCCGCGATGGGTCTGAGCGCCGTGGTCGACGTCCCCTCCCTCCACCGGGCCCAGCAGGACGTGTCCCAGGTGGTGGCCGAGGACCCCGTCGTGCAGTACATCGTCGACGTGTGCCGGGCGACCCGCCGCTCCCCCAGCCTCACCCTGGGCGTCTCCCCGCGCGGCGCGATCGCGCTGCTGCGCACCTCGCGCGCCTGGGCGTACCTCTCGGGTCGAGACTTCATCACGCCCGACGACGTGAAGACCATGGCGCCCTCCACGCTCTCGCACCGGGTGCGCCTGACCACCGAGGCCGAGCTCGAGGGGACGCAGGTCGAGGCGGTCCTCGCCGCGACCCTCGCCTCCGTGCCGGTCCCCCGCTGAGGACCGGCGTCGATGAGGCTCTCGCTGACACCCCGCGCGGCTCCGGTCGCGCTGCTCGGGCTGCCCCTGGTCGTGCTCTGGCCGACCTGGTGGATGCTGCTCGTGCTGGCGGTGCTGTGGGCCCTGGTGGTCCTCGCCGACGCGCTCCTGGCCACCGATCCGCGACGGATCAGGGTGCGGCGGGCCGCCCCGACGCAGGTGCGCCTGGGAGGGACCGTCACCGGTCGCCTGCTGCTGACCAACCCGACCTCGAGGAGCGCCTCCCTCGAGGTGCGCGACGCCTGGAACCCGACCGCCGGCCTGTCCTCCCAGCGCTCCGCGCTGCACCTGCCCTCGACCGAGCGGCGCGCGATCACCCAGGTCTTCACCCCGACCCGTCGGGGGGAGCACCGCAGCCGGGCGCTGCTGATCGCCTCCCGGGGGCCGCTGGGCCTCGCCCGGCGCACCGCGAGGGCCGAGGCCCCCGGCCGCCTGCTGGCGCTGCACCCCTTCGGCTCACGACGCCATCTGCCCTCGCGGGTGCAGCGGCTGCGCGAGATCGAGGGGCTCGCGGCGATCCATCAGCGGGGGCAGGGGACCGAGTTCGACTCCCTGCGCGACTTCGTCGACGGTGACGACGTGCGCTCGATCGACTGGCGCGCGACCGCCCGTCGGCGCAGCGTCGTGGTGCGCACGTGGCGGCCCGAGCGGGACCGGCACGTGCTGATCGTGGTGGACACCTCCCGCACCTCCGCGGGCCGGCTCGGCGAGGCGACCCGCCTGGACGCCGCCTTCGACGCCGCGCTGCTGCTGACGGCGCTGGCCGGGCAGGCCGGGGACCGCGTGGACCTGGTGTGCGTGGACCGCATCCCGCACGTCTCGGTGCTCGGCTCGACCCGCACGAAGGTCCTCCACGACATGGTCACGGCCACCGCCGGGGTGGAGCCGGCGCTGGTGGAGACCGACTGGGAGCTCGCCGCGAGCACGATCACCGACCGCACCCGTCGCGGCTCCCTGGTCGTGCTGATCACGCCGGTGGAGGCCTCGGTGGTCCACTCCGGGCTGCTGCCGGTCGCCGCCCGCCTGGCGAGGGATCATCCGCTGCTGGTCGCCTCGGTCGCAGATCCTGCCCTCGAGGAGCTCGCCGCCGGGCGCGGCGATCTCGAGGAGGTGTACCGCGCGGCCGCCGCCGAACAGGCGCGCTCCGAGCGATCCGGGGTCTCGCATGCCCTCGAACGGGTCGGCGCCCATGTGGTCGACGCCCCACCGGACCGGGCCCCGCAGGCCCTGGCCGACGCGTACCTCGCCCTCAAGGCCGCCGGGAGGCTGTGAGGCGCCGTGCAGGGGCCGCGGCGATCCGGATCAGCCGGCGGTGGCGACGCTCGCCCCGACCAGCTCCTCGGAGAGGTCCCCGCTCACTCCCTCGCGGTGCACCTGCCGACCGCGGCCGAGCATGAACACCATGAAGGCGAGCCAGGCGACGGCCCCGATCGCGATCCGCAGCGCGGGGGGCAGCCCGCTCGGCGTCACGAACGCCTCGATGAAGCCCGCGACCAGCAGCACGGGCACCAGCCCGATCGCGACCGTGATCAGCGCGCGCGAGGCACGGGAGAGCGCCCACAGCCGCGGCACCGGTCCGGGCCGCACCCAGGCCCAGAAGGTGCGCAGCCCGGCCCCGGCCCCCACCAGCACCGCGGTGATCTCGAGCAGACCGTGCGGGAGGATGTAGACGAAGAACGTGCCCAGGCCGCCGTAGGCGCTCATCACGCCAGCGGACAGTCCGATGTTCAGTCCGTTCTGCACCAGCATGACCAGGGGCCAGAAGCCGGTGACGCCGAAGACCACCGCCTGCACCGTGATCCAGGCGTTGTTGGTCCACACCTGGGCGGCGAACCCGGAGGCCTCGCCCTCGAAGTAGTAGCTGACGAAGTCCTCCTCGGCCAGCTGGCGCTGCTGGTCCTGGGGGATCACCAGCTCGCGCGCCGTGGGATCCATGCCGAAGTAGACGCCGGTGACGACGGTGGAGAGCAGGAAGACGGCCGCGGCCAGCGCCACCGTCCAGCGGGCCTCGTACAGCGCCGCCGGCAGGTCCTCCCAGAAGAAGGTGCGGGCGTGCTTCCACAGCGGGGTGCGGGCGCCGGTGATCCGCAGCCGGGCGCGATGCACGAGCAGCGAGAGCCACGAGACCAGCGCCGGGTCGGGGTTGGTGGACCGGACGGTCGAGAGGTGGGTGGAGGTCTCCTGGTACAGGGAGAGCAGCTCTCCGACGTCGGCAGCATCGAGGGTGCGGCGGCGGGTCAGCTCCCGCAGCCTGTCCCACTGGGGTCGGTGCACGGCGATGAAGGCGTCGGTGTCCACGACCTCAGGGTAGGGTCCGCCGCCGCCGCGGACGGCCGACGAAAGTCGGAGCCCCCGGCGTCGGAAGCCGACGGTCGGCGCTGACCCCCTCGGCGCCGGGCTGTCAGGATGGGGCCATGGCAACCATGGGCGCAGCAGCGGCGGTCTCCACCCCGAGGGATCGCGATGCGCTGATCACCGGCGACGCCGTGCTGCTGGATCTGCGCACCGCCTCCTTCGCCACCCGCATGCTCTCGGCCGTGATCGACGGCGTGCTCCAGCTCGTCCTGCTGATCGGCGGGACGATCTCGCTGGTCTGGGGCGCCTCCCGCGCGGAGCTCGACGACGGCTTCGTCGCCGCCGGGATCGTCACCATGTCCGTGCTCGCCTACGTGGGCTATCCGGTGCTGTGCGAGCTGCTGACGGGCGGCCGCTCGGTGGGCCGCGTGGTGATGGGCACCCGGGTGGTGCGGGACGACGGCGGCCCCGTCCACGTGCGCCAGAGCCTGATCCGGGCCGTGATGGCGATGCTCGAGCTCTGGTCCACCTCCGGGGCGATCGCGCTGACCTGCTCGGTGATCGACCGCAAGTCCCGACGGGTGGGCGACCTGCTGGCCGGCACGATGGTGATCCAGGAGCGGATGCGCGGCCTCACCGCGCAGCGCGTCGAGGTGCCGGGACCTCTGCAGGACTGGGTGCAGGGGGCCGACGTCGGCCGGCTGCCGCTGACCCTGATGCAGGACATCCGCTCGTTCCTGCCCCGCGCGGGCTCGATCAACCCCGAGTCCCGCCGGCAGCTGTCCCGGGACCTGCTGCACCGCACCCTCCCCCATGTCGCCCCGGCGCCGCCGCCGGGCACGGACCCGGAGCAGTTCCTCACCGCGGTGATCGCCGAGCGGTCACGACGGGACGAGCTGCGGCTGCGACGCGGCCAGGAGCGTCAGCGGGACCTGTCCGCCGAGGTCCGTGCGGTCCCGTTCACCGTCTGAGCCTCCACGGACGCGGGGCTCTCAGGAGCTCGGCGGCGCCTCGTGGCGCCCGGCGATGAGGACGGGGATCCCGCCCTCGACGGGATGGACCCGCCGGCAGACCTCGCACCGCATCGCGCGGTCCGTGTCGCGCAGCTCCCCACCGCAGTCCGGGCAGCGCAGGATGGCCCGCACCCATCCGGGCACGTCGGCGCCGCTCGCCCCGGACGGCGGCCCGACGGGCGCCGCGATCCCGCCGTCGACCGCCGGGGCGGTGACCGCCAGGGGGTCGGCCCCCTGCTCGTCCGCGGGGCCCTGCTCGTCCGCGGCCTCCTGCTCGTGCCGGGCACCGTCCTCGTGCCGGGCACGGTCCTCGTGCTCCATCGGGTCGGGCTCCGTCCTGTCGGCGGTCGTGAGGCCGACGGCGTCCTCCCGCACCAGGGCGAGCACCTCGTCCCGGATCCGCTCCATCGTGGCATCCTGCTCCGCCTCGACGTTCAGGCGCAGCAGCGGTTCCGTGTTCGAGGACCGCAGGGTGAACCACCAGCGCTCCTCCGCGGGACGCTCCTCGTCCCAGTGCTCGACGGTGAGCCCGTCGAGGTCGTCGATGCGCGCTCCCGGCAGGCCCCCGAGGCGTTCGCGCACCCGCTCCCGGGCCCTCGCGGCGTCCTCGACCCGGGTGTTGATCTCCCCGCTCGCGGCATAAGGGCTGTGCGCGGCGACCAGCGCGGAGGAGGGGGCGTCGGTCTCGGCGAGCGCGGCCAGGACGTGCAGGGCCGCGAGCATGCCGGAATCGGCGTGGAAGAAGTCCCGGAAGTAGTAGTGCGCGGAGTGCTCGCCGCCGAACACCGCCCCTCGCGCGGCCATGGTCTCCTTGATCAGCGAGTGGCCCACAGGGGTGCGCACGTGCTCTCCCCCGGCCTCGCGGATCGTCTCGGCGACGTGACGGGAGGTGACGAGGTTCGCGACCACCACCGGTCGCGTCTCCCCCGCGGCCCGGGCGGAGGCGATCTCGCGCCGGGCGATGAGCGCGGTGAGCGCCGAGGGCGTCACCGCGGTCCCCGTCTCGTCGAGCACCACGCAGCGATCGGCGTCGCCGTCGAAGGCGAGGCCCAGGTCGGCGCGCTCGCGGAGCACCGCCTCCTGCAGGTCGCGCAGGTTCTCCGGGCGCAGCGGATCGGCCGGGTGGTGGGGGAAGTCGCCGTCCAGTGCGAGGTGGAGCCCGACCATCTCGATCTGCGGCAGTCGGCCCAGCACGGCCGGGGCCGTGTGCCCGGCCATGCCGCTGCCGGCGTCCACGACCACCCGCAGCGGGCGGCCCTCGGGCACGGGTGCCAGCTCGAGCAGGGTCCGGGCGTAGTCGTCCAGGGTGTCGATCTCCTCGGCGCGGCCCTCGCCGCGCACCGGGATCTCTCCCGCGTCGAGGTACGCCTCCGCCGCACGACCGATCTCCCCCAGGCCCGTGTCCCGCGAGATCCGACGGGCCCCGGGCAGGCACAGCTTCAGCCCGTTGTCCTGGGGAGGGTTGTGGGAGGCGGTGATCATGACCGCGGCGGCCCGATGCAGCCCCGAGGCGCAGTAGAGCTGATCGGTCGAGGCCAGTCCGGCATCGGCGACGATCGCACCGCGCCGCACCGCGCCCTCGATGACGGCCTGCGAGAGCGCCGGGGAGCTCCGTCTCATGTCGTGGGCGACGATCAGCTCGGGCGACTCCAGGGAGTCGGCGAAGGCCGCTCCCAGCGCCCGGGCCACCTCGACCGTGAGCTGGTCGTCGGCGCGCCCGCGCACGTCGTTGGCGAGCACGATGTCCGAGAGGTCGTGGGGGGCGACCGCGGGATCGGGCCGCGGCTGGGAGAGCTCAGTCATCCGCGCTCCTGACCACGTGCAGATGGCGGGTGGGCGCGGCGTCGCGGGAGGACCGCGGTCCCGACGGCGGAGCGGTCGAACGACGCGAGGAGGACGACGGAGCAGCGGCAGGGGCCTGGTCCCCGGGGCGCTCCCGGCGAGGGCGGAGCGCATCGGCCAGCGCGACCAGGTCGTCGCTGACCTCCTCGCCGCCGGCCACCCGCAGCAGCTCCCATCCGCGCGGGGCCGTCATCCGCGAGGCGTGCTCACGGCAGAGGTCGTAGGCGTGGGGCTCGCTGAGCCGTGACAGCGGACCGAGCACCGCGGTGGAGTCCTCGTACACGAAGGTCAGCGAGGTGACGGCCGGCTGGGAGCAGGCGGTCCGGGAGCATTCACGAACAGGCACGTCCAGCAGTGTATCCAGGGGGAAGCGCCCCCGGCGGACGGCGCGCCCCGCGGGTCGGTCGCCTCCCGTGCGCTCGCCCCGCAGGTCGGTCGTAGGCTGTGGCCATGGATGTGCAGCCGTTGCGGCCGGGATCACCGGGCCCCCGACAGGGACCTCGCCGCCGCGACCGCCGCGGACGCGGCCGCCGCTGGGACCTGATCCCCCCGCACCTGCCGGGCTATCGCACCCGGCGCGAGCGCTTCGACGACCTGGTGGCCGATGCCGGTGCCGCGCTCACCGAGCGCTTCCCCCGCCGGCTCGCCCACCTGCAGGTGCTGGTCGAGGAGGTGCCTCCGGCCGATCCGGCGCCCTGGGAGGAGGTCTCCGTCCTGCTGGGACGGGTGATCCCGCCCTCTCGTGAGCATCCTGCACGGGTGATCGTCTACCGTCGGCCCCTGCAGACCCGCTGCGCGACCGAGCTCGAGCTCGAGACGCTCGTGCGCCAGGTGCTCTCCGAGCAGATCGGCTCGCTGCTGAGCATCCCACCGGAGGACGTGGATCCCGAGGCCTGGGCCGGCTGAGCCCCTCACTCCCCGAGGGTGACCGTGACGTCCCGTCCGCCGCCCTGCTCGGACAGCACCGGGTAGGACGAGAGCAGCGAGACCTCGTCGCCGTCGCTCTGGCGCTGCGTCCAGGCGGCGTGGACCACGCCGGGCACCTCCGGGACCAGGCTGATCCCGGCGGCGGACTCGCCGTCGATCTCGAGCTGCTGCGCACCGACCGCGGCGGTGGCGCCGGCGGCGACCTCCACCTCCAGCGGCTCCCCCGCGGAGCCGTCGGCGGCGATCGGGATCACGGTGACCGCGGAGTCGGCGGTGGCGGCCAGGGTGAGCTCGCCGGCGGCGCCCTGAGCGGGCAGGGCGCTCATGCCGTGCGAGCGGATCGCCGGAGCGGGGGCGACGACGGCGAGGTCGACCGGTGCACCGATGGTGTCGCCGGGAAGCTCCGCCCCGGTCAGGGCGCTGCGGGCGACCGCGGTGACCGGCTCCTCGGCGCGCACCCGCACCGAGTAGGTGCCCTCGGGCAGTCCGTCCAGGGAGGTGCGCACCACCGTGCCGCCGGGCACGTCGACCTCCGCCAGCGCGGCGGCGTCGATCGGCCCGTCGGGTCCCACGACCTCGACGGATGCCGTGGTGTCGGTGCCGCGGGGGTTCGCGAGCACCAGGGTGGGCGCGGTGCCCGCGACGTCCACACCGGGCATCAGCAGGTCCGTCCCCGCCGCGGGCAGGGGGTCGAGGATCTCGGCGCCGCCCGGGGTGAGCCCATCGCGCTCGGTGGTCTGCAGGTGCATGACCAGCGGCGCGCCGAGCACGCTCACGTCCACGCCCACCGCCTCATGACCGGCGGCCACGGACTCCAGCAGCACCCGCTCCTCCTCCCCGGGGGCGACCACGATCTGGCTGCGACCGTCCATCGCGGCCGGTCCGTCCTCGGTCCACAGCTGCACGGAGGCGGTCGCGGGCCGGTCGGTGGTGTTCTGCAGCACGAGCACGGAGCTGTCGCCGGTCGCCGTGGAGGTGCCCAGGAAGGAGGCCTCGGTGGCAGGTTCCGCGCAGCGGGTGACCGCCAGGGAGCGGTAGTCGCCGTCGGCGGCCACGGTGCTCTGGAGGGTGTCCGCGATCGGTCGCCCCTGCTCGGAGGTCGCGGAGCTCACGTGCGGGGCGGTCTCGAGGCCGGTCATCCCGAGCACGGCGGCCCCCAGGTCCTGGGAGGAGGGGGAGTCCGAGAGGACTCCCCCGTCGGGTCCGTCGACGGTGATCGAGGGGGCACGGACCGAGCCGTCCTCCTCCTGCAGGGTCGAGGAGCCGCTGACGGTCCCGAACAGCAGCGAGGAGGCGGGTTCGACCGAGACCGTGCGCAGGGAGATCTCCGGGCTGGGCGGGGCGACGGCGAGCTCGGGGTCCGCTCCGGCGTCCAGGGCGCCCTCGGGCACCTGCAGCGGGCCGTGGCACCAGCGCGTGCTCGCGCCCGGCTGGGAGACGGCCGAAGCCCGATCCACCGCCACGGTGCCCGCCTCGGGCACGGTCAGCAGGGCACCGGCGGCGAGCGCGAGCGGCAGCAGCGCGGCCAGGGCGAGGAGGGGGCGGGCCCCGTCGCGCCGCGCGCGATGGTCCCCGGTGCCCTCGGGAGCGGGGTTCTCAGCCATACATCTCCTCCGCCGTGCGCGTGCGGACCCGCCAGGGGATCGCGATCAGGGCGGTCAGGGCGGTCGAGGAGTAGAGCAGCAGCTGCCACAGCAGGCGCAGGGGCTGCTGGCGGTGGACATCGATCTCGCCTCCCGCTCCGGCGGGGACCACGAATCCCTGGGCCCAGCCGTCCACCGCGACGGCCTCGAGCTCCGTGCCCTCGAGCGTCGCCCGCCACTGGGTGTCGTGGCGCTCGGAGAGCACGACGGTGCGTTCGGCGTCCTCGGCAGGGATCCGCCCGCTCGCGTCGACGACCCCGCTGGCCAGCGGCAGCGGTGCCGAGCCCCCGATGACGACGGCGCGCGGGGCGGAGTCGATGACGCGCCACATCCCGCCCCGGGTGCCCTCGGTGACCTTCTCCAGCCCGGTGGAGGCGTCCAGGGTACGCATGAGCCCGGACTGATCCCCCGCTCCGCCCTGCACCACCACGTAGGAGAGGGCGAGGTGGGAGTCGGCCCGGCCGTCCTCCTCCTCGGCGGAGCCCGGGGAGAGCATCTCCGCGACGGTCTCGCGCAGCGCGGCGGAGGCGGGGTCGCCGTCCGCGCCGCCGCCCGTCCGGACGGTGTCGACGTCGCGCGCGTCGGTGACCACGGCGTGCTGCAGGACGGAGTCGCCGCCCTGGACCACCAGCCGGGCCTCGACCGCGCCGTCGTCCTGCTGGGCGAGGAGGAGCACGCGGGTGCGGGCGTCGGTGCGGCCCTGGTCCGCGGCGGCGGCCGGGACCTGGCCCTCCTCGACCCGGTCCAGCTGCAGCCGTCCCGGCAGCAGCACGGTCCAGCCGACCACCGAGGCCAGGCACGCCGCGGCCACCACGGCGCCGATCGCGCCGGTGAGCAGCCGGCGCACGCGGCCGTCACGGGCCTCGCGGCGGGCCAGGGCGTCGAAGGTGGCGGCGGCGCCGACGGCGAGTGCGAGCAGAGTGGCGCTGAGCAGTCCGTGCAGCGGCGGCGCGACGAGCCGGTCGCCGTCGACCGCGGTCCAGGTGCTGCGTGCCAGCAGCACCGCGAGCAGCCCGACGGCGGCCAGCAGGAGGCTGAAGCGGCCGGCCCTCCCGGCCGCGCCGGGCAGCAGCGGGGAGGCGACCGCGGCGAGGACCACCGGGGCCAGCGGCAGCAGCAGGGGCAGCAGCGTGGCGGCGGTCCCGCCGAGCAGCGGGGCCAGCAGGTCCTGCAGCCCGGGATCGACGGGCCACAGCGCGACCAGGTCCGTGGCGGAGGCGGAGGCTGCGCTCGGCGGGACCCCGGCGACGGCGAGCACCGACCCGGGGTGGCCGAGGTAGGAGGCCAGGTAGGGGGCGTGGAGCGCGAGGGAGGGCAGCAGCACCCACAGCAGGCGCCGGCGTCGGCCGGGCACCGCGATCGCGACCAGCACCAGGGCCACGGCGGCGAGCAGCACGAGGGCGGGCTGCACCGCCCCGATCACCAGCAGCAGCAGCCCGCCGGCCGCGGCCGCGGAGACGCTGGCCTGGGACACCTTGTGGGGCAGTCCGATGGCGCGGCCGACGGCGAGGGCGAGCAGCGGGAGCAGGATGTGCACCAGCAGCAGCGGCCAGGCGCCGACGGCGAGCGCGGACACCAGCGGCGGGGCGAGAGCCCAGACGCTCGCGATCACCAGGCGCGCGCCGACGGCACGGGTCAGCGCGCCCGAGGCCCACCAGGCGAACAGCGCGCTCGCGGGCACGGCGGCGAAGACCAGGATCTCGATCAGCAGCGAGCCGCTGAAGGGCAGATGGCCGAGCAGCCGCACCAGCGCGTCCCCCGGGCCGCGCTCCCCGAGCCCACCGGGGACCCAGCTCGACCAGGCGGCGTCCCAGAGATCCCTCCATCGCTCGGGGATCGGGCGCAGTCCCGGCCCGGCGAGCTCGCCGCGGCCGAAGAGGCCGCGCAGGGCGAGCAGCCCCAGCACCGTCGCGGCGAGCGCGACCACGACCGTCCAGACGACGTGGCGCCCGTAGTCGGCGTCGTCGAGTCCGTGCCGGGTCCCGGCGATCCCCCAGGTGGTGCGACGGATCTGACGACGACGGTCATCGTCGGCGAACAGGCGCGTCCAGGCGTCGTCCCCCCAGCGGCGCAGCGCGGCGCCGCGCGGCAGGTAGAGCGGGGCGAGGCGCCCTCGCGGCACCCGGGCGTGCCGGCGCTCGCGCAGGGAGCGGCCGAGCACGCGGCGCGAGCGCGGCACGACGGCCGCGGCGGCGCGCAGCTCCATCATCGCCCGGCGGGGAGCGGAGGCGGCGATCGCGCCCAGCATGCGCAGCAGCGTCTCGATCGGCAGCAGCGCCAGGGTGAGCAGGGCGTGCAGCAGGGTGCGCTGCTTGATCAGCACCAGCAGCTGCCCGGTGCGCTGCTCGCGGAGCCTGTCCAGCAGCGGCCGGACGGGGTGGGGATGCAGCACGCGGGCGGAGGCCTGGACCGCGACCCTCTCCCCCGAGCGCCAGATGCGTCGGCACAGGTCGATCTCGGCCCACGGGGTCGGCAGATCGGGGTCGAGCCCGCCGACCTCGCGCAGCGCCTGCTCGCGCACGAGCATGCCGGGCAGCGGCACCGCCAGCACGTCGTGGCGCCAGTCCGCCTGCCCCTGGTCGATCTCCCCCGGGTCGACGCCGGTGATGATCCGCCCGCCGTGGGTGAGGGTGAGGCCGACGTCCACGAGCGCGTCGGCGCTCTCCGCGGTCAGGGGCTGGTCCGCGCCCGGGGAGGCGTGGCGCACCCGCTTGGTGCCGACGACCGCGGTGCTGGGAGAGGACTCGAGGATCTCCAGCTGGCGCTCGAGGGCGTCCAGACCCGGGGTGGACTCGTCCACGACGAACCACAGCCAGGACTCGCCGGCCGCGTCGGCGGTGCCGACGCGTCGGCCGGATCTGTAGGGCTCCTCGCGCAGACGCTGCGGGACGTGGGCGAGGTCCTCGGCACGCTGCGTGCGCTCCCGCTCGACGGCGACGCTGTCGACCCGGCGAGCGCGACGGCCCCGGGGGCGTCGGCTCGTGGTGCGCGACGCGTCCTCGCCCGCGGTCCTGCTCCGCTCCGCCGCACTCTCGCGCGGGGCGAGGTTCTCGAGGGTCTCGCGGACGGCTCCCGCGCGGCTCACGGCGGTGGAGACGGGGAGGATCTCCTGGATCGATCCCTCGGCGAGATCGGCCTGGACGCTCGCCAGGACGCTCTCGGCGAGCTCGGACGGGGTCACCACGACGACCCGGTCCACGGGACGGGTCTGGGTGGACAGCGCAGTGCGCAGAGCGTCGTGGGTGGACGCAGTCGTCGCCCCGCTCAGCAGGACGACCGCAGTGACATGACGATCGCTCACCGGGTCAGGATGTCAGACCACCCGGCGCTTGAGCTTGCGACGCTCGCGCTCGGAGAGCCCGCCCCAGATCCCGAAGCGCTCATCGTTCTCGAGGGCGTACTCGAGGCATTCTGCGCGCACCTCGCAGGAGACGCACACCTTCTTCGCCTCGCGCGTGGAGCCGCCCTTCTCGGGGAAGAACGCCTCCGGGTCGGTCTGGGCGCACAGCGCCCGTTCCTGCCAGGTCAGCTCGGCGTCGTCGGAGTCCTGCCCGGCGAGATCGAGCAGGGACAGCTCGGCACGCGCGTCGTCCTCGACCCGTTCCTCATCCATGGCCACCACTCCTTCCACTGCTGTGTCGAGCACCGAAGGCCCGTCGGGGCCTAAAGTACACCGGTGTAGTTATGGTCCGTCAAGCGGCGGCGGCGCGTCGAGGCGCCCGCCGCACCCAGATCACAGCCCCGGGAGGCCCCCGTGACCGACGCCCGTCCGCCCGCGCAGGTCGCACCCCTCTCCGCCGCCGGCGCACCGGCCCCCACGCTGACGGTGCTGCCGGTCACCGGGCTCGACGAGATCCGCGAAGGGGCCGACCTCGGCGCCCTGCTCGCCGCGGCGCTCGCACCGCTCTCCCCGCGCGACGGCGACGTGCTGTGCGTCTCCACCAAGATCGTCTCCAAGGCGCTGGGGCTGCGCGTCGCGCCCGAGCAGCGGGAGCGCGCGATCGAGGAGGCCTCGGTGCGCCTGGTCGCCCGGCGCCTGCACACCCGCGTGGTCACGTCCGTGGTGCAGATCCCCTCGGGACCGGTGATGGCCGCCGCCGGGGTGGACTCCTCCAACGCTCCGGACGGTCCGCTGCTGCTGCCCGAGGACCCCGATGCCTGCGCCCGTGAGCTGCGGGACGCGCTGGTCGCCGCGCTCGGGGTGGACCTCGGGGTGCTGCTGACGGACACCTCCTCACGGATCTGGCGGGTGGGGGTGGGGGACATCGCCCTCGGGGCGGCGGGAGTTTGCTCGCTGCAGGATCTGCGCGGCGGCACCGACGCCGACGGCCGCCCGCTGACGGTCACGGTGAGGAATCTCGCCGATGAGCTCGCCGCGGCCGCGGACCTGGTCAAGGGCAAGGCGAGCGGAGTCCCGGCGGCGCTGGTGCGGGGCGTTCCGGGGGCGACCGCGCAGGACGTCCCGGCCCGGGACCTCTCCCGCACCGGGGCGGAGGACTGGTTCCGCCGCCCCAGCCTCGAATCGGTCTGGGCGGCGATGGGGCTGACGCCGCAGCAGGAGCCGATCGCCAGGATGTCCCCCGAGCCCGACGACGAGCGGATCCGGCGGGCGCTCGCGGTCGCCGCGATGCCCCGGGGAGGCGCCCGCGCGGCGGCCCCCGCCCCCGGGGCGCGCCTCGAGGGTGCCGCCGCTGGGCCCCGGTCCGGCGGTGGTGCGCGTATCGTGGTGGATCCGGCCGACGACTCGCCCACCGCGCTGCTCGATGCGGCGACGCTCGCCGAGCGGATCCGGACCGCGCTCGGCGCCGAGACCCTCGGCGTCCCGCTGCCGGAGATCCTCGTCGAGGTCGCCGTCCCCGTCCCGGGACAGCGCACCGACCCGGAGGATCCGTCATGAGCACAGTCCGACCGCCCGCCACCGCCGACACCGCCGCGCAGCTGCTGAGCGCCCTCGAACGGTCCGGTCCGAACCCCGCCCTCGCCTGGTACGGGGAGTCCTCGCGGATCGAGCTGTCCGGCCATGTGCTGGCCAACTGGCTGATCAAGTCGATCGGGCACCTGCACGAGGAGATCGCGCTGGCGCCCGACGACGCGGTGGTGCTCGATCTGCCGCCGCACTGGAAGCGGCTCGTCCTGGCGGTGGCCGCCTGGGCGCTCGGCGCCGAGGTGACGGTGCACGATCGTGGGACCGACGGGGACGGCGGAGACGGCGGAGACGGAGGTGGCCGTGGGGACGGCGGCCCGCCCGCCGGGTTCGCGGAGCCGCGCGTGGTGATCACCGACCGTCCCGACTCGCAGCTCGCCCGCGCCGCGGACGAGGTGCTCGCGGTGCAGGCCGTCTCGCTCGCGCCGCGCTACGACGGCGAGCTGCCGCCCCTGGCGCACGACTGGCTCGCCGAGGTGCGGGGCAGCCCGGATCAGCTCGGGGTGGTCCTTCCCGCGTGGAGCGGCCCCGCGGCCCACATGCCGGTGACCGGGTCCCCGCCGCGCCTGCTGGTGGAAGACGACGGGCTGGACACGGCCTCGCAGGTGCTCGGCGCGCTGCTCGCCGGCGGGGGGATCGTCGGCCCCGCCGAGGACGTCGCCGCGCAGCAGGCGCAGGAGGAGTCGGTGACCGGGCGGGTCTGAGAGGCGGCGCCGAGCGGATGCGCCCGGGTCGCGCAGGGCCCATCCCGCGCACAGCTCGCGACGTCGGCTCGCGAGACCAGCCCGCGAGACCAGCCCGGGAGACCAGCCCGCGAGATCAGCTCGCGCGCAAGGTCGCGACGGCCTCGGTGGGGTCGCCGTCGTAGACCGTCCGGCCCTTGCGCAGCACGACGATGCGGGTGCACAGCCTCTCGAGCATCTCGAGCTCGTGGGAGACCACGATCATGGTGCGCCCCGCCTCCTGCAGCTCCCGGATGCGCTCGAGGCACTTGCGCTGGAACGGCTCGTCGCCCACCGAGAGGATCTCGTCGACCAGGAAGATGTCCGGCTCGGTGTGCACGGCGACGGCGAAGGCCAGGCGCAGGAACATCCCCGAGCTGTAGTACTTCACGTCGGTGTCGATGAACTCCTCGATCTCGCTGAAGGCGACGATGTCCTCGAACTTCGCCTCGATCTGCTCCCGGTCCATCCCGAGGATGGCACCGTTGAGGTAGACGTTCTCGCGCCCGGAGAGGTCGGGGTGGAACCCGGCGCCCACCTCGATCAGCCCTGCGACCCGCCCCCGCAGCCGCACCTGGCCCCTGTCGGGGTAGAGCACCCCGGAGATCGTCTTGAGCAGGGTCGACTTGCCGGAGCCGTTGAAGCCGATCAGCCCCACGGTCTCCCCCGCGTGCACGGTGAGGTCGACGTCGTCGAGCGCGAGGAAGGTGTCGGCGAGCTTCTTGCGCTGCAGCGCGGAGAACACCAGCTCCTTGAGGGAGTGGTCGTGACGCAGCGAGAACTGCTTGGTGACGTGGTCGATGCGCACCATCTCGCGGTCGGTGGGGACCGCCGCGGACTCCGGCACGGACTCGATGTTCGGACTCACCGCTGCCCTCCTCTCACAGTTCCTGGGCGAAGCGCCGCTTGGAGTGCTCGAACAGGACGGTGCCGACCACGAAGGTGGCCGCCGCGATCAGCAGCCCGGCCCACCACAGTCCGAAGGGCTCCCCGGGGGCGAGCAGCGAGGGGTCCGCGCCCGCGCGCTCCACCACCGGCGGCGAGTAGCGCCAGAAGGCCACATGGAACAGCTCCACGACGATGGTCAGCGGATTCAGCTGGTAGAGCCACCACCAGATCGTGCCGCCGATCGCCTCCTCGACCATCGAGATCCGGTACAGCACCGGGGAGAGCCAGGTCGCGACCATCACGATGAGGTCCACGAAGTTCTCCACGTCGCGGAATGCCGCGTTCAGCGCGGCCGTGACCAGCCCCAGCCCCATCGTGAACACGACCAGGATCAGCAGCCCCAGCCCGAAGGCGAGCGCGGACGTCGTCGAGGGCAGCCAGCCGAACAGCAGCGCTCCCACCACCAGCACCAGCAGCTGGGGCAGGAAGTGCACGAGGGCCACGATCATGCTCGCCCAGGGGAACAGCTCGCTGGGCAGGTAGATCTTCGAGACCAGCGCCTGGTTGCCGGTGATCGAGCGGGTGGCGTTGCCGAACACCTCGCCGAAGAGGTTGACGACCACGATGCCGCTGAAGAGGTACACCGCGTAGGCGGGGGTGTCGCGCTGGAGCTGCAGGAACACTCCCAGCGCGATGTAGAACACGATGAACTGCACCGCGGGCTTGACGTAGCTCCACAGCATGCCCAGCGCGCTGCCGCGGTAGCGGACCCGCAGCTCCTTGCGCACCAGCAGGCGCAGCAGGAAGCGCTCCCGCACCGGGTTCAGCCATCCCGCGTCCTGTCCGGGCGCCCGCCATCCCTCGGCCTGCTCCGCGCGCGTGGGCAGCCGCGAGGAGCGTGCGGCTCCGGCGCGGCTCACGCGGCCGGTCCCCTGTCCTCGCCGGTCCGGGTCCCGCCGGTCCGAGCTGCGCGGTCCGCGGCCCGGTCGCGCTCGCGCACGGGGGCCGGGTTGTCGGCGAAGGTCCGCTCCCAGGCGGCGAAGGAGGTGATCCGGGCGGAGGCCTCGCGGTATCGGGCGCTCAGGCTGCTCCACTGCAGGAGCAGCGCGGCATGGGTGCGCAGGGTCTCGACCAGCATCCTGCGCACGGCCTCGGGGTCGCGCTTGTACCACGCCGCCCGGGTCCCCTCGGCGTTGGAGACGACGGCGCTGTCGAAGCGGCTCAGCCGCCACCACTTCGCATCCTGATGGGCGATCTCCGTCTGCGGGTGCACGCGGGACAGCTCGGTGGTGGACTTCGCCAGCTGACGCATCATCATCTTCGCGGTCCAGGCCGGCAGCATCGTCCGGCGCGGCGGCGTCATGTCGCGCCCCTTGCGCGGCGGACGCTCCCGCCGGACCGCGGGGAAGGCCTCGGCCCCCTCCCGCGTCGTCGAGTCGTCGAACTCCTCGACCATGGCCCGCAGCTCCGGCAGCGCCAGGGAGATCTCCCGGTGCAGATGATCGGGCCCGCGCAGCACATCGGCCTGCGCCTTCAGACGGGCCTGCTCCGTGTAGTACTGCATCGAGATGAGGTGCTTGATGTCGATCGACTGGGACTCCCCGAGAACCCCGCCGCCGCGCTCGTAGTGCGAGTGCAGCAGGGCGGTGATGATCCGGTTCCGCTCATGGAAGTAGACCTGCCAGTCGAGGGCATCGTTCTTGTCCGCCCACGTCACGTGCCAGACCCCGGCCCCGGGAAGGGACACCGTCGGGTAACCGTGGTCGCGGGCCCGCAGCCCGTACTCCGTGTCGTCCCACTTGATGAAGACCGGCAGGCTCAGGCCGATCGCCCGCACCGTCTCGGTGGGGATCAAGCAGGTCCACCAGCCGTTGTAGTCCACGTCGGTGCGACGGTGGAGCCAGGGCGTCGAGCGCAGCGGATGCTGGGCGAAGTCGTGCTGCATCTCCGGTGCGGAGCGCGGCAGCGCGGGCTGGATGGTCCACGGATCGACGATCTCCCCGAAGGCGTGCAGCACGGAGCGGTTGTTCAGATCGAACATGTGGGCGCCGACGAGCGTGGGGCGCACCGCGAAGTCCGCGAAGGTCACCATCCGGATCAGGGACTCCGACTCGATGACGATGTCGTCGTCGCAGTTGATGACGTAGGTCGAGGTCCCGGCCGTCGCCGCCTCGTACATGCCCCGGGAGAATCCGCCCGAGCCGCCGATGTTCCCCTGCTCGATGATCTGCAGCTGCCCGCCGAGCTCGGCGCTGAGGGGAGCCAGATCCTCGGGGTGGTCCCGCAGCCGGTCCGAGCCCTGGTCCACGACGTACATGACGTCCAGCAGCGACCGCAGGTCGCCGTCCTGCGCGATGGTGCGGATGTTCTCCAGGCAGTACTCGACCTTGTTCATCGTGGTCATCGCGATCGAGAAGCTGCCCTCCGTGCGGGCGAGGCCGGCATCGGCCGACCACTCCGCCCCGAGGATGACGAGGTCCTCGCCGCCGGCGTAGGCGTCGAACCAGTACCAGCCGCCGTCGCCGAAGGCGGTGAGGGGGAGCTCGACGACCTGCTCGCCGTCGGTCGTGACGTCGATCGTGAGGTGTCGCTGCAGGCTTCCGCGCGCCGTCGAGCGCATCACGATCAGCTGCCCCGCCCCCAGGGTGCGGACGGTCAGCCGGATCTTCCGCACCGCGGTCCACCGCCGCCAGTAGCTCGCGGGGAAGGCGTTGAAGTACGTCCCGAAGGACCGCATCGCGCGGGCGGGGATCCGCACCCCGTGCCGCTCGCTGAGCTCGTTCACGTCGACGCGCGTGCGCGCGGCGGTGCGCTCGATCACGTCATCGGCGTCCCCGAAGGACGCCGCGATCTCGCCGCGCAGCCCGACGGAGCCGCCGGCGCTCGAGGCGCGGGCCTCCTCGGCCTCGATGTAGAGGGGGACGATGTCGGGCGAGACCTCCACAGGGAGGATGAGCCGCTGCAGCACCCGCTGGTCGGCGCTCCGCGGGGGATCGTCCTGGCTCGTCGACTCGGCGATGGCGGTGGGATTCATGAGTGGTGGAGCTCCTCGTCGGCGCGGCGGTCGGGTCAGGCCCGCAGCAGGTCGGCCAGCTTGTTGTCGGCCATGGACAGGGCGGAGCCGATGGCCATGTGCATGTCCAGGTACTGGTAGGTGCCCAGGCGTCCGCCGAACAGGGTCCGCGGCTCGGCGCCGGCCCGTTCGCGGTAGGCCAGCAGGCGCTCGCGGTCACGACCGGAGTTGATCGGGTAGTAGGGCTCGTCCCCGGACTCGGCGAAGCGGGAGTACTCGCGCTGGATCACGGTGCGATCGGCAGGGTAGTCCCGCTCCGGGTGGAAGTGACGGGGTTCGATGATGCGGGTGTAGGGGACCTCCGCATCGGCGTAGTTCATCACCGAGGTGCCCTGGAAGTCACCGACGTCGTGGTGCTCGGTCTCCAGGTCGATCGTGCGCCAGCCCAGCTCTCCGAGCTCGTGGTCGAAGTAGCGGTCCACGGGGCCGGTGTAGACGACGGGGAGGTTGCCGCGCACCGCGTCCCGGTTCAGCGGCTGCGAGGTGTCGAAGTAGTCCGTCTCCAGCCGCACCTCGATGTCCGGGTGGTCGGCCATCCGCTCCAGCCAGGCGGTGTAGCCCTGCTCGGGCAGGCCCTCGTAGGTGTCGCTGAAGTAGCGGTTGTCATAGGTGTAGCGCACCGGCAGCCGCGAGATGATCGAGGCGGGCAGGTCCTTGGGATCGGTCTGCCACTGCTTGCCGGTGTAGTTCTTGATGAACGCCTCGTACAGCGGGCGGCCGATCAGCGAGATGCCCTTCTCGTCGAGGTTCTCCGGATCGGTGCCCGCGAGCTCCCCGGCCTGCTCGGCGATCAGGGCGCGCGCCTCCTCCGGGCTGTGGGCCGCGCGGAAGAACTGGTTGACGGTGCCGAGGTTGATCGGCATCGGGTACACCACGCCCTGGTGGTTCGTGTACACCTTGTGCTGGTAGCCGGTGAAGCCGGTGAAGCGGTTCACGTACTCCCACACCCGGGGGTTCGAGGTGTGGAAGAGGTGGGCGCCGTACTTGTGGACCTCGATGCCGGTCTGGGCATCGGCCTCGGAGTAGGCGTTGCCGCCGATGTGCGGACGCCGGTCGATGATGGTCACCTTCGCGCCGTGCTCGGCGACGGCGCGCTCGGCGATGGTCAGTCCGAACAGACCGGAGCCGACGATGAGGAGATCAGGAGTCGACACAGGGTGTCCTTTCGACGCGTGCGGAGGGTCCGCGGGAGACCAGACGACAGTATTCGAGCTGGGTGAACGGGAGACGACCAGGAGGTGACCCCGCCCGTGATGTGGCGACCCTCACGCCGACCTCCCCTCCTCGGCGCCCTTCTCGATGAAGCGCCGATAGCCGACGCGGCGCAGCCAGCCCGGGGCGAAGCGGTAGGCGCCCCGGAGCGCGACGTTGCGCACGAACAGGCCCGGCGTGGTGACGCCGTCCCGCACCATCCGCTTCTGGAACCGCAGATCGCTCGCGAACAGGCGCCGGCCGCCGCGGCGCGCGAAGAGCTCGTCGTCGACGCGATAGTCGACGAGCACCTCGGGGAGGTTCCCCATCCGGGCGCCGCCGAGCATCATCCGCTCCCAGAGCCAGTAGTCCTCCAGCAGGGGGAGGTCCCGGTAGCCCCCGACGGCGAGCGCGACCGAGCGCCGCAGCACCATGGTCGGATGGTGGAAAGGGCTGTGATGGGGCAGGTACGCCACGATCTCCTCGTGCGTGAGGGGCCGGGTGCGCAGAGGGCCCTTCCCGGGCGGGAGCCGGTCGCTGAACTCGCGCATCGCCGAGCCCAGCAGGTCCAGCCCCGCACTCTGCATGCGCGGGATCTGCAGCGCGAAGCGCTCGGGGCGGCACAGGTCGTCCGCGTCGGCGCGGGCGACCAGCTCGTACGGGCTCATCTCGAGGCCGTCCTGGAGCGCGGCGGCGACCCCGCGATGAGCATCGTGACGCAGCACGCGGGAGGGCCCCCACTCCCCCGCCGCGACCCGGTCCACGACGTCCTCGAGGGCGGCGGGCAGCTCACCGTCCACCGTGAGGATCAGCAGGTCCGGCTGTCGCTGCTGATCCACGGTGGCGGAGGTCAGGGCGAGCTCCACGCGGTCGGGCAGATCGCGCCCCCACAGCGGCATCAGCACCGCGAACCCTGCTGACGCCTCCGGACTCCCCCGGTTCCCCTGCGCCGTCACCGGCCCGCTGCCCTCTCGATCGCGCGGACGTCCGCGGCGGCCTCGCCATCGGCCGCCAGCACCGTGGCCGAGGGGCGCGGTCCCCGCCGCAGCGCCGCGGCCAGACCGCGCAGGCCCACCCCGAACAGGTCCCCGCGATGCCGGACCAGCAGCAGCATCCAGCCCAGGGCGGTGCGGCCGCCGTGCAGGATCTTCTCCAGCGGGGTGAACGAGGAGGTGCGCAGCAGCGCCCAGAGGCGATTGCGCACGTCGTAGTAGAAGCGGGAGCCGGGATTGGCCTGGGCGTTGCCGAAGCGCGCGGTGCGGTGCTCGACGACCGAGCCCGGGACGTGCAGGCCGCGCCCGTGGCGCAGCAGGCGGCCGGTGTGCTCGAAGTCGTCGGACCAGATGAAGTAGTCCGCATGGGGCAGGCCGAGCCGGCGCACGTCCTGGCCGTTCAGCAGCGCGGAGACGTAGCTGGCGGTGCGGATGGGACGTCCTCCGGCGCGCGCGGCGTCCGCCTTCTCCTGGGCGCCGGCGCCCAGCCGGGTGCGCGGGGTGTTCATGGGATGGTCCCGCCCGTCGGTCCAGACGGCCCGCGAGCTGAGGACGCTGAGCCGCACCGGGGAGGCTTCGAGGGCCCGCAGGAGGCCGGCGAGGGCACCGGGCCGCGGGACGGTGTCGTCGTCCATCACCCAGATCCAGTCCGCGTCGTGGCGCACCAGGGCCCGCGCGATGCCGGTGGCGAAGCCTCCCGCCCCTCCCACGTTGCGACGCAGGTGGACGACATCGGCGCCGATCGGGTGCGCGTCAGCGACGGCGCCGCTGGCATCGGTCGAGGAGTTGTCGATCACGACGACCGCGTCGGGCCGTCGCTCCTGCGCCGCGAGCCCGTCCAGGCACTCCTCGAGGAGCGTCTCGCGGTTGTAGGTGACGACCACGGCGACGATGCGCGCCGAGCGCGCCTCGGGGTGGGCGGAGCCGGACTGCGACATCGGGTCGCCGGGGGATGCTGCGGTATGGGTCACTGCGCCTCCTGCTGCTGTTCCGTGCCGCCAGGGCGGCGCCTCCCCAGTGTACGGAGCGGGACGCGTCCGCTCCGCCCACCCCCATGACCGAGGTGTGAAGGTTCTCGGGAGTTTCGCAGGAAGGTGCCCTCCACGCCGCGGCCCACCGGCGCGGCGGCCGCCGCGGGCCGCTACTCTGGCGAGCGCCGTCCGCGCGGAGGCCCGCTCGGTCCGCCGAGCACGGCACGCCGACGACGAACCAGGAACGCACGGCCCCGACCGGGAAGGAGACAGCAGTGAGCGATCAGCCGCCGCCCCGCTCCCCGCGTGCCGGAGGCCCGCGCCGCCCCGGCGGGCATCGCGCCCGCGCCGGGGGGAGCGCACGTCCCGTCCCCCGCCCCGGGTCCGCCCCCGCGCCCTCCGCGAGGAGCTCGTCCGGCGATGCCGGGCCGACGCCCACGCGGCCGCTGCCCCGTGCCCAGCAGCCCGCCCCCGACGCCCGCTCGGACGCCGGCGCCGCACGGGACGGCCGCCGCGCCGCCTCGATCCACCACCGGGCGGGCTCGCCGCAGGCACCGGTCGACGGTGCACCTGCCGGCGGTGCGTACGGCGGCGCGCGGGAGGGAGGTCCCGGAGGTCCGCCTCCCGGGGGCCCGTCCCGCTCCCGTCGACGCCGCTCGCGGATCCCGCGTCCGCTGCGACTCGGCGCCACGCTGCTCGCGCTGCTTCTCGTCGTGGTCCTGGGCTGGGGCGCCGGCCTGACGCTCTGGGCCGACAGCCGGATCGAGCACGTGGACGCCCTGTCCGATGCCGCGAACACCCCGGGCACGACCTACCTCATCGCCGGGTCCGATCGCCGCGACGGGGAGGCGGTGGGCGAGGACGGCACCGAAGGAGCCCGCACCGACACGATCATGCTCCTGCACAAGGCGCCCGGCGGGAACAGCTACCTCATCTCCCTCCCCCGCGACACCCTCGTCGACATCCCCGGCGAGGGCCGCTACAAGCTCAACGCCGCCTACTCCTTCGGCGGCGCGCCGCTGCTGGTCGAGACCGTGGAGCAGTTCTCCGGCCTGGCCATCGACCACTACGTGGAGATCGGCTTCGACGGCGTCTCGCAGATGGTGGATGCGGTCGGGCACGTCAACCTCTGCATCGACCAGGACGTCGACGACGAGAAGTCCGGCCTGGTGATGACCGAGGGCTGTCACGACGTGGGCGGCGAGCAGGCTCTCGCCTTCGTGCGCGCGAGGTACTTCGACCCCACGGCGGACATCGGCCGACAGAAACGTCAGCAGGAGTTCATCGGGTCCCTCATGGACCGCGTCACCTCGCCGTCGGTGATGCTGAACCCGCTCGCGCAGGTCCGTCTCGCGGGCGCCGGCTCGGGTGCGCTGACCACCAGCGAGGGGACCGGCATCATCGACGTGGGCCGGATGGCCCTGACCGCCCGCAGTGCGATGGGCTCGGGCCGGACGCTGTCGATCCCGGTCACCGACCCGGAGTACCAGACCGAGAACTCCGGCGTCGCGATCCTCACGGACGAGGACGAGGTCGCCGCGTTCTTCGCCGAGGTCGCCGACGGCTCGGCCGAGCCCGCGCCCGACGGCGGGTGATCCCCGTGCCCGCCGTCCCGCTCCCCGCAGGAGAGGAGCACGGCGGACGCGGGCGGAGCTCAGCGGAAGAGCATGTCGATGACGATGTTCACCGAGTTCAGCATCGGCTGGCCCTTAGAGCGCGAGTAGTCCGTGTAGAGGATGTGCACCGGGTGCTCGGACACGGTCAGCCGGTGACGACCGATCTCCTCGACGATCTCGGAGGCGTGCGCCATCCGGTTCTGCTCGATGGTGATCTTCTCGCAGGCCTCGCGGCCCAGCACGCGCAGCCCGTTGTGGGCATCGGTCAGGCGCACGCCGGAGGTGATGTTCGTGTACCAGACGGCACCGCGCAGCACGATGCGCTTGAGCACCCCGGGCTTGGTGCGCGCGTCCAGGAAGCGCGAGCCGAGCACGATGTCCACCCCGTCGGCCTCCCGCTGGGCGACCATCGAGGCGGCATCGTCCACCTGGTGCTGGCCGTCCGAGTCGAAGGTCACGACCTGCTGCATCCCCGGGTCGCGCAGCGCGTAGTCGATGCCGGTCTTGAGGGCGGCGCCCTGGCCCATGTTGTAGGGGTGGCGCACCACCGCGGCACCCGCCTCCTCGGCGACCCGCGCGGAGTCGTCCGCGCTGCCGTCGTCCACGCACACCACGAGCGGGTAGCGGGTGCGCAGATCGCGGATGACATCGCCCACGACCTGGCCCTCGTTGAACAGCGGCACCACGAACCAGGTGGTGTCGGCGCCCGGTGCGGCCGGGACGCCCTGGCCTTCGGACGGAGCGTCGGACGTGCTCACAGGCTCTCCTTCGGGTCGACCGAGCTCGGGGAGATCCGCCGACGGCGGGGCGGCGGAGCGCGAGGCTCCGGGACCGCGGTTGAGGATACCCTGTCACGGTGGACCGCCCCCGGTGGTCGACGACGCGCACGGCGCCCACGTGGTGCCCCACGAGGAGGAGCATTGTGAAGACTGCTGTTGTCGCCCTGGGGAAGATCGGCCTGCCGCTCGCGGTGCAGTTCGCCGATGCCGGCCACGAGGTGGTCGGGGTCGATGTGAACGCGCAGCAGGTGGAGCTGATCAACCGGGCCGAGGAGCCGTTCCCCGGCGAGGCGCATCTGGCGGAGAAGCTGGCGGAGCTGGTGCCGGCCGGGAGGCTGCGGGCGACGACGGACTACGCCGAGGCGATCCCGGGCGCGGACGCGGTGGTGATCGTGGTGCCGCTGTTCGTGGACGACGCCTCGTGGGAGCCGGACTACGGCTGGATGGACCAGGCGACCCGCTCGCTGGCCGAGCACCTCAGCCCGGGGACCCTCGTCTCGTACGAGACGACCCTGCCGGTGGGGACGCTGCGCACGCGGTTCGTGCCGATGATCCAGGAGATCTCCGGGCTGATGGAGTCGGAGGACTTCTTCGCGGTGTTCTCCCCCGAGCGGGTGCTGACCGGGCGCGTGTTCGAGGACCTGCGCAAGTATCCCAAGCTGATCGGTGCCCTGACCGAGGCGGGCGCGGTGCGGGCGCGGGAGTTCTACGAGTCCGCGCTGAGCTTCGACGAGCGTCCCGATCTGGCACGTGCGAACGGGGTGTGGGATCTCGGCTCCCCGGAGGCGTCCGAGCTGGCCAAGCTCGCCGAGACCACCTACCGGGACGTGAACATCGCGCTGGCCAACGAGTTCGCGCTGTTCGCCCAGGACCACGGCATCGACGTGTACAAGGTGATCGAGGCGTCCAACTCGCAGCCCTACTCCCACATCCACCAGCCCGGGATCGCGGTGGGCGGGCACTGCATCCCGGTGTATCCGCGGCTGTACCTCTCGACCGATCCGGTCGCGGAGACGGTCCGCACCGCCCGCACCCTGAACGCCTCGGTGCCCGCGAAGCTCGTCGAGCGCGCCGCGAACCTGCTCGGGTCCCTGCAGGGGCTGCGGGCCGTGGTGCTCGGCGCCTCCTACCGGGCCGGGGTGAAGGAGACCGCGTTCTCCGGCGTGTTCCCCGTGGTCGAGGCTCTGCGGGCCCGCGGTGCGGAGGTCGCGGTCCACGACACCTTCTACGACGACGAGGAGCTGGCCGGCTTCGGCTGGGCGCCCTACCACCTCGGGGACGCGGCAGATCTCGTGATCGTCCAGACCAACCATCCCGAGTACCGCGAGCTCTCCGCCGCGGACGTGCCCGGGGTGAGGCTGGTCGTGGACGGCCGCAACATCACCACCGCCGAGAACTGGACCGGCACGCCCCGCCTCGTGCTCGGCGACGGCTCCGCCTCCACCCACCAGCAGGCAGAGGAGGCGTGAGCCCATGGGCGAGCAGGAGATGCTCCTCGGCCTCGGACCGACGCTGGTGAGCAACCGCACCTTCATCATCCAGCTCCTGCTGGTGCTGGGGATCGTGGTGATCGTCGCATGGCTGTTCGTCAAGCGCGGCGCGAAGCAGCTGGCCGTGCGCCGGCTGCTGGTCATCGCCTTCGCGGTCTTCGCCGTGTTCACCGTGATGTTCCCCGGCGCCCTGAGCCGGGTGGCGAACTTCGTCGGCGTCGGGCGCGGCGCCGACCTCCTGCTCTACATGACCGTCCTGGTGCTGCTGGGCTTCCTCGCCCTGCAGGAGGCCCGCACCAAGGCGGCGGAGAAGCGCACGACCTATCTCGCGCGGCGCATGGCACTGGACGAGGCGGTCCCGCCCGAGGAGTACCGCACCCGCGAGCTCGGCCCTCCGCAGACGCCTTGAGCACCACAGCCGTGCTGATCGGGATCTGCGCCGTGGTCCTGGTCGTGACCTACCTGCCCACGGGTCTCGCCCTGCGCCTGCTGGGCGCCGACCGGCTCCTCGCCCTCGCCCTGGCCCCGCCGCTCGCCGCCGCACTGGCCGGACTCGCCGCGATCGTCGCCGGGGCGGCCGGGGTGCGATGGGGGCTTCCCGTCTACGCGCTCGCCGCGCTCGTGATGCTGGGCGCCGCAGGGCTCCTGGCGCGATGCGGGATGCGGCTGCCGGGCGCCGGCGACAGGGACGGGGACGGGGACGGCAGGTCCGGGCGCGGAGGACG
The DNA here is from genome assembly GCF_052446295.1 of Brachybacterium sp. AOP43-C2-M15. Taxonomy (NCBI): domain Bacteria; kingdom Bacillati; phylum Actinomycetota; class Actinomycetes; order Micrococcales; family Dermabacteraceae; genus Brachybacterium; species Brachybacterium sp. AOP43-C2-M15. The sequence continues at coordinate 110,614 of NZ_JBQSWB010000011.1, forward strand.
GTGGTCCCGCCACTCCCTGCGGGAGACCTGGTGGGTGCCGACCTCGCTGCTGCTCGCCCTCGTGATCGCGCTCGGTCCCATCCTCGCCGCCCTCCGCACCGGCAGCGGGATCCTCGAGCGCTGGGACACGCTGTACCACCTCAGTGCCCTCGCCCGCATCAGGGACCTCGGCGACGCCTCCTCCCGCACCCTCGGGATCATCTCGAACACCGTCGGCGAACCGGTCTTCTACCCTGCCGCGTTCCACGGCCTGGCCTCGCTGGTCCCCATCGGCACCGTCCCCGAGGTGCTCACCGCGAGCACCCTGGTGCTCGCCGTGGTGCCGTGGACGATCGGCATCGCGCTGCTGGCCCGTCTGCTGTGGCCCTCGGTGCGATGGGCGGCGCCGGCGGCGGCGCTCGGGGCGGTGCTGGTGCCGGCGGCGCCGGTCGACGAGTGGATCCACCTCTCCGCGATCCCGAACCTCACGGCCATGTCGATGCTGCCGGGGGCTCTGGCAGGGCTGCTGGTCCTGTGGCGCTCCGTGCTCGCCCGTCACGATTCCCCCGGCGTGCCCGCCACGGCGGAGCCGGTCGCGAAGGAGCCGCGAGCCGTCCCCGCGACCCGGCGGGGCCTGGTGGTGATCGTGCTCGTCCTGCTCGGGGTGCTGCTCGGACTCGCGCTGCTGCAGCCGAACACGGCAGTGGCCCTGCTGATCCTGGTGGCGGTGCTGACCACGGTCACGGGGGCCTCGCGATGGCGCACCGCACCGCTGCTGGCCGCGGTGCCGGTGCTCGCGATGGTGCCGCTCGGCGTGCTCACCTGGACTCCGCTCGGCGCCGGGGTGACGAACTTCGAGGGCGGCCTGCAGGTGCCGCTGTGGACGGCTCTCGGCGAGGTGCTGCTGGGGCTGCTCACGGTGTGGCCGATGGCTCTCGGCGTGGTCATGGCGCTCGTGTGGTGGCCGGGGCTGATCCGGACCATGCGCTCCCCGCAGCGGTGGGTGGCGATCGCGTGGATCGTGATCGCCGTCCTGTACCTCGATGCCGCGGTCGACTCGCCGCTGGACCTCTCGGTCCTCTTCTACCGGGGCCAGGACCGCCTCGCCATGCCGCTGGCGATGCTCAGCGTGCTGCTGATGGTCCCCGGCCTGCAGCTGCTGCTGCACCTCGTGCGCTCCTCGCCCGCGAGACGTCCCGTCTCGGCCGCGCTGGTCGTCCTCGCGCTCGTGGCCGCCGGCACCTCGATCCCCACCCGCTCCGACAACGCCCAGAAGAACCTCGCCTGGGAGTACGAGGGCCGAGGACGGTTCCTGCAGCAGGACGAGGTGGAGGCCTTCGAACGGGCCGCCCCGCAGATGGACGACGGCGCCGTGCTGCTGGCCAGCCCGTTCTCCGGGGCGGCGCACATGGCCGTCGTGCACGGGATGACCGTCAGGTTCCCCGTGGCGGGGATGTCCTTCAAGGGCACCGACCAGGAGCTCGTCGACGCCGTCCCCGAGGCCGCGACCTCGGCCGAGGCCTGCGCGACGCTGCGGCGAGCCCATGTGGGGTACGTGTACCAGGAGCGGACCCCTTACCAGTGGGATCCGCGGTACGGGCCGATCGAGCAGGCCGACGACTCGCTGGGCGAGGTCGTGTTCCAGACCTCCCACTCGCGCCTGATCGAGGTGGACTGCGAGGACGGCGAGTCCGGCTGAACCGCGGGCGGGGCCCGGGACCCGCCCCGGGGCGAGGCAGCGCGGATCAGGAGCGCGTGATCCCGGCGAGCACCTCCGCCGCGCCCTGCGCGGCGCACCCTGCCAGGGACGCGTTCTCGAGCGTCCAGCGGCGCAGGTGCTCGCCCGTGGGCACGTCCACGCCCCGCAGCGCACGATCCATCGCCGCGGCGACCTGCTCGGCGTCGTGATCGCAGGCCCAGCCCAGCGCATTGTCGCGGATCCGATCGTGGGCCGCGCCCTCCCCGGCGTGGACCACCGGCGTGCCGGTCGCGGTCGCGGCGTAGATCTTGGTGGGCAGGGCGAACTCGTAGCCCTGCCCCGGAGTGATCGAGCTGAGACCGGCGACGGCGCCGCGCAGGTGGGCTGCGACCTCGGCCGGAGGGATCTTGTCCCGGAACTCGACGCCCTGCACGCCACGGTCCCGCACGCTCGCCTCGAGCGCGTCGCGGCCGCTGCCCTCGGAGAAGAACAGCAGACGGGCTCGCGGATGCTCGGCGCGCACCCGGGCGAAGGCGTCGACGAAGACGTCCGCGCCCTGCCATTCGGAGACGGTGCCCGCGTAGACGAAGTACGGGCCCTCCTCCCCTCCGGCGGGCCCCTGGTCGGTGAAGGTGTCGGCGTCGATCCCGTTGCCGACCATGATCAGGTGGTCACGGGGCCCGATGAGCTGCTCGAGCCGATGCTGCACCCCCGGGGAGATCGTCAGCACGCGCGTGGCGCGCTTCCAGACGGTCGTCTCCATGAGGCGCAGTGCGGCCAGGACGAGGGAGGGCACCCCCTCGACGCTGTCCGCCGCATCGGACCACACGTCCGCGGCGTAGAAGGTGTACGGCACCCGCCGGAGCGCCGCCGCGACCATCCCGACCGTCCCGGTGGTGGGCGGCGGCTCGAGCACGAGCGCATCCATCGGCCGCCGCAGCAGCAGGCGCAGGGCGAGCGGCACGTCGAAGCTGAGATAGGAGAGGTACCCGCGCACCTGGCCCTGGGCGTCGCGCTTCACCGGCCAGCGGGACACGGTGCGATGACGGGAGCGGGCGGCGCCCGTCCCCGGCGCGGTCGAGGTGAGGACCGTGACCTCGGCGCCCGCGCGCTCGAGCGCGAGCACCAGCGCCTCGAGACGGAAGGCGGCCGCGACCGGCTCGGGGGCGTAGACGCGGGTGGCGACCACCACGTGCGGCGGCCGGGTGCCGCCGTGCCGGCGAGAGGTCCGGGAGCGGGAGCGCATCAGGCCCTCTCGCGCAGGGCGTCGACGGAGCGCAGGGCGGCTCGTCCGTCGCCGTAGTGGGCGGGGCGGTCCGCGGTGGGGCGGGGCCGGGTCACGGCGGCGGTGAGCTCTGCCGGATCGCTGACGAGGCGGTTCCAGTCGTTCTCGAGGGTCTCGACCCATTCGGTCTCGGTGCGGACGGTGGAGCAGGGGGTGCCCAGGAGGTAGGCCTCCTTCTGCAGACCGCCGGAATCGGTGACCACCGCGCTGGCGTGCTGCACGGCGCCCACGAGGTCGGGGTAGGCCACGGGCGCGCCGACGTGGACGGCGCCGCCTGCCAGCGCTATCCCGGCCTCGGCCGCCTTGGCGACCAGGCGGGGATGGGCGAACAGGGCCAGCGGGATCTCGAGCGCCTGCAGGGCCTCGACGATCGCGGCCAGGCGGTCGGGGTCGTCGGTGTTGTCGGCGCGGTGGATGGTCGCGACCGCGAACTCGCCGGTGGGGTCGATGCCCTCGGGCAGGGCGAGCTGCGTGCCCTCGACGGCTGCCGCGACGCGCAGGCACACGTCGGTCATCACGTCGCCGGTGACGACGGTGCGCTCGGCCAGGCCCTCGGCGGTCAGGTGCTCGCGGGCGACCTCGGTGGGGGCCAGCAGCAGGTCAGCGGCGTGGTCGGTGAGGACGCGATTGTGCTCCTCGGGCATGCGACGGTTGAAGGAGCGCAGCCCGGCCTCGAGGTGGGCGACCTTGAGGTGCATCTTCACCGCGGAGAGCGTGCCGGCGAGGGTGGAGTTGGTGTCGCCGTAGACCAGGGTCCAGTCCGGACGGTGCTCCTCGAGCACCTCGTCCATCCCGCTCAGCATGGCGCCGGTCTGGCGGCCGTGGGAGCCGGAGCCGACGGCGAGGTTCACGTCCGGGGCGGGGATCCTCAGGTCGGCGAAGAACACATCGCTCATCGCGGCGTCGTAGTGCTGGCCGGTGTGGACGATGACGTGCTCGACGTCCTCGCGCTGCGCGGCCGCATCGGCGATCGCGGCGAGCTTGACGAACTGCGGGCGCGCGCCCACGACGGACAGGATCTTCATGCGGACGTTCTCCTCCACCAGGCGATCTGCATTCGGGGGGCAGTCTACGGACCCACGAGCGCCCGGCGATCCGCCCGGCGCGGTGGCGAGGTGGGAGGGCCCCGGCCGTGCGGCCTCCGATAGTGTGGCGCCGTGGCCCGCCCCTCCCTGCTCCTGATCAGCCTCTCCCCCATCCACCGGGATGCACGAGTGCTCCGGCAGCTCTCCGTCGTCGCCGAGTTCGGCCGCGTCACCACCGTCGGCTTCGGGCCGGCGCCCGAGGGTGCCGACGAGCATCTCCAGGTCCCCGACGACCTGAGCACGCTGCCGCAGACGCCGCTCGGGGTCGCGAGGCTCGGCCTGCGGCGATGGCGCGGAGCGGAGCTCGCCGCCCCCGCGGCGCAGTGGGTGCTGACCGCTCTGCAGGGGCGGCGGTTCGATGCCGTCGTCGCCAACGAGGCACGCATACTGGCCCTGGCCGATCGAGTCGCCGCCGGGGCCCCCGTCTGGGCGGACATGCACGAATGGGCGCCCGAGGAGCGCACCCACATCCTCTCCTGGCGGCTGCTGGTCGCCCCCCTCATGGACCATCTGTGCCGCGAGTACCTGCCCCGCTGCGCGGCGGTGACCACGGTGGGCGACCGGATCGGCGACCTCTACCGCTCCCGCTACGGGGTCGAGGCGCGCACGATGCGCAACTCCTCCCCGTACCGGGACCTGCCCGTCGGCGAGGTCCGCGAGGACCAGGTGAGACTGGTGCACTCGGGGGCCGCCGTGCAGGGGCGCAACCTCGAGCTCACGATCGACGTGGTCAGCGCCCTGCCCGAGCGCTTCAGCCTGGACCTGTACCTGGTGCCCGCCAACGACGGCGGCAGGTATCTGCGCTCCCTCGCCGAGCGCGCCCCGGCCGATGGACGCATCCGCTTCCTGGACCCGGTGCCGCCGATGACCCTTCCGGACACCCTCAACGCCTACGACATCGGCGTGTTCTGGCTCCCGCCGGTGCACACCAACGGTCGGCTCACGCTGCCCAACAAGTACTTCGACTACGTCCAGGCCCGGCTCGGCATCGCCGTCGGGCCCTCTCCGGAGATGGCGGACCTCACCCGGGAGCACGAGCTGGGCACGGTGGCCGCGGACTTCCGCCCGGAGACCCTCGCCGCCTCGCTGCGGGACGTGACGGCGCAGGAGGTGCGGACCTGGAAGCAGCATGCGGACCGTGCCGCACGGCCTCTGTCCTTCGAGTCCGACGCGCAGGTCGCGCGCGAGATCCTGACGGAGCTGACCTCCGCCTGAGCCGCACCGGGCCGCGTCAGGCGCCCGCGGTCCGGGCGGGGAGCTCGCGGGCGTGCGCAGGGGCGGCGGACGCGGTGGAGGCGGACGCGGTGGACGAGTCTGCGGCGTCCTGCGGCGAGGGCTCCTCGTCGGTGACCACGGTGCGGTTCCGCCACCGCGGATCCCACCAGTCCTCGCGGGCGTCGATCTCCCCGCAGGCATCGATCCGCCAGAGGGTCGCCTCCCCCGCCGAGGCCACCTCGGTGAAGCCCTCCGAGGTGTCCACGTCGTACAGCCCGGGCAGGGAGGTGTCGCGCAGCTCGCCCTCGTAGCGCACGGGATCGTCCTCGTAGTAGTAGGAGATGCCGTAGTGGCGCACGATGTCACACACCCTCGGGTCCTGCTGGATGTCCGCGAAGCGCTGGGCGAGATAGTCGCCGTCCTTGTCCAGGGAACGGACCGTGACCTGGGTGAACACGGTGTCGACGTCGGCGAGGACGGGGGCGTACCCGATGCCGCTGAGGGGATCGCCGAGGATGATCGCCCCCTCGGGCACGAGGTCGTCGAGGTCCTCGAGCAGCGCGAGCTCCTCCTCGGAGCCGATGATCGCGCGATCGCCGATCGAGGGCGCCGCCGGGGAGTACGCCATCCGCCAGGACAGGAAGGCCCCGAGCGCCAGGTGGACGATCAGGACCAGCACGACCGCGGCGCGCGCCGGGGCGCGTCCGGCGAGTTTGGTCAGGACGGGCAGAGGCCGCGGCCAGCTCACGGACTCCTCCCCGAGCTCGTCGGCCCGCTCGCCGCGCTCCCACAGCATCGCCAGGCCCATCGGCAGCAGCAGGGCGAGGAACACGACCTGGATCGCGAACAGCCGGTACACGTCCGAGTACCAGATCCCCGCGATGCTCGACAGCAGCGGCAGCGGGAAGTACACCCCGAGGATCAGCAGCGCCTGCATCACCCAGGCGGCGAGCACCCAGCGGGAGCGGTGGGTGCGCGCCGCGGCCACGATCCCCAGCACCGTCACGCTCCCGTAGAACAGCGCCAGAGCGGTCAGCACGAGCCGGTTCGGCGTGGTGGGCCAGAGCACCAGGGTGCTGGTCAGCCGCGAGAGGAAGGAGCTCCACTCGCCGAGGACCGGACGCGACAGCGCGGCCTGCACCTGCGGATGGGCGAGGACGACCACCACCAGCCCGCCGGCGCCCGCTGCGGCGAGGAGGGCCGCCGCGAGGACCCGGGGACGGGGCCACACCCGCCACAGCCGGCGCGCCAGCAGGGCCACGACCACGACCGCCCACGGGGCGCACACCCAGAGCACGGTGAAGATGAACGTGGGATGGGTCAGCACCATCCCGGCCGCTCCCGCGAGCAGGACGAGCGCACTGCCCGCGTACCGCACGGCGTTCTGCGCGAGACGCCCGTGCGCGACGTCGAGGACGACGGAGAGCGCCGCGGCCAGCACGCCGGGGAACAGGGCGAGGGCGAGCGCATTGGGCCAGAAGCTCTTGCCCACCGACATGTAGTCCGGGAAGGCGACGAAGCCGGCGGCGACCAGGGGCGTCAGCAGGATCATCAGGCGGCGGCGCGGGAACACCTCGGCACCCAGGCAGGTGATGCCCAGCAGGAAGATCGCAGGGATGACGAGGTAGCTGAGCACGTGCGCGACCTCGACCACCGCCTCCGGCGCGGCGACCAGAGCGGCCAGCGCGTGCCAGACCGCCGGATAGCTGACGTCCAGCACCCGCAGTCCGTAGTTCCAGTCCATCGCCCCGAACATCGATGCGTTGCCGGTGTGCAGCACGGCGTTGATCCCGTTGTAGTGGAACATCGGGTCGGTGAGGGAGCTGGGGAAGGACGGATCCACGACGAGCACCACGGGGGCCCAGTGGAAGAGCACGGCGATCCCCACCGCGCCGCCCGCGAGCAGGCGGTCGCGCCGGGTCCACCGCGTCGGCGGGACGCTCCCCCCGAGGGGTCGGCCCTCCTGACCGGCACGACGCAGGAGCAGTCGGTAGCCCACCACGAGAAGACAGGCGATCGCGACCAGCCCGAGGAAGGGGAGCCGCCCCCAGCGGACGCCGAGGAGATCGAGGAGGATGCCGCCCACGCCCACCAGGCCGCAGGTCACCGCCGGGGCGAGGCCGAGAGCGAGGTTCCAGCGGAGGTCGGCGAGCCGCAGGACGAGCAGCCCGGGGACGTACAGGAGCAGGAGCAGTGCCACCAGGAGCGGGGCGGTGGCCGTCCAGGCCTGGAGGTGCTCCATGCACTGCCCTCTCGTCGTCGCGGCGCCGGGGTCGTGCCCTAGGATCGTGCCGTGCGGGTGTTGCGGCGCGGAGGGCCAGACTATGCGGTGGGCCACGGCACGCGGTCAGCGACGCACCACCCCGTGCGCACTGTTGTTCCCCCGTTATTCTGCGCGTGATCAGCACCACCAGTCCGGAGACCGCACCACGGAGCGAGCGAGACATGCCCGAGCCCGACTACCCCAGCGTCCTGCACCTGAGCGACCCGGCCCTCACCGCGACACGGCTCGCCGAGGCCGCCGCGGAGACCGGTCGGACCTGGCGCGTGCTCCCCCTGGCCATCGCCCCGGAGCCCGGCACCGCCGCGGCTCTCGCGGTGAAGGCGGGCCGCGGGCTGCGCTGGGAGGCGAGGCTGCTCGCCGCCCGGGCACGGTCCCGACGGGTGCACGTGCACAGCGTCCTGGCGAGGCGGCATGCGGGATGGGCCTTCGGGCGGCGCTTCGCCCTCCACCTCCACGGCACGGACATCCGCAGCGCGCAGTACGAGCAGCGACATCGCGATCTCGTGCACGAGACCGTCCGCACGGCGCAGACCGTCTTCTACGCCACTCCCGACCTGCGCGAGCACGTGGCCCCGCTGCGGGAGGACGCGCGATTGGTGCCGGTGCCGGTGTCGCTCACGGTGCCGCCGGCGGAGCGCGCACCCCGCGAGCGTCCCGCGCAGATCCGCGCTCTGGTCGGCGACCGCGACTACCTGCTGTTCACCTCGCGCTGGGAGGCGGTCAAGGGCGGGGCGCGCTCGCTCGAGATCGCCCGTGCTCTGACGGCGGCGCAGGCGGATCCCTCCGGCCCCGCGGTGCTCGGCCTCGACTGGGGTCCGCTCGCCGGGCAGGCCGCGGACGCCGGGGTGCAGCTGGTGCCGCGGATGCCGCATGCGGACTTCCTGGCGGCCGTCGGGGCGGCTCGACTGTGCATCGGGCAGCTCTCGGGCGTCATGGGCGCCTCGGAGCTCGACGCCCTCGCGGCGGACGTCCCGCTGGTGGCACCGCTGGAGCCGCGCTGGTACGACGGCAGCCACCCCTCGCTGGTGGTCCCGCCCGTGCTGGGCGGGGTGGACCTCGGGATGTCCGGCACGGCCGCGGATGTCGTGGACCTGGTGCGCGAGGAGCTCGTCGCCCCCGCGGAGCGCTCCACCCGGCCATGGGTGCAGGAGCATCATTCGCCGCAGGCGGCGCTGGACGAGGTCCTCGCCGGCTATCGCGACAGCGGCTGGTGAGGGGTCACGGCCCCGCCGGGTCGATCGCCGGCCCGCTCCGCGCCCCGCTGCTCGCCGTCCGCTGAGACCGCCCGTCCCGAGCTGCGCCGGGCCGAGCTGCGCCGGATGCGCTGCGCCGGATGCTCATCCCTGAAGAGCGCGGAGCCGCTCCGCCGCCTGGCGGGCGCGGGCCCGCCAGGTCTGGTCCTCCCGCGCCCGGCGCGCCGCCTGCGCATACTCCGCGAGGCGCTCCGGGCGCGCACGGAGGTCCTCGAGCTCGACCTGCAGCGCCTCGGCCGAGTAGTCGATGACCGGGCCGATCCCGAGCCGCTCCCCCAGGTCCCCGGCATGGGTGCCGCGGCTGAGCAGCACCGGCTTGCCGTGGCCGAGGTACTCGAAGAACTTCACCGGGGCGGCGAAGGTGCGGTACTCCCCCGGCTCGACGAACAGCACGCAGGCCGAGGCCGCGTCGTAGAGCGGCTCGAGCTGGGGCCCGGAGCCGTGGACGATCCGGATCCGCGTGCCCAGGTGCTGCTCGTAGCGCGTACGGTTCTTCTCCCACTGCGCCGGCGGGACGCACAGGGTGAGGGTGACGCCCGGGGTGCGGGAGACCGCCTCGACGCAGGCGTCCAGACCGTACTCGGCGCCGAGCCCACCCACGTACAGCAGGTGCAGCCCCTGCGGGGTCGCGGACTCGACGACGGTGGCGCCGGGCGGCAGGGCGCTGCTGCGTCGCTCCGCGACGGGGATGATCGGCGCCATCCGCTCCGAGGGCAGGAACAGGTGGACCCGCGCCAGCCGCAGCGCAGCGAGGTCGAGGCGGTAGAGCAGGTTCATCACCGCGGAGCGCGGGGTGCGCACGGCGCGCAGCGAGGTGGAGAAGCGCCAGTAGACGTCCCGATAGAACTCTCCGGCGGGGATCCCCCGACGGCGGGCCCACAGCAGGATCCGAGCATCCAGCAAGGGTGCGATCCCCTCGCGCACGCTGGTCGCCAGGAGGTTCGGCTGGGTCGAGTTCTCCGAGTACAGCAGCTCGAGGTCCTGCCCCCCGCGCAGCCGTCGGCGCGCGGCGCGATAGGCGACCGCCCGCTGCCGCGGCGCACCGACCAGCGGATGCACCCGATGCCCTCTGGCCGCGAACGCCTCGAGCATGCGCAGCGGGCGCAGACGGCTCGCGCCCTGGGGACGGGGGTCGATCGGGAAGGGGGCGTGGAAGAGCATCCGGGGCCCGCGCTCCGCCTCGACCGCCCGGCGGTACATGTCCTGCTGACGTTGGAGGAAGGCGTCGGCGGAGAAGATCTCCCGGGCCCGCTCCCGGATGGCGTCGCGCTCCTCGGGCAGGGCGGCGCGACGATCGCGCGCCGCGGTCGTCATCGCCGTGCCGAGGGCGGCGAGATCGTCGACGGGGACGACGGTGCCGCTGCCGGGCTCCACCCAGGCACGCCCCGCCCAGGTCGCGGTCGCGATCACCGCGAGGCCGGCGGCGCGCGCCTCTCCGAGGACGGTGCCTCCGGCCTCGAGCGCGCTCGCGAGCACGAGGCAGTGGCTGCGCGCCATGAGCGCGGGCAGCTGGTCGCGCTCGACCCGGCCGAGGATCTCGACCTGCTCGGCGATCCCGAGCGATGCCGCACGGTCGCGCAGCTCCCGTGCCCGCTCCGGGGTACCTCCGGCGATCACCAGGTGCGCCTCGACCTCCTCCGCGACCCGTGCGAACGCCGTGAGGGTCTCCTCGGGGCGCTTGTTGCGCACGAGATTCGAGACGTGCAGGAAGGTGTACGGGCGAGCGGGGTCCGCCAGCTCGGCGGCGGCGGCGGTCGCAGCGGCCGGGGCGAAGAAGCGCTCCGGCACCGGAAGCGGGATCACCTCGGGCGGAGCGATGTCGTAGTGCTCGGCGATCGCCGCGGCGAAGGGCTCGCTGACGGTCGCGACCACGGCCGCGTCCGCGAGGGCGTGCAGCAGGTGCGCGCGCCGGGTCGCGGAGCGGGGCGCGGTGAGGCTCGAGGGCCGATGCTCGGTGAGCACGACGCCGCGCCCCCAGCGCACGGCGAGGTCCTGGGCGATGAGCAGTCCGGGCATCACGGAGTGCGCATGGATCACGTCCGGCAGCTCGCCGCCGACCGAGCGATGCGCCTGCTCGGCGAGGTGCCCCATCAGCTCCTGCTCGAGCCGCTGCAGCGGGCGCGGCAGCGCGGGCACGCTGAACCGCAGCACGATCAGCGCGCCGTCCTGCTCGAGCACCGGGGATGCTCCGCGCCAGCGCGCGAGCGGGACGGTGCGCGGCACCAGCACCATCACCTCGTGGCCCGCCTCCGCCACCATCCGGGCCTGCTCGCGGAAGAAGGAGCCGTTCAGCGGCTCCTGCGGGCTCGGGTACCAGGACGGGACGACGAGGACTCTCATGCGGCCTCCAGCTCTCGGACGGTGGGGGGCGGGGTCGGGGACCGTCGCGGTCAGGCGGAGGGCCCGGCGGGCTGCGTGGTCCCGGCGGGCCCGTCGGGTTCACCGGGTGCGGCGGGGTCCGTCGGCTCGGAGGGTGCGGCGGGATCCGATTCCCGCCTGCGATCGTAGCCACGCGCGGCCAGCAGCGACATCACCAGCATCAGCGCGAGCATCGCCGCCATCAGCAGACCGAGCCAGAACACCGTGTCCAGCAGCGGGAGCGGCGAGAAGTACAGCAGCGACAGCGGCGCCGCGCAGAACGCCACGGAGAAGGCGAGCATCCACTGCTGGTTGTCGGTGACCACGAAGACGGTGGAGATCGGGGAGGTCACCAGCTGCATCGCGAGCCACGGGGTCAGCGCACGGGCGAAGTCCCCGGCCATGTCCCACTGCTGGCCGAACACGAGGATGAACAGCCACGGGGAGACGAGGTAGATCAGGCCGAAGGGCACGATCGAGATCAGCAGCGAGCGGATGATCGTGGCCCGCACCAGTGGGTACATCTCCCCCGGCCGCACCCGGGCGAGCTTCTGGAAGAACACCTGGGAGATGGCGCTGTTGATCAGCCCGATCGGGACCTGGAGGATCCGCCAGGCCAGGTTGAACTGGCCCACGGCGCCGAGCGCCACGGTGCCGATCAGCAGGGTGATCCCGTTGATCCGCAGCGAGTCCACGAGCGCGTTGGGCATGTTCAGCAGCGGCATCTTCTTGTAGCGCCGGACCAGCTCGAGCCCACTCGCGGTGCCCTCGGGGATGGGTCGGAACAGGGACCTCGACCGCAGCCGCAGGTTGACGAAGGCGTAGGCCTGTCCGAGCAGGGTGCCGAAGACCAGGCCGGGCAGGGTGCGCAGTCCCAGCAGGCCGAAGCCGAGCTGGCCGCCCGCGGAGCCCACCGCCTGCTGCACCCGGTTCAGGGAGATCGTGCGGTAGTCGGTCTTGCGATTGAACCAGAACTGCATCATCGTCGCCTGCGCCACGAAGAACACGGTGAAGCCACCCATGAGCAGCCACGACGCGAGCTCGGGATCCCCGTACTGGGCGATGACGAGGTCCCGCAGCACCAGGGCTGCGAGGGAGAACAGCCCGGCGACCACGAGATTGCTGAGGGTGGCGATCCGAGCGATCCGTCGCGCCTCGTCATCGTCCTCGGGAAGCATGATCGTCATGTCCAGCCGCAGCGAGGCGATGGTGGTCGCGATCGCGGTGAGCGATCCGTACACGGCGAACTGGCCGAACGCCTCGGGGGTGAAGATGCGGGCGGTGAACACCGAGACGCCCATGACCACGATCTGGGCGAGCGCGGTGCCGGTCAGCAGCACCATCACGTGCCGGAGCGTGGGGTACTTCGTGGTGAGCTTCTCGATCCGTCCGCGGATCCCGGTGGAGGAGACCAACGCCGGACCACCTCGCGATCGGTGTGAGTACGATGAACCTGCGGGTCACCTCGACTCGCGTCCCGGCGCGCCGACCGCGAGGAGACCATGCTGACCGTCGTCCCGCATCTTAGTACACGGTGGACGGCGGACGATCGAGGGCAGCGCCTGCGCACGGCGCCCGGAGCCGCGGCGCCCCCGTCCCTTGACACGGGGGATCCCGTGACCGCGCAGTCCCTGCGCGCCGGCGGCGCGCTGTTCTCCGCCGTCCTGCTCACCGAGCGCGAGATCGTGCTCGCGGTCGACCATCTGCGGTCCTGGCCGCTCTTCTACGCGGTCCACGACGGCGCGGTCCATGTGGCCGAGGACGCCTTCGCGGTGGCGGACGCCATCGGTGGACGGGTGCTGGCCGACGACGTCGCCGCCGCGTTCCTGCACACCGGTCTCGCGCTCGGCGACGGGACCCTGCTGCGGGGCGTGCGGCAGGTACCGGCCGGCACGACCGTGCGCATCGACCGGGTCAGCGGTGCGGTGACCGGCCGGCTCGAGCGCCGTCTGCGGCTGCGGGAGCCCGACGGCGCGGACCTGGCCGCCTTCACGACCGCCTTCGCCACGGCGCTGGACGAGGCGATGAGGCGGCTGTACGAGCGCGCCGACGGGAGGGTGATCGCGCTGCCGCTCTCGGCCGGGCTGGACTCCCGCCTGCTCGCCTCGCTGCTGGCGAGGGACGGGTACCCGAACGTGCGCACGTTCACCTACGGCCTGCCGGGGAACGCGGAGGCCCGCGCCTCGGAGCGGATCGCCGCGAGCCTGGGCCTGCCCTGGCAGCAGGTCTCCCACACGCCCGCGCAGCTGCGGGAGGCCTGGACCCGCCCCGCCGGCGCGAGGTTCCTGCGGGAGGCCTCGGGCGGGGCGTCGCTCCCGCACATCCAGGACTGGTACGCGATGCGGTCGCTCACCGCGGACGGCACCCTCCCTCCGGGGAGCATCGTGCTTCCCGGGCACACGGTGGTCAGCTCCGCGAAGGACGAGCCGCTGCGCCACGGCCGCGAGGTGACCCCGGCGTCGATCGTGCGGGCGCTCGAGCCCTGGCACTTCTCCCTGCGCTCGCGGTCCCGGCGCGCGGTGCGGCTCCCGGCGGCCGTCCGGGAGCTGCGCACCTTCTTCGAGGAGGTCACGCTCACCGGCGAGCGGCGCTCGACGATGGATGCCGTGCGCTGGTTCTGGCAGCGCGAGCGGCAGGCGAAGTACATCCTGAACTCGATGCGCACCTACGAGCACGTGGGCCTCGACTGGGCCCTGCCGATGCACGAGCTGGACGTCTGGGAGGTCTACGAGGGCGCGCCCGACGCGGCGATCGCCTCACGCGAGTGGTACCGCGCGATGACCGAGGAGCTCTACACGAGCGTCAGCGGCGAGCCGGCGCCGACCGCGGCCCCGCGGCGCACGGAGCGCTCCCCGGCCCGGCGCGCCGCGGCGAGGACCGCCAAGGCCACGGGCCTGCCGCAGCTGCGCTCCCGGATGCGCACGGTGCGGGCGGTGGTGGACCATCCGCTGGGCTTCGAGGCGCTGATCACGGGCGCCGCCCGAGGGGAGATCGCGGTGCGGACCGCGCGGGGGATGACGCCGCTGGGCGAGTACGCGGAGCTGTTCCTGGCCGACGAGTGGGTGCCCGGCAGCGAGCTGTTCGCCGCTCCGGAGCGCTGACGGCGCTCGCGACCGCAACGGGGGCGCGGACGCCGTCGGAGCGTCACGGCGGGAGACGGGCCTCCCGCGGGGATCAGCCGAGGGTGATGACGCGACCGTCCCGGGCGCTCTCGAGCACCGCCTCGACCGTGCGGACGGTGTGCAGGCCCTCGCGCATGGTGACGATGTTGGAGTCGTCGCCGAGGACCGCGTCGCGGAAGGCCTCGTGCTCGGTCGCGAGCGGCTCGCGGCGCTGCAGGGCGTAGGTGATCGAGTCGCCCTCGCTGACCCCGCGGAACGAGGCCATCGACTCCCACAGGTTGGTCGCCGCATCGGCATTGGCGTGGAAGGTGAGGTCGGCGTTGAGGGTGTCGCCCACCAGGGCGCCCTTCTCCCCCGTCACCACGGTGACGCGTTCCTTGAAAGGCGTCAGCCAGTTCACGAGGTGGTTGGTGATGGTGCCGTCCTGCAGCGTGCCGGTGACCGAGACCATGTCCTCGTCCTCACGGCCCGAACGACGGGTCGAGGTCGCCCCGACGCTCGCGTACGGGGACTGCGCCACCCAGGCAGTGAGATCGAGGTCGTGGGTGGCGAGGTCCTTGACCACGCCCACGTCCGCGATGCGGGCCGGGAAGGCGCCCTGCCGGCGGGTGACGATCTGGTAGATCTCGCCGAGCTGTCCCTCGGCGATGCGCCGGCGCATCTCCTGCAGCGCCGGGTTGTACCGCTCGATGTAGCCGACCGCGCCGATCAGGCCGGCCCGCTCGTAGGCATCGGTGATCTCCTCGGCCTCGGCGATGTCGAAGGCCAGCGGCTTCTCGACCAGGGTGTGGATCCCGGCCTCGGCGAGAGCGAGGGCGACGTCCCGGTGGAACTGGGTGGGCACGGCCACGACCGCGTAGTCGATGCCCGCCGCGATCAGCGACGCCGCGTCCGGCAGCACCTCCAGCCCGGGTGCCGCGCCGTGCGGATCGCCCTGCGCATCGGCCACCGCGACCAGCTCCACACCCTCCAGGGAGCGCAGGTTGCGAGCGTGGTGGCGGCCCATCATGCCCAGACCGATCAGCCCGGCCCGCAGCGTCCTCGAGGTCCCCGACGTCCTCGCCATGCTCATGCCCCCGCCTTCGCCACAGCGTTCACCGCGGCGACGATCCGCTCACGGTCCTGGTCGGTGATGCTCGGATGCACCGGCAGCGACAGCACCTCGCGCGCCAGCATCTCCGTCACCGGC
The DNA here is from genome assembly GCF_052446295.1 of Brachybacterium sp. AOP43-C2-M15. Taxonomy (NCBI): domain Bacteria; kingdom Bacillati; phylum Actinomycetota; class Actinomycetes; order Micrococcales; family Dermabacteraceae; genus Brachybacterium; species Brachybacterium sp. AOP43-C2-M15. The sequence continues at coordinate 126,083 of NZ_JBQSWB010000011.1, forward strand.
AGCTCCTGATCCGTCGCGAACGACGCCAGTCGATGCACCGGCGTGGGGTAGTACACCCCGCACCCCACCCTGTGCTCCTCCCGCAGCGCGGACGCGAACCCGTCCCGCTCCACCGCCGAGGCCCCCTCGATACGGATCGTGTACTGGTGATACACATGCGAGGCCCGCTCGGCCACCACGGGCGTCACCACCCCCTCCAGATGCGCGTCGAAGAACGCCGCGTTCTCCTGCCGCGTCCCCGTCCACCCGGGCAGCTTCCCCAGCTGCACCCGACCGATCGCCGCATGGATGTCCGTCATCCGATTGTTGAACCCCGCGACCTCGTTCGCGTACTGCGCCTCCATCCCCTGGTTCCGCAGCAGGCGCACCTGACGCGCCACCTCACCCCGGGCACAGGCGACCATCCCGCCCTCCCCCGAGGTCATGTTCTTCGTCGGGTACAGCGAGAACATCGCCCCGTCCCCGAACGTGCCCACCTGCGCCCCGTCCCACGTCGCACCATGCGCCTGCGCCGCGTCCTCGAACACCCACAGACCATGCCGCGACGCGATCTCGACCAGCTGATCCATCGCCGCCGGGTGCCCGTACAGGTGCACCGGCTGGATCCCCACCGTCCGCTCGGTGATCGCGGCCTCCACCGCCCCCGGATCCACCGTGAACGTCTCCGGATCCACGTCCACGAACACCGGCACTCCCCCGGAGACCGCGACCGTGTTCGCCGTCGCCGCGAACGTGAACGACGGCACGATCACCTCGTCCCCCGGCCCCAGACCCAGCGCCAGCATCCCCAGATGCTGCCCCGAGGTGCCCGAGTTCACCGCCACCACCTCACGACCGCCGACCAGCGCCGCCGAGAACTCCTCCTCGAACGCCGCCACCTCCGGACCCTGCGCCACCATCCCCGAGGCCAGCACCCGATCCACCGCGTCCCGCTCCTCCTGACCGATCAACGGCTTCGCCGGAGGGATCATCGTCAGCTCGATGTTCATGCAGTGCGTCCGTCCTGGTCGTCGGGCTGGGGGTGAGGGTCTCCGTCGGGCTGCGCGTCGGGGTCTCCGTCGGGGTCGAGGGGCGCCGTCGCCCGCGGGGCGTCCGCGAGGGGCGAGGAGGCCAGCAGCAGCCCGCCGGTGGAGTCGTCGGGGACGTACCACTCCCCGGTGGTGGGGCAGACCCAGGCGTCGGTGCCGTCGGAGGCCGGCACGAGCTTCTCGCCGGAGCGTCCCACCCAGCCCAGGCGTCGGGCCGGGACGCCGGCGACGAGGGCGTGCGGGGGCACGTCCTCGACCACGGTGGCGCCGGCGGCGACCATCGACCAGGCCCCGATGGTCACGGGGGCCACGCACACCGCCCGAGCGCCGATCGAGGCGCCGGTCTCGCAGGTCACGCCCACGGCCTCCCAGTCGGAGGCGTCCTTCCGGCTGAGGTCGGGGTTGACCGCGCGGGGGAAGTGGTCGTTGGTGAACACGGCGGCGGGGCCGACGAAGACGCCGTCGGCGAGCCTCGCGGGCTCGTACACGAGGGCGTAGTTCTGGATCTTGCAGCTGTCGCCGAGGGTGACGCCGGAGCCGATGTACGCGCCGCGGCCGATGATGCACCCGGCGCCGAGGCGAGCGCCCTCCCGCACCTGCGCCAGATGCCAGATCGAACTGCCGTCTCCGATGGTCACGTCGTCCGCGATGTCGGCCCCCGGGGCGACCCGGTGAGCGGGGGTGTCAGTCATGCTCCCGACGATACCGCGCCGGATCACGTGCGACGGGAGCCGGGCCGCCGTGCCGCGGGCCCGTCCCCCCGACCCCGCAGCCGCCGGGGGACCTCGAACAGCCAGTCGGCGCCGATCCTGTCCGCGGCCGCCTTGACGAGGAGCGCGACCACCACGCACAGCGCGATCACGGTCGGCACCAGCAGCAGGTCCGCCGCCGCGGACCGCTCCCACTCGCCGCGGTCGAGCGCCCAGCGGCTGAGCACCACCACGACGTTCAGCACCAGCGGGTGGACGAGGTAGATGACCAGAGTCCTCGAGCCGACGACGCGGCCGAGCGCGGCGGCCGGCGCGAACCTGCCGAGCATCGTGGAGAGCGCGAGCACTGCGGTGACCGAGGCGCAGCTCGCCGCCAGCAGGGCGAGACGCCTGGCGCCGGGATCCAGGCCCGCCATCACCGCCGCGTAGCAGAGGGGGCCGCTCGCCGCGACGGCGATCACCGCGACCAGGGGACGCGGAGCGGCGCCGAAGCCCCGCAGCCGGTCCGAGAGGACGAACCCGGCGGCGAACCACACCCCGAACTCCGTCAGCCGACGGACCCCGGCGGCGGCCATCATGAACTCCGGACCGAACGTCTTCACCCAGCTCTCGAGCGCAGGGCTGGCCAGGTACGCGAGGAACAGCAGCGCGAGCAGGATCCAGGGCCGGTTCCGCCCCCACCGGGTGACGAGGAAGAACACCGGCAGCACCGCGATGAACCAGTACGGCGAGGCGAACAGCACGATGTTCTGCAGGCCGCCGCGCAGGTACCCCCAGGGGTCGTCGGGCGCGTAGCGCGGCCAGGCCGTCAGCGCGAAGACCACGCTCCAGAGCACATAGGCCCACAGCAGGTTCGTCACCCGCGGTCCGCGCACCGCGGGCCAGGGGCGGGCCAGCGCCCCGACGGCGAGCATGCCGGCGACGACGAAGAACAGCGGCATGCGCAGGGGCACCAGCAGCAGGTTCGCCGTCCGCCACCACTCCCCCGCGTCCGTGATCTGCCGCGGGAGGAGGTCGAAGACGGCGGCGACGCCGGTGTGGTACGACACCACCAGGACGATCGAGGCCGCCCGGGCGACGTCCACCCAGGACATGCGGCCCCGGTCGGTCACGGGGGCGGACGCCCCCGCCGGCTCGCTCACCGCGAGGCGCGCAGCGCCTCGCCCTTGGCGAGCGCGATCTGGCGCAGCTCGGCCTGGAAGGCGACCATCCGCTCCCGCAGACGGGCGGCCTCGTCGTCCGCCCCGGCGGCCAGGATCCGTGCCGCGAGCAGCCCGGCGTTGCGGGCCCCGCCGATGGAGACGGTGGCGACCGGCACCCCGGCGGGCATCTGCACGATCGAGAGCAGGGAGTCCATCCCGTCGAGGTGCTTCAGCGGCACGGGCACCCCGATCACCGGCAGCGGGGTGAGGGCGGCGAGCATGCCGGGCAGGTGCGCGGCGCCCCCGGCCCCGGCGATCACCACGCGCAGCCCGCGCTCGGCGGCGCCGCGGCCCCAGGCGACCATGTCCTCGGGCATGCGATGGGCGGAGACGACCTCGACGGAGACCGGGATCTCGAACTCCGCGAGCGCCTCCTCGGCGGCCTTCATCACCGGGTGGTCGGAGTCGGAGCCCATCACGATGCCGACCCGCGCCACGGGCGCGGAGGGGTCCTCGGGGGCCTGCTCCGGTGCGGTCCGGTGCTGCGGTGCGGTCCGCTCCTGCGGGCCGGTGCTGTCCTGGGTCACGGGGTCCTCCGTCGTGGGGTCGCTGTCATGGGGTCGCTGTCATGGGATCGCTGTCGTGGCGGGGGCGGCGGCGAGGTCAGGCCCCGTCGGGCCCGTCGATGATCAGGCGCTCGGCGCGGTGGGCGCGCTCGAGGAGTTCCGCGGCGTCGTCGCCGACCACGGTGACGTGGCCGATCTTGCGGCCGGGGCGCACGGACTTGCCGTAGAGGTGGATCTTCACCGCGGGGTCCCCGGCGAGCGCGGCCCGTGCGCCGGGATCGAGGTCCGCGGCGGTGCCGCCGAGGAGGTTCACCATCACGGAGACCGGGGCCAGCGGGGCCGTGGATCCCAGCGGGAGGTCGGCGACCGCGCGCAGATGCTGCTCGAACTGGCCGGTCACCGCCCCGTCCATGGACCAGTGCCCCGTGTTGTGCGGGCGCATGGCGAGCTCGTTGACGCTGATCTCCCCGTCCTCGGTCTCGAACAGCTCGACCGCCAGCATGCCGGTGACGTCGAGGTCCTCGGCGATCGCGAGCGCGAGCGACTGGATCCGCTGCTGTGCGGCGGCGTCGAGTCCGGGCGCAGGGGCGACGACCTCGTAGCAGACGCCGTCCTTCTGCACGGACTGCACCACGGGATAGGCGACCGCCTCGCCCCCGGGACGCCGCGCGACCTGCGCGGAGAGCTCGCGAGTGAAGGGCACGAGCTCCTCGGCGAGCAGCTCGCCGTGGGCATCGAGCCAGTCCTGCGCCTGCCCGGCGCTCTCGACGATCCGGACCCCGTGGGCGTCGTAGCCGCCGCGCGGGGTCTTGACCACCACAGGGCCCTCGACCTCCGCGATCGCCGCGGCGAGATCCTCGGCGACACCGATCCGCCACCAGCGCGGGCAGGGATGTCCGAGCGCGGTGAGCCGTTCGCGCATGACGAGCTTGTCCTGGGCGTGCACGAGCGCCGCAGGTCCGGGGCGCACCGCGGCGAGACCGTCGCGATCGATGGCCTCGAGGATCGCGGCGGGCACGTGCTCGTGGTCGAAGGTGAGGACCTCGACCTCGTCCGCGATGCCGCGCACCGCCTGCTCGTCGTCGTGACGGCCGATCCGCACCCGGGCGGCGACGTCGGCGGCGCTCTCGGCGGGGTCGGTGGCGAGGACCGGTGCGGTCAGCCCCAGCTCGATGGCCGGGCCGAGCATCATCCGGGCCAGCTGCCCGGCGCCGATGATGCCCACCCGGCGTGCGGAGCGACCGTCCTCGCCGGGGCGCGCCCCTCGGTCGGGGGCCCCTCGATCCGGGCTCGTCGCGACGGGGCGGGACGGAAGGGGCGGGGGCGCGGCGGGCGAGGTCTCGGGCACGGCGGCCAGTGTACGAGGTCAGGTGCGGGAGCGCGGGCGACGCCGCACCACGGACCCCTGGGGAAGGGCGTCGAGGTCGTCGCCGCCGGAGCGTGCGCCCTGGACGCCGCTCGGCGTCATGTCCGCACGGGTCCCACGCCCTGCGCGGCCGCGCCGCCCTGCACGGCCCTCGCGGTGCGCCCTCGCGCCTCGTCGGCCGTGCCCCTCGGTCCCCTCCTCGTCGGGTCCCTCGTCGCCGGGGGCGGAGATCAGGAACACGCCGAAGGTGGCGGGGCTCTCGGTGAGCAGCTCGAGCCGGCCGCCATCGTCCTCGACCAGGGTGCGGGCCAGCGCCAGGCCCACACCGGTGCCGCGCGAGCTGCGGCCCGAGACGGAGCGCTCGAAGATGCGGGCCCCGAGCTCGGGGTCGATGCCCGAGCCCTCGTCGGAGACCTCGATGACCGTGGAATGGTCGTTGCGCCGCACCTTGACCGTGGTGCGGCCGCCGCCGTGGGCGAGCGCGTTCTCGACGAGGGTCGCGACGACCTGGGTGAGCGGTCCGGTCGAGCCCCACACCGCGGCGCTGCGCGGCACCTGCACCTGCAGCTCGCGCCCCGAGCGGCGGTAGGCCGGGGACCACTCCTCGCTCTGCTGCGTGAGCACGCTGCGCAGCTCGACGACGCCCGGGGTGCGCAGCTGCGAGGCACGGGGGGCGTTGATGAGGTCGTGGACGACCTCGGTGAGACGGTCGATCTGCTCGAGGGAGATGCGGGCCTCCTCACGCACCCACTCCTCGGAGCTGGTCGCGAGGATCTCGTCCAGGCGCATGGACAGCGCGGTGAGCGGGGTGCGCAGCTGGTGGGAGGCGTCGGAGGCGAGGCGGCTCTCCGCCTCCAGCCGCTCGTTGAGCATCGCACCGGAGCGGGCGAGCTCCTCGGCCACGTCGTCGATCTCCGCGATGCCGGAGGGCTGCCAGGGACCGCGGGAGCGGCCCGAGCCCATCTCCTCGGCGCGCCTGCTGAGCCGGGCCAGCGGCATGGAGATGCGCTGCGCCTGCCACAGCGCGACCGAGACGCCGATCGACAGCGCGGCGAGACCGGCGACGATGATCAGCACCCAGGCGCTCGCGGTGTGGGCGCGCACGTCGGAGGCCGGGATGTATACGGAGACGGACTGCCCGAGCGCACCGTTGGTATTGGTCGTCACGCCGCCCTCTCCGGGCGGGTCGCCGGCGCGGTACACGACGTCCTCGTAGATGACCGTGACGGTGATGTTCAGATCCGTCTGCTCGTCGACCCGACGTTGCAGGAGCGCCTCGTCGATCTCGCCGCCCTCCTGGAGCCGGGTCTCGGTGTCCACACGCACCTGGTCGAGAATCGTGTTCCCCTGGTTGAACACGGTCTGGCGGGTGAGGTTCAGCCACGAAAAGCCCAGCGGGATGCCGAGCATGAGCACGGCCAGCAGCACGGTGATGATGGTGGCCTGCAGCACGCGCTGCCGCACGGGTCAGCTCTCCGCGCCGGTCTCGAAGCGGAAGCCCACTCCCCTCACCGTGGTGATCCGGCGCGGGTCCGTCGCATCGTCGCCGAGCTTCCGGCGCAGCCAGGAGATGTGCATGTCGAGGGTCTTGGTGGACCCCCACCACTCGGCGCCCCACACCTCGCGCATCAGGTCGTCGCGGGTGACCACGCTGCCGGATTCGCGCACCAGCACGGTGAGCAGGTCGTACTCCTTGGCGGAGAGGCTCAGCTCCTCGCCGTCAGCGTAGGCGCGGCGGGCGGAGACGTCGAGGGTGACGCCGTTGACGTCGTAGCTGTCCCCGGACTCCTCCATCGCCTGGGAGCGCCGCATCAGCGCGCGGATCCGCGCCTGCAGCTCGCCGAGACGGAACGGCTTGGTGACGTAGTCGTCGGCCCCTGCGTCGAGCCCGACCACCGCGTCGACCTCGTCGGCCCGCGCCGTGAGGATCAGGATCGGGGACTCCAGACCGCCTTTGCGCAGGCGGCGAGCGACTTCGAGACCGTCCAGGTCGGGCAGGCCCAGATCCAGGATGACCAGGTCGATCGGCTCCGGTCCGGCGGCGATCGCGAGCGCGTCCATCCCGCGCGAGGCGCGCATGACGGTGTACCCCTCGCGGTCGAGCGCACGGGAGAGAGGTTCAGCGATGGCCGAGTCGTCCTCGACGAGAAGCAGTCGTGTCACGCGGTCCATCCTATGACGTCGGCGACAGGGGCGGCCCGGAGCCGGGATGCGGCGGGGCCCGCCCCCATCGAAACAGCTCGGCGGCGTCCGTGCCGGGACCCGGTGCTCACCGGCGTGGCCACGGCCGCGGCGCCCAGGGCAGATCCCGTGCCAGATCTCGTGGCCGGGGCGCCGGGTCCCGTGGTCACAGCCCCATGTCCAGCGGCGCGGAGCGGTCGCGGAGCATCTCGTGGACGCGGACGGTGCCGATGCCGTGCAGCTCGACCTCCTCGCCCCCGGCGAGGGTGAAGCCGCCGGGCAGCGCCTGCGCGACCGCATCGGCGGTGTCCCCGTCGACGACCACCGTGCCGGGCCTGGCCACGGACTCCATCCGCGCGGCGAGGTTGACCGTGGGGCCGAACACGTCCCCGTAGCGGGAGAACATCGACCCCCAGGCCAGTCCCACCCGCACCGGCGGCAGGTCGGTGGACTCGGTGATGGTCTCGGCGAGGCTCACCGCGATCTGGGCGCCGTCCTCGGGCGTGTCGGCGAGGAACATGATCTCGTCCCCCACGGTCTTGACCACGCGCCCGCCGCCGACGGAGATGACATCGCGGCTGAGCGACTCGAAGCGCCCCACCATGTCCGCCAGCTCGGTGCCGGGCATGTCCTGGGCGAGTCGGGTGAACTGCACCAGGTCCGCGAAGCCGACGGCGCGCTGGAGCGGGAACAGCTCGTCGGTGTCGCGGTGCAGCACCTCGCTGCCGGCGCGCGCGGCGTACGCGGCCAGCTGGCGCCGGAAGGTGAACATGACCTGGGACTCGAAGATCTCGAGAAGCTCGGGGACGGTGTCGAGCATCTGCTGGCGGGCCTCGGAGTCGTCGAGCCCGCCGGCGTGCTTCGCCTCGTCCACCAGCGCCTCGGTGATCCACATCGCCAGGCGCCCCATGTGGAAGCCCATGCCGCGGGAGATGCTCGCGAAGGCGCGCTCGCTGATCGTCCCCTCCTCGACGATCGCGGCGAGGTCCCCGATCGCGTAGGCGTCCTCGTCCGTGAACACGACCGTGTCCTCGTCCACCGGGGTGAAGCCGAGGGAGCGCCAGTAGACGGAGGTGAGCCGCTCGGGGATCTCCTGCTGCTGGGCGAGGTCCCGGCGGGAGTACTTCCGCGGGCCCTGCAGCAGCACCTTCTCGAGCGCGCCGACGCTGCGTCGCACCGCGGCGAAGCGCCGGTTCAGGTCGAGGATCTCGGCATCGCCCAGCGAGGCGGGCTCTGCGGCGTCCTGCGAGAGGTCGGGCAGCTCCGCGGTCTCCCTCGGGACGGGCCCCTGCGACGCCGACGGGTCGTCCGACGGAGCGGTCCCCGACAGGTCCGCGGGTCGCTCCAGGTCTTCCATGCCTCCGGTCACGTGCCGCGCTCCTCCTCGACGTCCGTCGCCTCGTGGGTGGTGGGTCCGGACGCTCCGTCCGGCCGCAGATGCCTCACGTCGCCGACGTCCACCGCCGTCCGGTCGCCTCCTTCGAGGTCGACGACCAGCCGACCGTGCCCGTCGATCGTCCGGGCGATCCCGTGCAGGGAGGGAGGATGGACTCCCCCTGCGCCCGTCTCCCCGAGAGGGTCGACGCGCACCGCCTGCCCGAGTGTGAGGCACGTCATAGTGTAGCGCCCGTGGGTCCCCGCCGAGACCCCGTCTCCCTGGGCGGACTCGAGACGGCCCAGCTCCTCGCGCAGCGCGGCGTGCAGTGCGCCCTCGAGCCGCTCGCGCAGCGCCCGGCCGTCGGGAGCGTTCGCGGTGGAGCGCAGTCCGCCCTCCCCCCGCAGCCAGGCCGCGCCGGGGACCACCTCACCGTCGTCCTCACCCACCGGGGCGCGCAGGTTCATCCCGATGCCGAGCAGGACGAGGTCCCTCCCGCGGGCCTCGGCCAGGATCCCGCCGAGCTTTCGGCCGTCCTCGGCATGCAGGTCGTTGGGCCACTTCAGCCCGATCCTCGTGCCCCGTCCGGGCTCCTGCCCGAACAGCTCCTCGAGCGCCGTGACCGCCGCCAGGCCGGCGGCGAGCGGGAACCAGCCCCGACGGTCCGGGGGCAGGGCGGTGCGATGCACGGCGGTGAGGGCGAGGCTCGATCCCTCGGGGCTCGAGAACGTGCGACCGAGGCGACCGCGTCCCGCGGTCTGCCGGCGGGCGGTCACCGCGAAGGGCGGGACCTCCCCCGCGGCCAGGAGACGCGTCGCCTCGTCCTGGGTGGAGGCGATCGTGCCCAGGCGGTGGATCCTCGCCGCGGCGTCCGCCGTCGCGGGATCGCCCGGGGAGATCCCCGTCACCGCGTCCGGCTCCCGTGCCGTCCCCGCCTGGTCCATGCCATCTCCCGTCGTGCCTCGCCGATCGTTCCCCGTCGCCCGTCGACCTGCCGCGACCGACGGTGCCGTCCAGGGGGCGGGAGCGGCCGCCGTCGGACGTGCGTAGCGTAGTATCCCGGTGTCCATCCGACGGAACAGATGGCGGCCGCGCAGGCCGCAGCAGGAGGCTCCGTGACCGACGCCCCGCGGCCGCTCACCACCGCCCAGCGACTCGAGGACCTGCGCGAGCGCGACGGCGCCGCGGTCTCCGCGGCGGACGAGCTGGCGGTCCAGAAGCAGCACGCCCGCGGCAAGAAGACGGCGCGGGAGCGGATCACCGACCTGCTGGACGACGGCTCCTTCGTGGAGACCGACCGCTTCGTGCGCCATCAGGCCCGCAGCTTCGGGATCGACCGCAAGCGCCCCGACGGGGACGGCATCGTCACCGGGTACGGCACCGTCGACGGCCGGCAGGTGTGCGTCTACTCCCAGGACTTCACCGTCTTCGGCGGCTCCCTCGGCGAGGCGCACGGCCGCAAGATCCAGAAGATCCAGGACCTCGCCCTGCGCACCGGGGTGCCGATCATCGGCATCCTCGACGGGGGCGGCGCCCGCATCCAGGAGGGCGTGGCCTCCCTCGCGATGTTCGCCGGGATCTTCCGCCGCAACACCCGTGCCTCCGGCGTGATCCCGCAGATCTCCCTGATCATGGGCCCGGCCGCCGGCGGCGCCGTCTACTCGCCGGCGCTGACGGACATCATCGTGATGGTCGAGAAGACCTCCCACATGTTCATCACCGGTCCGGACGTGATCCGCACGGTGACCGGGGAGGACGTCGGCTTCGAGGAGCTCGGCGGCGCCCGCACCCACACCTCCCGCTCCGGCGTCGCGCACTACATGGCGCCCGACGAGGCCGACGCCATCGAGTACGTCAAGGACCTGCTGAGCTACCTCCCGGCGAACACCCTCAGCCCCGCCCCCTCGTTCCCGGTGCGCTTCGAGGAGGACCTCACCCCCGCGGACACGGCGCTGGACACCCTGGTCCCGGACTCCCCCAACCAGCCCTACGACATGCTCACCGTGCTGCGCGCCGTCCTCGACGACGAGGAGTTCCTCGAGGTCCAGCCGCTGTTCGCACGCAACGTGGTGGTGGGCTTCGGACGGGTCGAGGGCTACAGCGTGGGCATCATCGCCAACCAGCCCTCCCATCTGGCGGGCACCCTGGACATCGACGCCTCGGAGAAGGCGGCCCGCTTCGTGCGGCTGTGCGACGCGAACAACATCCCCGTGCTCACCTTCGTGGACGTGCCCGGGTTCCTGCCCGGCACCGATCAGGAGTACGGCGGGATCATCCGCCGCGGCGCGAAGCTGCTGTACGCCTATGCCGAGGCGACCGTCCCGCTGATCACCGTGATCGCCCGCAAGGCCTACGGCGGCGCGTACATCGTGATGGGCTCCAAGGAGCTCGGTGCGGACATCAACCTCGCCTGGCCCACCGCCCAGATCGCGGTGATGGGCTCGCAGGGCGCGGTGAACATCCTCCACCGCGGCGAGCTCCGGAAGGCCGCCGAGGAGGGCGGGGACGTCGACGCCGAGCGCGCCCGCTTCGAGGCCGAGTACGAGGAGCAGTTCGCGACCCCGTACACCGCGGCGGAGCGGGGCTGGATCGACGGCGTGATCCGCCCGGCAGAGACACGCCTCGAGGTCGCCCGCGCCCTGCGCGCCCTGCGTACCAAGCGGGACACCCTGCCCACCAAGAAGCACGGGAACATCCCGCTGTGAGCGAGGCCCGCCGCGCCGAGGACCAGCCGGTGCGCCCCTCCGACGTCCGTCTCGTGCAGGGCTACCTGCGCGACGACGAGCTCGCCGCGATCGCGGTGGTGGTCTCCGCGATGAGCGTCACCAGCCGCCTCGAGGCCGAGGAGCGGATGCTCGCCGAGGGCCGCGGCGCCGGGGCCGGCGCCTGGAACGATCCCGTGCACTGCCATCCCCGCGCGCACGGGCTGCGGGCCCTCGCCTCGACCACCGCCTGGCAGTTCTCCGACCGCTGAGGCGGCGCCCGCCGCATAGACTGCGCGGCATGTCCGAGACCTCTGACGCCTCCCCTCCCGTCCCCGCCCGGACCGCGACCTCCCTGGACCGGCTCGCCGACGAGTACGTCGAGCTCAGCGTGCGCCTGGACCCGTACCTCGCCACCGCCCTCGGCGTGCCCGGCCACGACCACGAGGTCACCGACTTCTCCCCCGCCGCCGTGGCCGAGCGCACCGACGCCGCCCGGGACCTGCTGGCACGTGCCTCCGAGGTCCCCGACGAGGATGCCGCGGACACCGTCACCCGCGCCGCGCTGTCCGAGCGCCTGGGCCTCGAGATCGAGCGCGCCGAGCAGCGGCTGGACGTCGCCGCGGTCAACAACCTCGCCTCTCCCCTGCAGTCCCGCGACGTCCTCGACCAGATGCCCACGGACACCGCCGAGGACTGGCAGGTCATCGCCGAGCGCATGGCCGCGATGCCGCACACGCTGAGCAGCTGGGTCGAGTCCCTGCACGAGGCGGCCGAGCACGGGGTGGTCTCCGCCCGTCGGCAGCTGCTGCTGGGGGCGGAGCAGGCCCGCGGCTTCGCCGCCGAGGACGGCTTCTTCACGGCCTTCGCCCGCGACGCCGTGGGCGACGAGGCCCAGCGCGCCCGGGTCGGTGAGGCCGCGCGCACGGCCGCCCGCGGCTATCTGGACCTCGCCGATCAGCTCGAGGCGCTCGCTCCTCGGGCCCCCGAGCAGGATGCCGTGGGGCGCGATGCCTACGCGCTGGCCTCCCGCACCTTCCTGGGCACCGGGATCGACATCGACGAGACCTATGCCTGGGGCGTCGAGGAGCTGCGCTCGGTGGTCTCCGAGCAGGAGGAGGTCGCCGCACGGATCAACGACGCGGCCGGCAACGACGCAGGCCGCTCGGTCGACGCGGCGAAGCAGGCTCTCACCGGCGATCCCGCCCGCGTGCTGCACGGCACCGACGCGCTGCAGGCATGGATGCAGCAGCTCTCGGACCGCGCGGTCGAGGATCTCGCAGGCACCCACTTCGACATCCCGGAGCCGCTCCGGCGCCTCGAGTGCAGGATCGCCCGCACCGGCTCCGGCGGCATCTACTACACCGGCCCGAGCGAGGACCTCAGCCGTCCGGGACGGATGTGGTGGGACGTGCCCGCCGGGACCACCGAGTTCCACACCTGGCTGGAGACCACCACCGTCTACCACGAGGGCGTGCCCGGCCATCATCTCCAGGTGGGCATCCAGACCCTGCAGGCCTCCGCGCTGAACCGCTGGCGGGCGATGATGTGCTGGGTCTCCGGGCACGGCGAGGGCTGGGCGCTGTACGCGGAACGGCTCATGGACCAGCTCGGGCACCTCGCCGACGACGGCGACCGGCTGGGGATGCTCGACGCCCAGCGCCTGCGCGCCGGACGCGTGGTGCTGGACATCGGTCTGCACTGCGGCCTGGCGATGCCCGAGGGGCTCGCGGGGTCCGCCGGCGGCGCCTGGACCTACGACAGGGCCTGGGACTTCATGACCGCCCACTGGGGTGTCACCGAGGCCGAGCGCCGCTTCGAGCTGAACCGGTACCTGGGCTGGCCGGGCCAGGCTCCCTCCTACAAGATCGGCCAACGGGTGTGGGAGCGTCTGCGCGCGGACAGCGAGGCCGCCGGCACCCCGGCCCGCGACTTCCACCGCCGCGCGCTGGAGCTGGGCGGCCTGCCGCTGTCCGTCCTCGAGGAGGCACTGCGATGACCACTCCCTCCCTCCCTGGGGACCACGCCCAGGCAGCTCCCGGCCACGACCAGGGGCACGACCCGCTTCTCCTGCTCGCCTCCGCCTCCGCGGGCCGCCGCGCGACGCTGCGGGCCGCCCGCATCGAGCACTCGACGCTGCCGGTCGACCTCGACGAGGACGCGATCCTCGCCCGCGCGCGCGAGCAGGCCGCCGCGGACCCCGCCCACGGGATCCCCGACGCCCCCGCCGACAGGGATCGCGCCGACAGGGATCGCGCCGACGGGGTCGCCGCCGCGTCCACGACCGCCGCCCCGCTCACCGTCGCGGAAGAGGTGCTGCTGCTGGCCCGGGAGAAGGCCCTCACGGCGACCCTCCGCAGCGCCGGCGGCTACGTGGTGCTGGGCTGCGACTCGATGCTCGAGCTGGACGGCGAGGCGATCGGCAAGCCTCGCACCGCCGAGCGCGCCCGGTCGCGATGGAGGGCGATGCGCGGCCGCACCGCCGTGCTGCACTCCGGGCACTGGCTGGTCGACGACCGCGACGGCGAGGACGGGGGCACCGGCGCGACCTTCGGCGCGACCTCGAGCTGCGCGATCGCCTTCGCCGATCTCTCCGACGAGGAGATCGACGCCTACGTCGCCACCGGAGAACCCCTCGGCGTGGCCGGCGGCTTCACCATCGACGGGCTGGCCGGCCCGTTCGTCGAGCGGGTCGAGGGCGACCCCCACGCCGTCGTCGGCCTCTCCCTGCCGCTGCTGCGCAGGATGCTGGGCGAGATCGGCCTGGGCGTGCACGAGCTGTGGGAGGAGACGGTCCTCACCGGCACCGTCGATGCCACGGCGAGGCCTGCCGACGGCCGAGCCGATCGGTACTAGACTCGGCCTCTGCTGACTCCCGGAAGGAACCCTCGCCGATGCCCGCACGCTCCTCCAAGCCCCGCCCCCTGTCCACGGTGCTGATCGCCAACCGTGGGGAGATCGCGGTGCGAGTCGCACGGGCCTGCCGGGACGCCGGGCTGCGTTCGGTCGCCGTGTACGCCGATCCCGACCGGGACGCCCTGCACACGCAGATCGCCGACGACGCCTACGCCCTGGGCGGCACCACCGCCGCCGGCTCCTACCTGGTGGTCGACAAGATCCTGGACATCGCCCACCGCTCCGGCGCCGACGCGATCCACCCCGGCTACGGCTTCCTCTCCGAGCGCGCCGACTTCGCCCAGGCCGTCATCGACGCGGGCCTGACCTGGATCGGGCCCTCGCCCTCCGCGATCGAGAAGCTGGGCGACAAGGTCTCGGCCCGCCACATCGCGCAGAAGGCGGGAGCGCCGCTCGCCCCCGGCACCAAGGATCCGGTCCAGAACTCCGACGAGGTCGTCGACTTCGCCCGCGAGCACGGCCTGCCGATCGCCATCAAGGCGGCCTTCGGCGGCGGCGGACGCGGGCTCAAGGTCGCCCGCGAGGAGTCCGAGGTGCGCGAGCTGTTCGACTCGGCGGTGCGCGAGGCGACGGCCGCCTTCGGCCGCGGCGAGTGCTTCGTCGAGCGCTACCTCGACTCCCCCCGCCACGTCGAGACCCAGTGCCTGGCCGATGCGCACGGCAACGTCCAGGTGGTCTCCACCCGTGACTGCTCGCTGCAGCGCCGCCACCAGAAGCTGGTCGAGGAGGCGCCCGCCCCCTTCCTCACCGATCAGCAGAACGCCCAGCTGATCTCCTCCTCGAAGGCGATCCTGCGAGAGGCCGGCTACGTGGGCGCCGGGACCTGCGAGTTCCTGGTGGGCGCCGACGGCACGGTCTCCTTCCTCGAGGTCAACACCCGCCTGCAGGTCGAGCACCCGGTGACCGAGGAGGTCGCCGGGGTGGACCTGGTGCGCGAGCAGCTGCGGATCGCGGCCGGTGAGCGGATCAGCGGCGAGGACCCCGTGGTGCGCGGCCACTCCTTCGAGTTCCGCATCAACGGCGAGGACCCCGGCCGCGGCTTCATGCCCGCCCCGGGCCGGATCCAGCGCTACGACGTGCCCTCGGGCCCGGGCGTGCGGATCGAGTCCGGGGTCCGCGCCGGGGACGAGGTCTCGGGAGCCTTCGACTCGATGCTCGCCAAGCTCGTGGTCACCGGCGCCACCCGGCAGCAGGCGCTCGAGCGCTCCCGACGCGCGCTCGCGGAGTTCCGGATCGACGGGATCCCGACGGTGCTGCCCTTCCACGCCCGCGTGGTCGAGGACCCGGCCTTCGCCCCCGAGGATCCCGAGCAGGCCTTCTCCGTGCACACCCGCTGGATCGAGACCGAGTTCGACAACGATCTGCCGGCCGCCCCGCTGCCTGCACAGCCCGAGGAGCCCGAGGACCGCGAGGCCGTCGTGGTCGAGGTCGACGGCCGTCGGGTCGAGATCAGCCTGCCCGCGTCCCTGCGGGCGCCGCAGGCCGCGGTGCGCCAGCGGCGCAAGCGCGAGCACCGCGGGACCGGCGACGGCTCCGCGGCCGGCGGCAACAGCGTCTCCGCCCCCATGCAGGGCACGATCGTGAAGGTGGTCGCCGAGGAGGGCCAGTCGGTGGCCGACGGCGACCTGCTGGTGGTGCTCGAGGCCATGAAGATGGAGCAGCCCATCACCGCGCACCGCTCCGGGGTGGTCAAGGGACTGAACGCCGAGATCGGGGCGACCGTCTCCGCCGGCGCCGTCCTCTGCAGCATCGAGGACTGACCACCTGCGACCGAGATCCCGGGGGCTCGCGCGCCCCTCTCCAGGACCCCGACGTCCGAGGAGCTCGAGGGATGGAGGAGCTCGAGAGATGGAGGAGCTCGAGGGGACGGGAGCTCGGCGAGGGCGGGTGAGGCGGGGCCTCAGCGCTGGGCGTCGTCGAGCAGGCGCTTGCGAGCCACCTCGGCGAGAGAGCCCGTGAGCGAGGGATACACCGTGAACGTCCCGGCGACCTGCTCGGCCGTGAGCCGGTGGGCGACGGCGAGGGTGTAGGGCAGGATCAGCTCGCTGGCGCGCGGAGCGACCACCACCGCGCCGAGCACGGTGTGCGACCCGGGTCGCACGATGAGCTTCACGAACCCCTCGGTGATGCCCTGCATCTTCGCCCGAGGGTTGGTGTCCAGGCCCAGCACGAGCACCTCCCCGGCCGCCTCCCCGTCCCGCACCTCCTGCTCGCTGACGCCGACCACCGCGATCTCCGGGCTGGTGAAGATCGCGGAGGAGACCTGGGCGGAGATCAGCGGGGAGACCGCGTCGCCGAGGGCGTGGTGCATGGCGATCCGTCCCTGCATCGCCGCGACCGAGGCCAGCGGATACACCCCGGTGCAGTCCCCGGCGGCGTAGATCCCCCGCACCGAGGTGCGGGAGACGCGGTCGGTCTCGATGTGCCCGGTCTCCCGCACCCGCACACCGGCCGTCGCCAGGCCGAGGTCCGCGGTCCAGGGGATCCCGCCGAGGGCCATCAGCACGTGGCTGCCGGCGATCTCCTCCCCGGAGGTGAGGGTGACGACCACCCCGTCCGCGGTGCGGCGCGCGGTCGCGGCGCGCGAGCGGGAGCGGACGGTGACGCCACGGCGGGCGAAGGCGTGCTCGAGCACGTCGGCGGCATCCGCATCGGTGCCCGGCAGCACCTTCTCCCGCGAGGAGACCAGGGTGACCTCGCAGCCGAGCGCCCGGTAGGCGCTCGCGAACTCGGCACCGGTCACCCCCGAGCCGACGACGATCAGGTGCTCGGGCAGTCGCTCGAGGTCGTAGAGCTGGGTCCAGTTCAGGATCCTCTCCCCGTCGCAGGGAGCACCCTCCAGCTCGCGGGGTCGGGCACCGACGGACAGCAGCACCACGTCCGCCTCGAGGACCTCTCCCCCCTCCCCTGCCGCGTCGAGCACCTCGACGCGATCCGGGCCGTCGAGGCGACCGCGGCCGTCGACGACCCGCACCCCGGCCCCCTCGAGGCTGGCGCGGATGTCCACGGACTGGGCGGCGGCGAGCTCGCGCACGCGCCGGTTCACGGAGGCCAGGTCGACGTTGAGCGTGTTCGCGGTGGGCGCGGTGCCGTTGTCGGCGTCGCGGATGCCCAGCCGCTGCGATCCGGCCACGAGGTCGAGGACGTCAGCGGTGGCGATGAGGGTCTTGGAGGGGACGACGTCGGTGATCACGGCCGCCCCGCCGATGCCCCGCTCCTCGATGAGCACCGTCTCCGCTCCGTGTCGGGCGGCGGTGAGCGCCGCCTCGTAGCCGCCGGGCCCGCCCCCCACGATCACCACCCGCGGCCGCTCACCGGCGCTGGTGAGTCGTCGAGGATCCGGAGGGAGGGCGGTGCTGGGGTCGGTCACGGTCCCATTGTGGCAAAGACGACGCGGTCAGGGGCCGGTTCCGTCCTGCCCGCACCGCCCGTCCGGACTGCGCCGCTGTCCTCTCTGCGCTACCTTCTGACCATGACTGCTTCCGCACCCGATCCGTACCAGCTCGCCCGTGACGCCGCCGCCGGGATCGCCGAGGCCAGCGGCGTCCCCGCCCATGATCTGGCCCTGGTGCTCGGCTCGGGGTGGGCCGGCGCGGCGGACCTGCTGGGCGAGACCGTCTGGCAGGCCGACGCCACCACGGTCCCCGGGTTCCGGCCGCCCGCCGTCGCCGGACACGTGGGCACGCTGCGTTCGGTCCGCGTCGAGGGCACCGGGGCGCGCGCGCTCGTGCTCGGCGCCCGCACCCACTTCTACGAGGGCGCCGGGGTGGACGCCGTGGTGCACGGAGTGCGGGCGGCGGCCGCGACCGGGGCCCGCACCATGGTGCTGACCAACGGCTGCGGCGGCATCGACCCCTCCTGGGTGCCGGGCACCCCGGTGCTGATCCGCGACCAGATCAACTTCACCGGCGCCACCCCGCTGGTGGGCGCGAACTTCGTGGACCTCACCGACCTCTACACCCCCGCGCTGCGCGAGATCGCCCACGAGGTCGACCCGAGCCTCGACGAGGGCGTGTACATGCAGTTCTCCGGCCCCACCTACGAGACGCCCGCCGAGGTGCAGATGGCGACGGTGATGGGGGCGCACCTGGTGGGCATGTCCACCGCGCTCGAGGCGATCGCCGCGCGCGAGGCCGGCATGGACCTGCTGGGGATCTCCCTGGTGACGAACCTGGCCGCGGGCATCAGCGGCGATGCGCTCAGCCACCAGGAGGTGCTCGAGGCGGGCCGCGAGGCCGGGCCCCGCATCTCCCGTCTGCTCGCCGAGACGGTGCGCCGCCTCACGGGCGGGACCGCGGACGGCCCCGGCTCCCGCGCCGAGAGCTCGCCCGAGGGCGGCGGGCCGGCATGAGCGTCGACGCCGCGCTGCGGGCCCGGGCCGAGGCCTGGCTCCTGGACGACCCCGATCCCGCCTCCCGCGCCGCGCTGGAGAGCCTGCTGGAACAGGCCGAGGCGGGCAGCGGGCCCGCGCTCGAGGAGCTCGCGGACTCGTTCGCGGCGGACCTCCAGTTCGGGACCGCCGGTCTGCGCGGGCGCATGGCACCGGGACCGAACCGGATGAACCTCGCCGTGGTCTCCCGCGCCGCGCGCGGTCTGGCCGACCATCTGCTGGGCGACCTCGGGCTCTCCGAGCCCCTGGTCGTGATCGGCTACGACGCCCGGTACGGCTCGCAGGACTTCGCGCACCGATCCGCGGCGATCATGACCGCCGCGGGCTGTCGTGTGGCCCTGCTGGAGCGCCACGGCCCCACCCCGCTGGTCGCCTTCGGCGTGCGCCATCTGCAGGCCGACGCCGGGATCGTGGTCACCGCCTCCCACAACCCGCCCGCGGACAACGGCTACAAGGTCTACCTCGGCGGGCGCGCCGCCGAGAGCGACGGTCGCGGCGTGCAGATCGTGCCCCCCGCGGATGCACGGATCGCCGCCCGGATCGCCGCCGTCGGCCCGGTGCGCAGGATCCCGGTCGCGGAGACCGGCTGGGAGCTGCTCGGCGAGCAGCTGCGCGAGCACTACCTCGAGGCGATCTGCGCCCTCCCGGATCTCGACGGACCGCGGGACGTGCGCATCGTCCACACCGCGATGCACGGGGTCGGCACCGAGATCGCGCTGGCGGCACTGCATCGCACCGGCTTCGCGGAGGTGCATCCGGTGGCCAAGCAGGCGGACCCGGATCCGGACTTCCCCACGGTCGCCTTCCCCAATCCCGAGGAGCCGGGCGCGATCGATCTGGCGCTCGAGCTGGCGCGCACCCTCGCGGCCGACGTCGTGATCGCCAACGACCCCGATGCGGACCGCTGCGCCGCCGCGGTGCTGGACCCCCATCAGGGCGACTGGCGGATGCTCACCGGCGACGAGCTGGGGGTGCTGCTCGGCGACCACCTGGTGCGCCGCCACGGCTACCGGGGCGTGCTGGCCCGCTCGATCGTCTCGAGTCGCTGGCTGGGACGCCTCGCGGAGCATGCCGGGCTCGAGGCGGCGTCGACGCTGACCGGCTTCAAGTGGATCTCGCGCGCGCCGGGCATCGCCTTCGGCTACGAGGAGGCCATCGGCTACTGCGTGCTGCCCGAGGTCGTGCGGGACAAGGACGGCCTCTCCGCGGCGCTGATGGTCGCAGAGATGGCGGCGCTGGCGAAGGCCGAGGGCACGAGCCTGGTCGGACGGCTCGACGAGCTCGCGCGGGCGCACGGACTCTTCTCGACCTCCCAGCTGTCGCTCCGGGTCGAGGACCTCTCGCTCATCCCCGCGATGATGCGGCGGCTGCGCGCGACGCCGCCCGGCACGCTGCTCGGCTCCGCGGTCGCGGAGACCCGGGACCTCTCCGAGGGCTCGGTGGAGACCACCGGCCTGCCCCCCACCGAGGGGATGCTGCTGCTGAGCGAGGACGACACCCGCGTGGTGGTGCGCCCCTCGGGCACCGAGCCGAAGCTGAAGTGCTATCTCGAGGTGGTCGAGGCAGTGCCCGAGGGAGCGTCCGAGGAGGAGATCGGCGCTGTCCGCCGCCGCGCCGGCGAACGCCTGGAAGCGCTGGAGGACGAGCTGCGGACGGTGCTCGGGCAGGCGTGAGGAGCCGGGTCGGTGCGATGCGGGACCCCGTGATCGGAGCCGTCCGGGAGGTCCGGGAGATCCGGGAGATCGCGGGGGCCGGAGCGCTCCGGGAGGTCAGGCGCGGGTCCGTCGGTGTCCGACGGCCACGGCGGCGATCGCGACCGCGCCGATCACCACGGCCGCCATCGCGACGATCCCGCCGAGCACCAGGAGGTACCCGATCGGTATCCCCGCCACCTGGACGAGCTGGGTCGTGGTGGTGGTCGGCACCACGTGCTCGGTCCCGGGATCCGCGGCGAAGGTGAAGTCGGAGGTGAAGGACTCCGGCTCGCCCCGGATCTCGAACTCGGTGACCACCCCCTGACGCTCGGTCCGCGAGCTCGCGTCCTGGTCCTGCGCGAGGTCCTCGCCGACCATCTCCCGCAGCACGGCATCGGACCAGGACCAGTCGTGCGCGGTGGGGTCCGCGATCCACGGGCGCTGGATCTGCTGCCCCGCGGCGGAGTCGTCGGACCGACGCATCGGCTCCTCGCCGAGCACGAACAGGTGCACCGTCTGCGAGGACGACGCCGCCTGCGAGAAGCGCATCGGGTAGACCAGCTCGTCGGTCGCGAAGTCGAGCCGCAGCGGCTCGAGGTCACCGCTCAGCACGGCGTCGCTCGCGTAGCGGACGGCGGTGAAGGTCCACCCGTCCTCGGCGTAGGGGTCGATCAGCGCCGAGACCCGCTCGGCCAGCTCGTACCCGTTCTCGGCGAGCCAGGTGCGGACGGGCTCGGCCTCCCCGCCGAGCACAGCGACCTCGTAGTCCCCGATCCGCTCCTGCTCGTGGACGGTCACCGCTGCGTCGCTCGGCTCCTGGCCCGCGGCGCCGACGGTCCTGTCCCCGGAGCGGAAGGGCCCCTCCCCCCAGAGGTCGTACTCGATCTCCTCGCGCGGAGCGGTCGCGGCTGCCGCCTCCCGCAGGCTGTCGGACTCGGCGGCGCTCACCTCCGGCACGGACGGGGTCGGCATGAGCAGCGTGGAGCCGGTGCGCTCGGCGTCCAGCTCGAGCCCCATGACGAGGGTCTGGACGCCGTCGCGCAGGGAGAGCACCGCGGTCTCCCGCAGCACCGTCGCGCCCGTGCGCTCGTCCTCGGGATCGACGAACGCA
This sequence comes from Brachybacterium sp. AOP43-C2-M15, assembly GCF_052446295.1. Taxonomy (NCBI): domain Bacteria; kingdom Bacillati; phylum Actinomycetota; class Actinomycetes; order Micrococcales; family Dermabacteraceae; genus Brachybacterium; species Brachybacterium sp. AOP43-C2-M15. The sequence goes on from NZ_JBQSWB010000011.1 coordinate 147,264, forward strand.
CCGCAGGCGCAGGCGCCGGCCGGGCTCGCGGCGCCGAGGACCAGCTGGGCGAGGACGATGACGGCCGCGAGCACCAGGGCGACGGGCCGGGGCGCGGGGACTCGAGGGCAGGATCGCGCGGGCACGGTCAGTACCCGGTGCCGGTGCCGCGTTCGAGGATCGCCTTCGACGAGGACAGTCCCAGACGGCTGGCGCCAGCGGCGACCATCGTCTCGGCCGCCTCGCGGGTGCGGATGCCGCCGGAGGCCTTCACCCCGAGACGGTCGCCGACGGTCGCGCGCATGAGCTGCACGGCGTGCTCGGAGGCTCCCCCGGCGGGATGGAAGCCGGTGGAGGTCTTCACGAAGTCTGCGCCCGCGCGCTCGGCCGCCTCGCAGACGCCGACGATCTGCTCGTCGTCCAGCGCGGCGGACTCGATGATGACCTTGAGCACCACAGGCGCCGGCGCCGCCTCGCGCACGGCCCGGATCTCCTCCTCGACGGCGGCGAACTCCCCCGCCCGCGCCAGGCCCACGTTCAGCACCATGTCGATCTCGTCGGCCCCCTTGGCGGCGGAGTCGGCGGCCTCGGCGGCCTTGATCGCGGGGGCGTGCTGCCCCGAGGGGAAGCCGCACACGGTGGCGACCTTGACGGTGGTCTCGAGAGGCAGCATGGAGGGTGAGACGCAGACGGAGTAGGTGCCCAGCTCCTCGGCCTCGCGCAGCAGCGCGGTGACGTCCGCAGCCGTGGCCTCCGGCTTGAGCAGGGTGTGGTCGATGAGTCGGGCGAGCGCCTCGTTGTCGATGTGGGTCATGCGGAGATCTTGGCAGAGACCACCTGTCCTCCGCATCCGGTGCGGCGACGATCGGATCACGATCCTCCGTCCCCTCCCCGCACGGTCGGGCATCCGCCGGTTCCCGGCGCAGAGCTTCCTCCCGCAGCCGGCGCCGGGCCGCGGCGGGCGCGCGCTCGGTCCCCGCCGCGCCTAGAATCACCCCCTGTGACCGTCCCCGCCTCCCGCCCTCGCCCGCCCCGTCGCGTCGTCCTCCTGGCCGGTCCCTCCGGCAGCGGCAAGGGACTGCTCTCGCAGAGGTCCGGGCTGCCCGTGCTGCCGCTGGACGAGTTCTACCGCGACCTCGACGCCCCGGGTCTCCCCCGCCGTTTCGGGATCGTGGACTGGGACGATCCCGCCTCCTGGGACGCCGGGGCGGCGCTCGAGGCGCTCACGGCGATGGCGCACGACGGGGCGGGCGAGGTCCCGATCTACTCGATCTCCGCCTCCCGTCGGCAGGGCGTGCGACGCCTCGAGGCGGGCGACGCCCCGCTGATCATCGCCGAGGGGATCTTCGCGGCGGAGCTGATCGCACCGCTCGCGGCCGCGGGCCTGCTGGCCGACGCGATCGTGCTCCACCGCCCCGCGCCGATCGTGTTCGCGCTGCGCCTGGCACGGGATCTGCGCGAGCGTCGCAAGGCCCCGCACACGCTGATCCGGCGAGGATGGGCGCTGGCCCGCCAGCAGAGGTCCGACCTGGCCCGCTGGAGGCAGGCCGGGATGCGGCCCGAGGGACTCCGCGGCGGTATCCGCCGGCTGCGGCGCCTGGCGGGCTGCGCGGAGGCATCGGAGCACCAGCGCAGCCTCTCCCCGCGCGGTGACGTGCTGAGGATCTCCGCGGTGTGCTTCCTGCGGGAGGGCCCTGACGGCACCGAGGTGCTCGCCGTGCGCAAGCGCGGCACGGGATCGTACATGCAGGTGGGCGGGAAGCTGGAACCCGGCGAAGGTGCGCGGGAGGCGGCGGTGCGCGAGGTGCAGGAGGAGCTGGGCGTGGACCTCGCCCGTGACGATCTGCAGCTGCTGGGCGACTTCGAGGCCGTCGCCGCCAACGAGCCGGCCACGACGGTGCACTCCACGGTCTGGGTCACGCGCCGTGCGCTGCCCGATCCTCTCGAGGTGCGGGCCGAGCTGGAGGGCCACCGCTGGGTGCCCGTCTCCGCCCCCGGCACCGGCGCGCGCCTCGCACCGCTCATGGTCCAGCACATCCTGCCCGCTCTGCACCGCGGCTGAGGAGCACCGCCGCGCAGGCGGGTCCGGGCGATGCAGTCCGGACGGTGCGGTTCAGGCGGTGCGGTCCAGGCGGTGCGGTTCAGGCGATGCGGTCCAGCACGATCCTGCGCGCGGGCAGATCGGCGTCGGGCGCACCGAAGGTCCAGGACCCGTCGATGGCCTCCCTCGCGCGGTCGATCCTCTCCGGCGTGTCGGTGTGCAGGCGCGCGAGCACGTCGCCGGCCTCGACCCGGTCGCCGATGTGCGCTTCGATCTCCACGCCGGCGGCGGCCTGCACGGCCTCGCCGGGACGGGAGCGTCCCGCGCCGAGCCGCCAGGCCGCGACGCCCACGCCCATCGCGTCCAGGCCCGTCACCACTCCGGCCTGTGAGGCACGCACCTCCTCGACATGCTTCGCGACCGGCAGCGGGGCGTCGACGTCGCCGCCCTGGGCGCCGATCATGGCGCGCCAGGAGTCCATGGCGCGGCCGTCGGCGAGCGCGGCCTCGACGTCGGGGTCGTGCACGCCGGCGGCCTCGAGCATCTCCCGCGCCAGCGCGCAGGTCAGCTCGACCACGTCGGCCGGTCCCCCGCCCGCGAGGACCTCGAGCGACTCGCGCACCTCGAGACCGTTGCCGGCGGTGCGTCCCAGAGGCGCGGACATGTCGGTCAGCAGGGCGACGGTGCGGACACCGGCGTCGGTGCCGAGCTCGACCATGGTCCGTGCGAGCTCCCGAGCATCGGCCTCGTCCTTCATGAAGGCGCCGGCACCGGTCTTGACGTCGAGGGTCAGCGCGGCGGTGCCCTCGGCGATCTTCTTGGACATGATCGAGGAGGCGATCAGCGGGATCGCCTCGACGGTGCCGGTGACGTCGCGCAGGGCGTAGAGCTTCTTGTCCGCCGGTGCCAGGCCGGATCCGGCGGCGCAGATCACGGCGCCGGCGCCCTCGAGCTGCGCGAGCATCTCGTCGTTGCCGAGGGCGGCGCGCCACCCGGGGATGGCCTCGAGCTTGTCGAGGGTGCCGCCGGTATGGCCCAGGCCCCGGCCGGACAGCTGCGGCACGGCGACCCCGTAGCTCGCGACCAGCGGCGCGAGCGGCAGGGTGATCTTGTCCCCCACCCCGCCGGTCGAGTGCTTGTCGGTGGTCGGCTTGGACAGGGCGGAGAAGTCCATCCGCTCGCCGCTGGCGATCATCGCGCTCGTCCAGCGGGCGATCTCGCGCCGCTCCATGCCGCGCAGGAAGATCGCCATGGCGAGCGCCGCCATCTGCTCCTCGGCGACGACACCGCGGGTGTAGGCGTCGATCACCCAGTCGATCTGCTCGTCCTCGAGGGCGCCGCCGTCGCGCTTGGCGCGGATGACGTCGACGGCGTCGAAGGGCTCGACGGCGCGGTCTGCGGGTGCTGTGGTCACAGGATGCTCCTCGGTGGGGCGGCTCTGGTCGGGATGTGTCGACGAGTGGCGGGTGGCCAGGGACGGCGAGGTGTCGGGGACGGCGGGAGGTCAGGAGAGACGGTGTCAGGAACGGCGGTGACAGGAGAGGCGATGACAGGGGCGATGTGCGTCAGGAAAGGTGTGCGTCAGGGAACGTGCGCGTCAGGAACGCAGATCGGCGGGACCGAAGGCCTGCGGCAGCACCGCGTCCATCCCGCGCGGCCCTCCGGGGGTCAGGAGCACGAGATCGGGCGCGGCGTGCTCGGAGAGCAGCTGGCGGCAGCGGCCGCAGGGCATGACCACGTGCCGCTCGTCCCGGTCCTTCCTCTCGTCGCCGCCCACGCACACGAAGCGGCTCAGCCGCCCCCCGCCTCCGGCGATCAGCTCGCTGATCAGTCCGCACTCGGCGCACAGGGTGACGCCGTAGCCGGCGTTCTCGACATTGCATCCGCGCACCAGGCGGCCGTCCTCGGTGAGCGCGGCGGCGCCCACCCGGAAGCGGGAGTAGGGCGTGTAGGCCCGTTCGGCGATCTCCCGCGCGGCGGCGAGCAGCTCGTCGAACTCGGTGGCGGGCAGCCCCTGCGGGGTGTTCTCGCTCGTGCTCATGCCCCTGATGCTCTCACTGCTTGACGTACGGCTGGCCGTTGGCCGCCGGCACCCGCACCCGGCCCACCACGCCGGCCACGGCGAACAGCGCGACGATGTACGGGAGCATCAGCAGGAAGTCACCGGGGATGGAGACCCCGCCCTCCGCGGCGGACATGGTGCCCAGACGCAGCTGCAGGGAGTCCGCGAAGGCGAAGGTGAGCGCCGCGAGCAGCGCGCCGACGGGGTGGTAGCGGCCCAGGATCATGGCGGCCAGGGCGATGTAGCCCTTGCCCGCGGACATCTCCTCGCCGAAGGCGACGCCGGTGCCGATGGTGAGGGTCGCGCCGCCCAGGCCGGCCACCGCGGAGCCCAGCAGGACGTTCTTCCAGCGGGTGAGGTTCACGGCGATGCCGACGGTGTCGGCGGCCTTGGGGTGCTCGCCGACGGCCCGCACGCGCAGGCCCCAGCGGGTGCGGAACAGGGCCACCGTCAGACCGGCCACGATGATCCACATCAGGTAGACCAGGATGTTCTGCTCGAACAGCACCCGTCCGAGCACGGGGATGTCCGCCAGCAGCGGGATCCGCAGCGTGGGCAGGCGCATCGGCGCGTTGAACAGCCCGGGGTTGTCCCGCATCACGGTGCCGAAGAAGAACGAGGTGATGCCGATCGCGAAGACGTTCAGCACCACGCCGACGATGATCTGCTGGACGTGGTACCCGACGGCGAACAGGGCGAGCATCGCCCCCATCACGAGCGCCATCACCGGAGCGGCGAGCAGACCGATCCACACGCTGCCGGTGAGGGAGCCGACCAGCGTGGCGCCGAAGGCGCCGAACAGCAGCTGTCCCTCGATGGCGATGTTGATGACGCCGGACCGCTCGGAGAGCACGCCGGAGAGGGCGCCGAAGGCGAGCGGGACGGCGAGCACGATGGTGCCCTGGAGCAGCGTGGTGACGTCGAGGGCGCGCTGCGAGATCACCCAGGTCATGAACGCCAGGATCCACGCGAGGGCGAACACCGCGATCAGGGCGATGCGGATCCGCGCGGACGGGCGGGCGCTGCGGGCCTGGAGCGCCCACAGCCCCGCCGAGGCGAGGAGCGCGACCACCGACAGCGCGATCGCGCCGCCCATCGAGGGCAGCACCACGCGCTCGGGGACGATGCCCAGGGGATTGATGTCGCTCTCCCGCGCCAGCACGAACGCGGACTCGACGCCGGGGATGCCGCGCAGGCCGAACATCACCAGGGCGATCAGGCCCATGACGGTGGTGGTCGCGGGCAGGTGCCACCAGCTGGCGGGGCGCGAGTCGTCGAAGGACTTCTCGACGGCGGAGTCGTCGGTGACGACCACGGGTGCGGTGCTCATCGCTCCTCCTCCTGCGCATCGGTGCCGTCCTCGCCGCGCTCCGCGGCAGTATCGGGGTCAGGGCCCGGATCAGGGCTCGGATCGTGGCTCGGAGGCGCCGCGCCCTCCCCGCCCGCCGCGCTACCGGCGGCGGGTCCGGCGACCGGCCCCTCCTCGCCGGCACGGACGGCGGGATCCGGGGATCCTGCCCGCGAGACCGCCGCGGCGGTCGCGTCGACCTCGGCCGCCGCACCGGCGGCGACGGCGGCTCGGTCGGCTCCCGAGCTCGCGCGGCGAGCGCGGCGCACACGGGCGCCCGCACCGGGGTGGTCCACTCGTCGCAGACCGATCAGCGTGCGCACCAGCGGCGGAGCAGCGATGAACAGCACCACCAGCACCTGGATCACCTGGACCAGGTCGAGGGGGACGCCCTGGTTGGACTCCATGAAGCGACCTCCGGTGGACAGCGCCGCGAACAGCAGGCCCGCCAGCACGATGCCGACAGGACCGGAGCGGCCCAGCAGCGCCACGGTGATCGCGTCGAAGCCGATGTTGCCGGCCACGCCCTCGGTGAGCCGCCTCTCGGTCCCGAGCACGTGCACGGCGCCCGCGAGGCCGACGAGGGCCCCGGCCACGGCGAGCACGAGGAAGGCGGTGCGGGACGGCGAGATCCCGGCGACCTGCGCGGCGCGGGGGTTGGAGCCGACGGCACGGAAGTGGAAGCCGATCGTGGAGCGGCTCATCAGCCACCAGAGCAGCACCGCGGCGCCGGCGGCGATGAACAGTCCGGCGTGGAGGCGGAAGCCGGAGCCGAGGAGCTGCGGGAGCACGGCGTTCTCGCGGACCGACGGGGAGGTGGGCTGGGACTGGTTCGCTCCGGTGAACGCGGCGGTCTTCAGCGCGAAGAACAGCAGGTAGGTGGCGATCCAGTTCAGCATGATGGTGCTGATCACCTCGTTGGCGCCGAAGCGGGCCTTGAGGAAGCCGGCGATCCCGCCCCAGAGCCCGCCGGCGAGGACGCCCGCGAGCAGGCCGGCCACCAGGTGCACGAAGATCGGCAGATCGAGGGCGAAGCCGACGTAGCCGGCGGCCATGGCGCCGACGATCAGCTGCCCGGTGCCGCCGATGTTGAACAGGCCCGCGCGGAAGCTGACGGCCATCCCGGCCGCGGCGATGATCAGCGGGGTGCCGACGGTGAAGGTCTCGGTGAGCGGCCGCAGCCCGGCCGAGAGCGCGGGCAGGAGCACGTACGTGCCGGATCCGCCGGCCTCCCGGACCCGCTCCGCCGCTCGTGCGTAGCCGGGGCCGTCGAAGATCGCACCGCGGAACATCGCTCCGTAGGCCTGGGTCACCGACTGCCAGATCGCGGTCAGCGCGTCCGAGGGGCGGTCGACGAAGTAGCCGAGGGTCTCGCGGACGTCCTGATCGGCGATGACGATCAGCACCGACCCGATGAGGAAGGCGAAGACGAAGCTCATCACGACCACCAGGACGTCACCGCGCGCGATTCTCTGCAGCGTCCTGGCCAGCGCGGTCTCCGCGGTGTGCTCGGGCGGCGGCGGAGCGTCGGAGCTGCCCGCACCGACCCCGGGGGCGGAGCCGGTGGCAGCGGCATCGACTGTGCTCATCAGTTCCTCTCCTCCCGCTCGTGCCTCGCAGATCGTCGACGAACGGTGCTCATCGGTTCCTGTCCTCCCGCTCGTGCCTCGCAGATCGTCGACGAACGGTGCTCATGCGATGTCTCCTTCGTCGGCGAGCTGGGAGTCGGTGGTGCGGGCACCGGAGGCGACGGCCTCCCGGGCCGCTTCGGCGGTGTAGCCGGCCATCATCAGGCCCAGCACGTCGCGGTCCTCGTCCCCGGGCACGATCCCCAGGATCCTGCCGCGGTACATCACCGCTATGCGGTCGGCGAGCTGGGTCACCTCGTCGAGCTCGGTGGAGACGATCACGACCGGGGTGCCCGCGTCCCGCTCGTCGAGGATGCGCCGATGGAGGAACTCGATCGAGCCGACGTCCACGCCGCGGGTGGGCTGGGAGGCGATCAGCAGGGCCAGCTCGCGATTGAGCGCCCGGGCCATGACGACCTTCTGCTGATTGCCGCCGGAGAGCGTCGAGACCGCTGCGGCCGGGGAACCGGTGCGGATGTCGAACTCCGGGATCAAGCGCTTGGCGTTGTCGGCGATCGCCCGCAGCGACATCGCCACCGGGCTGCCGAAGGGCGCCCGATCGTGCTGGTCCAGGACCAGGTTCTCGGCGACGGAGAAATCGGCCACGAGGGCGTCGTGGGTGCGGTCCTCGGGCACGAAGCCGACACCGGCGTCGAGCACCTGCTTGGTGCTGCGGCCCACCAGCTCCCGGCCCTCGAGCGTCGCGGAGCCGTGCACGGTCTCCTGCAGCCCCAGCAGCGCCTCGGTGAGCTCGGTCTGTCCGTTGCCCTGCACTCCGGCGATCGCGAGCACCTCGCCGTGGCGCACCTCGAAGGACACTCCGTCCAGCGTGCGGGTGCCCACCTCGTCGGTGACCCGCAGGTCGGTGACCTCGAGCGCGACCTCGCCCGGCGTCGCCGCGGCCTTGTCCTGGGCGAGGGAGACCTGGCGACCCACCATCAGCGAGGCGAGGTCGGCCTGGTCCGCGGAGGGGTCCGCCTCCCCCACCACCTTGCCGCGGCGGATCACGGTGATGCGGTCCGAGACCGCCTTGACCTCGCGCAGCTTGTGGGTGATGAACACGATCGAGGTGCCCTCGTCGCGCAGCTGGCGCATGATCTCCATCAGCTCGTCGGTCTCGTGGGGGGTGAGCACGGCGGTGGGCTCGTCGAGCACCAGGACCTCGGCGCGGCGGCTGAGGGCCTTGATGATCTCCACGCGCTGCTGGGCGCCGACGGGGAGGTCCTCGACCAGCGCGTCGGGGTCCAGGTCGAAGCCGAAGCGGGCGGAGATCTCGCGCACCAGAGTGCGGGCCGCCCCCAGGTCGAGGAGACCGCCGGTGGTCGGCTCGTGGCCGAGGACCATGTTCTCGGCCACGGTGAAGACGGGGACCAGCATGAAGTGCTGGTGGACCATGCCGATGCCGGCCTCCATCGCCTCGCCCGGGTCGGCGAAGGTCACGGGCCGGCCGTCGATGACGATCTGGCCGCCGTCGGGCCGGTACAGCCCGTACAGCACGTTCATCAGGGTCGACTTCCCGGCCCCGTTCTCGCCCAGCAGGGAATGGATCTCCCCCGGTTCCACGACGAGGTCGATGGCGTCATTGGCCACGAAGGACCCGAAGGTCTTCGTGATGCCGCGCAGTTCGAGCTTCACAGCACTCGCTTCCGTCGGCGCCCGCCGGAGGGACCGGCCGGGCGATGGAGGGACGGCGGACGCGGCCCCGGCCCGTGGTGGGCAGGGACCGCGTCCATCGTCCGGGGATCAGGCTCCCGCGGGAGAAGCGTCGGACTCGACGACCACCGTGCCGTCGATGATCTCCTGCTCGAGCGAGTCCAGCTCCTCGGTGAGGTCCGCGGGGACGTCCTCCTCGAAATCGTGGAAGGGGGCCAGGCCCACGCCGCCGTTCTCGAGGGTCCCGACGTACGGGGTGGAGTCGAACTCGCCGGAGGCCGCGCCGGCGATGACGTCCTCCACGCCCACGGTCATCTCCTTCATGACCGAGGTGAGGATGACCGACTGGGCGTCCTCGTCGGAGGAGTTGGTCTCGTAGCCGTCGGCGTCGACCCAGATCACCTTGCGGTCATCCCCCTCCTTGGCGGAGGCGAGCGTGCCCGCGCCGACGGGGCCCGCGACCGGCATCACGATGTCGGCGCCGGCGTTGTAGAACTCGTCGGAGACGGCCTTGCCCTTGGACTGGTCCTCGAAGGTGCCCACGATCGAGCCCTCCTGGGAGTCCTTGTTCCAGCCGAGCACCTCGACGTCGGTGTCGTGGGTCTCGTTGTAGTGGGTCACGCCGTCCGCATAGCCGTCCATGAAGATGGTGACGGTGGGGATGTTCATGCCGCCGTAGGTGGCGACCTTGCCGGTCTCGGTCATGCCGGCGGCGAGGTACCCGGCCAGGAACGCGGCCTGGGCGGTGTCGAACTCGAGGGGCTTGACGTTCTCGAGCTCGATCGGGTTGCCGTCGGCGTCCTGGGCGGTGGAGTCGACGATCGCGAAGTCGACGTCCTCGTTGGCCTGTGCGGCGTCACCGGTGGCCGGCGCCAGGAGGAATCCGACCGTGATGATGAGGTCGCAGCCCTCGGTCACCATGTTGTTGATGTTCGGCGCGAAGTCGGAGTCCGAGGTGGACTCGGCGGTGTTCTTCTCGATGCCGAGGTCCTCCTCGGCGTTGAGCAGGCCCTGGTAGCTGGACTCGTTGAAGGACTTGTCGTCCCAGCCGCCGGAGTCGGAGACCATGCAGGCCTTGTAGTCGGCGGAGACGTCGCCGCCCTCGCCCCCACCGGCGCTCTCCTCGGGGGCGGTGCCGCAGGCGGCCATGGTCAGGGCGCCGGCGCCGGCCAGGGCGAGCGCACGAGTGATGCTCTTCATGAGGGTTCCTTCGATTCAGGTGAGGGGCCGAGGCGCCCCGAGGGGACCGTCGCGACAGCGCTGTCGCAGTGCGTCTCGGACCATATCCGCGGCCGGTGCCCCCGCGCGGGCGGTTCGGTCCCCGTCGATGAACCGTTATGAAATCGACGCGGACCCTTCGCAGCCCCGTCGCAGCGGATCCCTCGCAGCGGACCGGGCGGCGGCCCGCCTCATGATCAGACCGGCAGCAGGTCGCGCTGCACGCAGGCCGAGGCGAGCACCGAGGCGCCGATGCCGATCGCGCGCTCGTCGATCATCAGATCCCCCATGTGCAGGTCGTAGGTGCGCCCGCCGGGGGTGCGGGTGCCGAGACGGGCCAGCGCGCCGGGCACCTTCTCGAGGTACCAGGCGAAGTCCTCGCCGCCGAGGGACTGCGCGGTCGGATCGAGATTCTCGCGGCCCAGCACTCCTCGCACCGCGGCGGCGAGGACCTCGACGCTGGTGCGGGTGTTGGACACCGGCGGCACGCCGCGGTCATGGGTCACGCGCGCCTCGACGCCCCAGGGACGCACGAGATCCGCGAGCACGGACTCGAGCAGTCGCTCGGCCTGGTCCCACGCGTCGTGATCGAGGCAGCGCAGGGTGCCCTCGAGGGTCCCGCTGCTGGGGATCGCGTTGAAGGCGGAGCCGGCGTGGATGCTGCCCCAGGTGAGGTTCACGCCCGAGCGCGGGTCCATGCGTCGCGTCAGCGCGGCGGGCAGCTGAGTGGCGATCGAGCCCAGCGCGTAGACCAGATCCTGGGTGAGGTGGGGGCGGGAGGTGTGCCCGCCCGCGCCGCGCACCAGGATCTTGACCGGGTCGGTGGCCGAGGTGATCGGCCCCGACTTCAGGCCGATGTGGCCCACGTCGACCCCCGGATCGCAGTGCAGGGCGAGGATCGAGTCGACACCGGCCAGCACGTCCTGGCCGATCAGCTCGAGGGCGCCGCAGGGGTGCATCTCCTCCGCGGGCTGGAAGACCAGCCGCACCCCGCGGCGCAGCGCACCGGCGTCCGCCACACGCACCAGGGCGGTCGCCGCCCCCAGCACCGCGCTCATGTGGACGTCGTGACCGCAGGCGTGGGAGACGCCCTCGACGGTGGACCGGTAGGCCACGGTGGTCAGCTCGGGGATTCCGAGGGCATCCATGTCCGCACGCAGCGCCATCAGCTCGAGCGAGGGGTCGCTGCCGGGGATGTCGCAGATCAGGCCGGTGTGCGCCATCCGGCGCGGGGTCAGGCCCAGACGTTCCAGATGCTCGACGACGTAGTCGGTGGTCGCGTGCTCCTGGTGCGAGAGCTCGGGGTGACGGTGGATGTGCCGCCGCACCTCTCGCAGCTCGTCGGACTTCTCGGCGACCGTCCGGGCGATCAGCCCCTCCGGGCCCAGCATCGACCTCTGCTCCGCCGTGCCCAGCAGCACCTGCTGCGACTGCTCCACCTGTGCACTCCCTGCGTTCTGTGTCGTCGGCGCCCGGCGTGGACGTCGGTCGGTCGTGACGCCGCCCCGAGGGACGACGCGATGCGCGGCGGGGTCCTGCACCGAGGGCCGCGGACGCGGGGCGCCGGAGTCGGCGCCGCGCGGGGTGGCCGCAGCGGGCGGTCGACGGTCAGCGCAGGCGGCCCAGTCCGCGCTCCTCAAGGCGGGCGACGAGCACCGGGAGATCCTGCGCCTGCTCGTCGGCGAGCACCAGCAGCGCGTCCTCGGTGTCGACGATGCTGATGCCGTCCAGCCCGACCAGGGCGATGTGGCGATCGGTCGCACCGTACACCGTGGCGCGCGAGGAGACGGCATCGACGGACGCGCTTCCCAGCACGCGGACGTCGCCCCCGGGCGGGGCGGCCCGTTCGTCCTCCGCCGGCGAGGCGCGGCCGTGCTCGCGCAGCTGCCGGGAGAGGGCCGCGAAGTCGCCGACGTCGTCCCAGCCGAAGGCGGCGGGCACCACCGCCACCCTCCCCTGGGCGGCGAGAGGCTCGGCCAGGGCGTGATCGATGGCGATCGCGGTGAGGTGCGGCCACACGCGCTCGAGCACCTCCTGGTACCGACCGGTGCCGCGCGCGGCGGCAATCTCTCGCACGCCGCGCGCGAGCGGAGGGATCTGGGCCGTCAGCTCGTCCAGCAGCACCGAGGCGCGCACCACGAACATCCCGGCGTTCCACAGGAAGCGGCCGGTGGCCAGGAACCGCTCCGCGCGCTCGCGATCCGGCTTCTCGACGAAGCGCACCACCGGTCGCGCCCCGCTCTCGCGCAGGGCGGCATCGCACCGGGCGCCCCCGCCCTCCGCAGCGACGCCCGCGGTCCCTGCGCCGTCCTGCTCGATGTAGCCGAAGCCGGTCGCCGGTCGCGTCGGGGCGATGCCGAGGGTGACGAGGTACCCGAGCTCCGCGGCCGCGCGGGCGCTGTGCACGGCGCGGGCGAAGGCCTGCTGGTCCCCGATCAGGTGGTCGGCGGCGAAGGAGCCGATGACGGCATCGGGACGGTCCCGCTCGACGAGGGCGGCGGCCAGCGCGATCGCCGGCATCGAGCTGCGCGGGGAGGGCTCTGCCACGACCTCCGCCGGGGCGACGTCCGCGAGCTGCTCCCGCACGATCACCGCATGCTCGGCACCGGTCACGACCAGGGGCGGGGCATCGGCGAGCGGGCCGAGGCGCCGCACGGTCTGCTGGAGGAGGGAGCTGCCCTCGCCCGTGGGATCCAGCAGGAACTTCGGGTGCGCGCGCCGTGAGAGGGGCCACAGTCGCGTGCCGGAGCCGCCGGCGGGGATCACGGGGACGAACGGGGACTGTGGCATCGGCCCAGCGTATCGGCACCCCACCCCGCACCCCAATGCCGTCCCGACGCGCTCGCGGCGTGACCACGCATCGGCGCAACCGCGCCCCTGCCTGGTGCTACGCTGGCAGAGCCCCTGTCGGGGGCGATGATGATGTCGCCGTGTCGTGAAACGACCGCCTCGTGAGCCACCGCTCGCGGACGGTGCACGCCGCGACCTCCCGCCGGAGCAGGCTCCGGCGGGACTCGCGCCGCACTCCGCGGCATCTCATCACCGTTCCCGGCGCCATCCCGACGCTTCTGGAGGATCTCCGTGGCTTCAGCCCAATCCGGGACGCTCTATCGCGGACGCGAGGGCATGTGGTCCTGGGTCGCCCACCGCATCTCAGGAATGCTCATCTTCCTGTTCCTGCTCGTGCACGTCCTGGACACCGCTCTCGTGCGCGTCTCCCCCGAGGCGTACAACGAGGTGATCGGGCACTACAAGACCGTGGTGTTCGGTCTCGGCGAGGTCGGCCTGGTCGGCGCGATCCTCTTCCACGCCCTCAACGGCCTGCGCATCATCCTCGTGGACTTCTGGTCCCAGGGCACCAAGCGCCAGCGCGGCCTGTTCTGGGGCGTCGTGATCGCGTGGGTCGTCCTCATGGCCGGCTTCCTCCCCCGCCACCTCATGCACATGTTCGGAGCGTGATCCCGATGTCGACCCCCACCACCTCGATCCCGGATCCGAGCACCCGCTACCGCCGCACCGGCATGCGCGGCCTGAACGCCGAGATGCTCTCGTGGGTGTTCATGCGCGCCTCGGGCGTGCTGCTGGTGATCCTCGTCTTCGGCCACCTCTTCGTGAACCTGTGGCTCGGCCAGGGCGTCCAGGGCATCGACTTCGCCTTCGTCGGCGGCAAGTGGGCCTCGCCCTTCTGGCAGGTCTGGGACCTGCTGATGCTGTGGCTCGGCCTCCTCCACGGCGGAAACGGCGTGCGGACGATCATCAACGACTACGCCCGCGGCGACCGGCTCCGCCTGGTCCTCAAGGGCCTGCTGTACTTCGCCGTCGTGGTCACGATCGTGCTGGGCACCCTGGTGATCTTCACCTTCGACCCGTGCCCCGTCGGCGCCGACCCGAGCCTGCTGCCCTCCTTCTGCGAGGGCTGACGTCCCCACGGGCGGCCGGTCCCACCGGCCGCCCTCCTCACTTCCCGGTCGACCCGAAACGGAGCAGTCACCCGACATGCAGACCCATAACTACGACGTGGTGATCGTCGGCGCCGGCGGTGCCGGCATGCGCGCCGCCCTGGAGTCCTCCAAGAGCGCCCGCACCGCGGTCGTCACCAAGCTCTACCCCACGCGGTCCCACACCGGCGCGGCGCAGGGCGGCATGTGCGCCGCCCTGGCCAACGTCGAGGAGGACAACTGGGAGTGGCACACCTACGACACGGTCAAGGGCGGTGACTACCTGGTGGACCAGGACGCCGCCGAGGTGATGGCCAAGGAAGCCATCGACGCGGTGCTCGACCTGGAGAAGATGGGCCTGCCCTTCAACCGCACGCCCGAAGGCAGGATCGATCAGCGGCGCTTCGGCGGCCACACCCGCGAGCACGGCGAGGCGCCCGTGCGCCGCGCCTGCTACGCCGCGGACCGCACCGGTCACATGATCCTCCAGACCCTCTACCAGAACTGCGTGAAGCAGCAGGTGGAGTTCTTCAACGAGTACTACGTGCTCGACGTGCTGATGACCGGCGACCCCCGCAGCGACGAGGGCGTGCGCGCCTCGGGCGTGGTCACCTACGAGCTCGCCTCCGGGGAGATCCACGTCTTCCGCGCGAAGTCGGTCGTGTTCGCCTCGGGCGGCTTCGGGAAGATCTTCAAGACCACCTCGAACGCGCACACGCTCACCGGCGACGGCCCCGCGATGGCGTTCCGCCGCGGCATCCCGCTCGAGGACATGGAGTTCTTCCAGTTCCACCCCACGGGCCTGGCCGGCCTGGGCATCCTCCTCTCGGAGGCGGCCCGCGGCGAGGGCGGCATCCTGCGCAACAGCGACATGGAGCGCTTCATGGAGCGCTACGCCCCGACCCTGAAGGACCTCGCCCCGCGCGACGTGGTCGCCCGGGCCATGGCGAACGAGGTGCGCGAGGGCCGCGGCGCCGGCCCGAACAAGGACTACGTCTACCTCGACCTGACCCACCTCGAGCCCGCGCACATCGATGCGAAGCTCCCGGACATCACCGAGTTCGCGCGCACCTACCTCGGGGTGGAGCCGTACACCGAGCCGGTGCCGGTCTTCCCCACCGCGCACTACGGCATGGGGGGCATCCCCACGAACATCCGCGGCGAGGTGCTGCGCAATGCGACCGACGTGATCCCGGGCCTGTACGCCGCCGGCGAGACCGCCTGCGTGTCGGTGCACGGGGGCAACCGCCTGGGCACCAACTCGCTGCTGGACATCAACGTGTTCGGGCGCCGTGCCGGCATCGCCGCCGCGGAGCACGCCGAGACCGTGGACCTCCCTGAGCTCCCCGAGGGCGTCGAGGACCCCACGGTCGAACTGCTCGAGCGCCTGCGCGACCGGCCCGCGACCGAGGACCGCATCGCCGACATCCGCAGCGAGCTGCAGGAGCTCATGGACGCCAACGTCCAGGTGTTCCGCACCGACGAGACCTGCCGCATCGCCCTCGACGGCATCACCCGGCTCAAGAAGCGGTACGAGACCGTCGCCATCC
>NZ_JBQSWB010000012.1:0-133060 GCF_052446295.1 Brachybacterium sp. AOP43-C2-M15
CGGGGAGGGTCGGCCGGGTGCTGCGCGGAGACGCCGGCAGGGGCCCGGCAGACGCGCCGCCCGCCGCGCACTCAGCGGCCGGAGCCAATCCCGCGGGTGGTGTCGGAGCGCGTGGTCCCGGTGCGCGGTGGTGACGGCGGGCGGCGGGATCAGCGGCCGCTGGGGGACGTCCGCTCGATGATCTCCCGCATCGCCTCCGCGGCCCGGGCGGCATCGCCGGCGTCGATGGCGGCTGCCACGGCGACGTGGAGCCCGAGGTCGTGGGGCTCGGGGCGACGGGCGCCCCGCTCGGTGAGCGCCCTGTGTCGCAGCCCCTCCTCGATGACGCGGCGCAACCTGATCATCATCGTGTTCCCCGAGAGGTCGAGGACCGCGGTGTGGAAGGCCTGATCGGTGACGAGGAACTCCACGGCGTCGCTGCCCGAGCCGGCGTGCTCGAGCGCGCGGACCGCCCTGCTCAGGTGCTGCGTGGTCGCGGTGCCACGGCGAACGGACTCGGCAGCCGCTGCGGCGGCCGCGGGCTCGATCGCGTGCCGCAGGGACCTCAGCTCCTGGACCTGCTCGGCGGAGCCGGGACCGTCGAGCCTCCACCGGATCACCCGCGGATCCAGCGTGTCCCAGCTCTCCGGCGGCAGGACCCGCAGGCCCACCCGTCGTCCGGCGCTGAGCATCCCCATCGCCCCGAGCACCCGGGTGACCTCCCGCACCACGCTGCGGGACGCGCCGGAGCGCTGGCCGAAGCCCTCCACGGTGTCCGCATGGTCCGGGGGCAGCGCGCCCGTGACGATCTCGCGCCCGAGCTGGTCCAGTGCCCGCTCGAAGGCCGTCCGGGCGGCGGTCACGCCTGCGAGAGCGGGGAGATGACGAGTTCGTCGACGCGCACGTGCGCCGGGGACTCGAGCACGAACTCGACGGTGCGGGCGATGTCCTCCGCCGTCAGCATGAGCGCCCGCGCGGCCTCGTCCGGGACCTGTGGCCGCTGCTCGAGGAAGTCGGTCGCGACATCGCCCGGGCACAGATGGCAGGCGCGCACCCCGTGGACGGCCTCCTGCTGGTTCAGCGTGCGCATCAGGGAGGAGACGGCGGTCTTGGACGCGGAGTAGGCCACACCGGCGCCGGGCTGGAAGGACCACCCGGCGTAGGAGGAGATCGCCACCACGGCGCCGCCGCGACGGCGCAGATGGGGCAGGGCCGCATCGAGCGTGGTCGCGACGGCCGTGAGGTTGGTGGCGACGACGGACTCGAACTCCTCCATGCCCTGGTCCTCCCAGCGCCGCCGCGGGGAGTTCTGCCCGGCGGCGAGCACCAGGGCGTCCAGTCCGCCGAAGGTCGCGACGACCTGCTCTGCGGCGGCGGTGAGCGCGTCCCGGTCCCGCACGTCCAGGGGGAGTGCGAGGGCGGCGCCGCCCGCGGCGGAGATCTCCTGGACGATCTTCTCGAGCGTGTCCCGTCGGCGTCCGCTGAGGGCCACCGCCCATCCGCTGCGCGCTGCGGCGAGTGCCACGGCGCGGCCCATGCCGCTGCCCCCTCCGGTGATCCAGAGCGTGCGACGGGTCGTGGTGTCCATGGTGGTCCTCTCGCTGGTGTCCCGGATTCGTGCTGCAGGACGCTGCCGTGGGTGACAGGGTCCCGCCGCGTTCAATAGTATGTCTATTGCGGGGGTCGCTCGGATCCCCCGAGGTCGAGGACGGCGGCGCGGGCCGCGGGAGAGGACGATGCGATGGAGCTGGATCTGAGGGACAGGGTCGTGGTGGTGACCGGTGCGGCGCGCGGCATCGGTGCGGTTCTCGCGCAGCGGTTCGCCGACGAAGGGGCACGGGTGACCGCCCTCGACCTCGCCTTCCCGGAGAGGAGCCCTGCGGCCGCGACGACGATCCGTCAGGGCCTCTGCGACGTCACGGACCCGGACTCCGTGCAGTCCGCGGTCGAGGCCGTGGTCCAGGAGCACGGCACGATCGACGTGCTCGTCAACAACGCCGGCATCAACGTCGAGGCGCCCGTCGCCGAGATCCCGTGGGAGAGCTGGAGGGCCTGCTTCGACGTCAACGTCGGCGGGGTGTTCCTCATGAGCCGGGCCGTCGCGCCGGTGATGCAGGCGGCCGGCCGGGGGCGCATCATCAACGCCGCCTCGTTCGCCGCTATCGTGCCGAGCGTGGCCAGCGCGGCCTATGCCTCCTCGAAGGCGGCCGTGGTCCAGCTGACCCGCGTGCTCGCCTCCGAGCTCGGCCCCTGGGACATCACCGTGAACTCCTACGCCCCCGGCATGGTGCCCACCGCCATGAACGGCTTCGCCGAGATGCCCGCGGAGCAGCAGGACCGCCTGCTGGACACCCTCTCGCTGCGGCGCTGGGAGAGTGCCGACGACGTCGCCGACCTGCTGATCTTCCTGGCCAGCGACCAGGCCTCGTACATCACCGGTGCCCTTCTGGACGTCTCCGGCGGGAAGCTCGCCACCCAGATCCCCGCCCGCGCCCACGGGCGATGAGAGACCCGGCGGCGCACCGGGGCGGGGCGACCGCTCAGGCGACCGCCGTGCCCTCGAGCTCCACCAGCTGCCCGGGCACGGCGAGCCTCGTCACCTCGAGCATGGTGGTCGTCGGCGCGACGCCCGCGGCGCCGAGCCGTGCGGCGAGCACGCCGTAGCAGGGCATGAGCGCCTCCACGTCGGTGGTGTGCACGTTCAGCCGCACCAGGTCGGCGAGCGTCATGCGGGCCGCACGGAGGACGGCCTCGAGGTTGTCCGTCGCCAGGGCCAGCTGCGCGGCGATGTCCCCGTCGTGCTCCGGGCGTCCCTGGGGTGACATCGCGGTCTGGCCCGAGATGTAGAGCGTGCGGCTCTGCCCCGTCACGACCGTCCCCTGGTCGAATCCGAGCTCCTGCGACCACGTCACCGGGTTGATGGCAGTGCGTTCCATGTCCACTCCTCGTCCACTCCTGTCGTTCGGTGCGAGCGCCCGGGGCCCGGTGGCCGCCGTCCTCGACGCCCGCAGGAGGAGTCTTCCGAGGAAACATGACACCTGCTGTCGTGATTGCTGGAAGGATCGGTGCCGTGCGCGCCGATCGTCTGGTCTCCCTGGTGCTCCTGCTGCGTCGGCGGGAGCGCATGACCGCCGGCCAGCTGGCCGCAGAGCTCGAGGTGTCCGTGCGCACCGTGCTGCGCGACATCGACGCGCTGTCCACGGCGGGGGTGCCCGTCTACGCGGAGCGCGGGCGGCATGGCGGCTTCGCCCTGCTGCCGGGGTTCCGGACCGAGCTGACCGGTCTGACGGCGGACGAGGCGCTCGCGCTGCTCACCGCGGTCTCCCACCGCAGCGGGCCGGCCTTCGGACTCGGCACGTCCCTCTCCTCCGCGGCGCTCAAGGTGGTCGATGCACTGCCCGAGGGCCGCCGCGCCGACCTGGACGACGCGGCGCAGAGGCTCCTGCTCGAGCCGGAGAGCGATCTGCTCTCGCGCCCGGGGAGCGCGGAGCGGACCGTGCCCGGGGTGCTGGAGGCGGTCCGTCACGGCGTGCTCGCCGGGCGCAGGCTCCGGATCCGCTACGCCGCCGCGGGCACGGAGCCCGATCACCGCACGATCGACCCGATCGGCCTGGTGATGGTCCGCGGCCGCACCTACCTGCTGGCCACGAGGGCAGGGGAGGACCGCACGTACAGGGTCTCGCGCATGCTCGCCGCCGAGGTGCTGGACGAGGCCGCCGAGCGGCCCGACCGGGTGGACCTGGACCGGGTCTGGGCCGAGCGCAGCGCGGCGTTCCTGGCCGAGGGTCGTCTCCCCGTCCGGCTGCGGATCGAGGCCGGCCGACGGGAGGAGCTGCTGGAGACGGTGCGCGGGGTCCGCGCGGAGGACGCCGACGAGGCGGAGGGGTGGGTGCGCCTCGAGGTGCTGTTCGAGGACCTGCGGCATGCGGTCTGGGCGATCTGGCAGCTCGGCACGGCCGTCGACGTCCAGGAGCCGGAGGCTCTGCGGCTCGCACTGCGCCGCCGGGCGGAGACGATCCTCGAGCGGTACCGGCCGTGACGCCGAGGGCTCACCGCCCGGACGGACCGCTCAGCAGGGCACCGGCGCCGCCGCGGCCTGCTCCGCGGCGAGGGCGGCCCGGGCGATCTGCCGGCGGTGCACACGGAAGGACCAGCCGGCGATCCCGAGGCCCAGCAGCGCGAGCACCACGCCGGTCCAGGCGGGGGCCAGCAGGCCCCAGCCGACGGCGAGCACGGCCGCGCCCAGGGCCGCGCCGAGCGAGTTGCCGATGTTCAGGGCCGAGTGGTGCAGGGCGGCGGCGAGCGAGGGCGCGTCGGGGGAGGCATCCATGAGGAACAGCTGCAGCGAGGGGCCCAGCAGCTGGGAGGCCACGGCGACGACGAACAGCAGGATCATCCCCGGCACGGCCTGATGGGCGACGAGGGCGAACACGGTGAAGGTGGCCGCCATGCCGACCAGGCCCAGGAAGATGGTGCCGTAGACGCTGCGATCGGCAAGGCGACCGGCGACGATGTTGCCCACGGTCATGCCCACGCCGAACACGAACAGCGCCACCGGCACGGCGCGCTCGCCGAGGCCCATCACGCCGGGGACGATCTCCCCGATGTAGCTGTAGACGGCGAACATCCCGCCGAAGCCGATCGCGCCGATGCCGAGCGCGAACCACACCTGCACCCGGCGCAGCGCGCCGAGCTCCGCCCGGATCGAGCCGGTGGCCCCGGAGTTCTCGGGCTCGGGCACCAGGCGCCAGATCGTGACGGTGGTCGCGGCCGCGATCACCACCACGATCACGTACGCGGAGCGCCAGCCGATGCTCTGGCCGAGCGCGGTGGAGGCGGGCACGCCCAGCATCGTCGCGATGGTCAGGCCCAGCATCACCAGGGACACGGAGCGGGCGCGGCGCCCAGGCGGCGAGAGACGGGCCGCGACCAGCGAGGCGACCCCGAAGTAGGCGCCGTGGGGGAGGCCGGAGGCGAAGCGCGCCCCGGCGAGGACCGAGAAGTTCGGGGCCATCGCCGAGAGCAGGTTGCCCAGGCCGATGAGGGCGATCAGCGCCACCAGCAGCCGGGAGCGCGGCACCTTCACGGCGGCGATGGTCACCAGCGGCGCCCCGACCACCACGCCGAGCGCGTACAGGGTGATGAGCAGGCCGGCCTGAGGGACGCTCACCTGCAGCGAGCGGGCGATCTGCGGCAGCAGCCCCATGGAGGCGAACTCGGTGGTGCCGATCGCGAAGGCGCCCATCGACATCGCGAGGATGACCAGTCGGAGGCGGCCGGGGGCCAGCGGTGCGGACGGCGTCGGGACAGCGGACGGCGTCGGGACGGAAGAGGTCACGGGAGCTCCAGCGCGGGTCGGGGAGGAGGACGCTGCCGACGCTGGTAGCGGTGGGGGGACCCCTCGATCCTAGGGGCGCGGGGGTCGACGGCGCCAGGGAGGGTGAGGGACTCGATGCCTGCGATGGTGACGGAGAAGCTGGTTCCCGGGTGGGCGGGCTCAGAGCCACCGTTCGGCGGCATCGAGCCACTGCATCCAGTCCCACGGCATCATGTCGTGACCGCCTCGGCGGAGGTGGTGGCCCAGGGGTGCGTCCGGCCAGTGGTGGACGGTGTCCGGCGGTGGGAGCGCCGCGGCGGCCGAGGTCCCGTTGTTCGACGTCCCGCCGACGAGCCAGGCGGGAGCGGCCGCCAGGAGCGCCGCGAGCTCCCCGGCGGGGTCGGCGTTGAGGTCGTCGCTCGCGCTGGCGACGTGGAGCGGGCGCGGGGCGATCGCGGCGAGCAGCTGATGCTGGTCGACCGGCAGCGGGGTGCCGGCCAGGACCGGCTCGGCGAACCCCGGGGCGAACCAGTAGGGCCGGATGCGGGCCAGCACCTCGGGCGTCTCGCCCACGGGACGGGACAGGGCGGCCCCCATGCACCCGGAGTCGTTGCTGATCGCGGCGGCGAAGCGCGGGTCCTGCGCCGCGGCCCAGAGCGC
Source organism: Brachybacterium sp. AOP43-C2-M15 (assembly GCF_052446295.1). NCBI lineage: Bacteria > Bacillati > Actinomycetota > Actinomycetes > Micrococcales > Dermabacteraceae > Brachybacterium > Brachybacterium sp. AOP43-C2-M15. The sequence goes on from NZ_JBQSWB010000012.1 coordinate 5,957, forward strand.
CGTCTTGCCCAGCCGCGAGTGGCCGAGCACCGCCACCCTGCCCGCATCCACCGCGGGGGACATCCCCGCCTCCAGCGCGTCGAGGATCCTCGAGAGCAGCCAGGCCCAGATCGAGATGCCGCCCCAGGCGCAGGGGTCCTCCGCTCGGGCGGCGGCGGTGTCGAAGAGGGCCGGGATGCCGTGGTCGAAGAGGGCGGCGCCGTCCGGCCCGGCCTGCAGGTAGCAGGCGGTGATCGCCGCGAAGCCGCGCCCGGTCACCAGCTCCGCGGGCCAGCGGTGCGCCTCGACGCCGCGGGGCACGGGGAGCGTGACGGGCTCGCGCAGGCCCTCGTAGTGGACCTCCCCGCAGCGATCGGCCGTCTCGTGCTGGACGTCCAGGACGTCGGTGTCAGCGGTCACGGCGTGGTTGCCGCGGAAGTTCAGCCCCAGGAAGGCCGGGACCGGACCGGAGGTGGCCGGCAGGTCGATCATCACCACGCAGCGGCAGGTGCCCCGCGCCGTGGTGATCACGAGCGACCACTGCTGGCGCAGGATGCGGGCGGGCGTCACGTGCTCGGCCAGCAGGTCCCAGGACAGGTCCCAGCCGTCCTGCGGGGACCGGCCGTAGACGTCGTCCCGGAAGTGCGTGAGCACCTCCTCGCGGGACGCGCCGGGATCGGGCGCCGCGAGCACCGGGTCGTCGTCCCGCGCGGGGTCCTCCTGCACGACGGTCCCGTCCTGGGTGCGGGTCACGGGGGCCTCCTGCGGGGTCGGGGTGGTGCGCGGTCGGGGTCGTGCGTGTCGGGCGGGTGCGAAGTCGGGGTGGTGCATGGTCGTGGTCCCGCGGGCGCGGATGCCTCCCGGGTCGGGACCCTCAGAGCTTCATCGCGCCCTGCGCCATGCCGCTGGTGAAGTTGCGCTGGAAGAGCCCGAACACGATGAGCACGGGCATCACGCTGATCACCATGCCGGCGAACAGCACCGCCCAGTTGGAGGAGTAGTCCGCCACCTGGCTGAGGTTGAAGATGCCCACCGCGAGCGTGAGCACCTGCTCGTCCCTGATGAAGGTCAGAGCGAAGATGAACTCGTTCCAGATGCGCAGCACCACCACGATCCCGCACGCGGTCAGAGCCGGTCCGGTCTGGGGGAGCACCACGCGCCAGAACGTCCCGAAGGCGGAGGCGCCGTCGATGCTCGCGGCCTCCTCCAGCTCCTTGGGCAGCGTCTGGTGGAAGGAGGTGAGGATGAACGTGACCAGCGGCAGCTCCATCGCCACGTACACCAGCACCAGCCCGGTGCGGGAGTCCAGGAGCGAGGCCCAGGCGAGCACGTCGAACAGCGGCACCACCAGGGCGAAGGGCGGGATCATCATCGCCGCCATGAACACCGCGATCAGCGCCGCGCGGCCGGGGAACTGCACGCGGGCGAAGATGTACCCGCTGAGGCTGCCCAGGGCGAGCACCGCCGCGGTGGTGATGGAGGTGACGATCACCGAGTTCATCAGGTACGTGCCCATCCGGCCGTACGTCCACGCGTCCACGTAGTTCTGCCACAGCGGCGTCTCCGGCAGCGTCCAGGGGCTGGTGGCCAGGATCTCGGCCGACCCCTTGAGCGAGGTGCTGATCAGCCACAGCAGGCAGAAGATGTTGAACAGCGCGTAGACGGTCAGGGAGGCGAAGACGAGGGGATGCCTTCTCAGGGCGCGGAGCGCGCCGCCTCGACGTTCAGTTCTCAAAGCGATCCCCCTTCAGGAACTTGGAGCCGATGAGGCTCATCACCAGCACGATGGCGGTCATGATGATCGCCATCGCCGAGCCGTAGGCGAACATGCGCCCGCCGAAGGCGAGGCGGTACATGTAGGTCGCCATGACCTCGGTCGCTCCGTGCGGTCCGCCGTCGGTCATCACGTAGATGAAGGCGAAGGTCTGCATCGACTGGATGAACCACAGCACCAGCAGCGTGCTCAGCACGGGCCACAGCAGCGGCAGGGTGACGCTGCGGAACACCCTCCAGTCGGAGGCGCCGTCCAGGGACGCCGCCTCGGTGAGCTCGGTGGGGATCCTGTCCATCCCGGCCAGCAGCAGGATGATCCAGGTGGCGATGCCGTGCCAGATCACCGCCACCACGATGCCGAACATCGCGGTGGAGGCGTCCCCGAGCCATGCTCGGCTCAGTCCGCCCAGGCCGATGCTCTCGAGCACGGTGTTCAGCAGCCCGAAGTTCGGGTTGTAGATGAACTTCCACAGCACGCCCGCGACGGAGACGGACAGCACTGCCGGGGCGAAGATCGCCAGCTGGTAGAAGGAGCGGGTGCCCTTGGTGCGCATCAGCCCCCAGGCGATGAACAGCGCCAGCGGGAACAGCACCACGAGCGAGAGCCCGAAGTAGACCAGCGTGTTCCAGATCGCGCTGAGGAACAGCTCGTCGCCCATCAGGTTCGTGTAGTTCTGCAGCCCCACCCATCCCGTGGTCTGGAACGTCCCGTACCAGTCGGTCAAGGAGAGATAGATCGTCTGCACGAACGGGAAGACGAACAACGCTCCCAGGAGGATGCAGGGCAGCAGCATGAACGGCACGGCCAGGCGCCGTCGCTGCCTCTCGACGATGTTCATGCGACGGGGCTCGCCCCGTCCTCGCGTCGAGCGGCCCGGTCTCGAGCGGTCCGGCGCCGAGCGGATCGGAGGAACCTCAGTCATTCGTCTCCCTTCCGGGCCGAGGACGCGTCGTCCTCGTGGGCCGGGTGGTCGCGGGACGTGTCATGTGCCCTGTCGTGGGCAGTTCGTCGGGGATGCCGCCCGATGGTGTCACCCATCTTCGGGCGTGCTCTGGAGCGTGGGCCGGTTCAGGTCGTCGTTCCACTCCCAGACCTCGTCGAAGTCCCAGCCGAGCGTCTCGGCGTAGAACTCGGGGGACCGGATCTGGTCCTGGGTGGCCGGGCCGCCCTTCGGGTTGTCCGGGGCCGGGTCGACGGTGTAGCTCTCCTCGGCCACCTCCATGTCCTCCCAGGCGTAGTTGCCCTCCAGCGTGGGGGTCCCTCCGGAGTAGCGCCCGAGCACCGCGTGAGCGGACTGCGCGGCTGTCACCGAGGGGTTCAGGGCGATGGAGTCGCGCAGGACCGTGCCGCCGTAGCCGTAGCCCATCACGCCGCCGGCGTTGTTGGTCTCGGCCTCCACCTCACCGGTCGCGTAGACCCGCTCCGTGATCGAGTCCGCGACACCGACGCCGACCACGCCGCCGGTCTCGGTGCTCGCCGTGCCGGAATCGGCGGTCGAGTAGCAGTCCTGGATCTCGCCCTGCGAGTCGCCGACCAGCCCGCCGATGCGGGCGCTGCCGTGGATCGAGCCCGAGGTCCAGCACCGCTGGATCGTCCCGGCGTTCGTGTCCGCGAGCAGTCCGCCGATGCGCGGCCCGCCTTCGACCCGGGCATCCGCGACGCCCAGGTCCCGGATGGTGCCGGCGTTGGTCTCGAACAGCCCTGCCCCGAGGGTGTAGCGCCCGCCGCCGACCTCGCCGTCGGCGCGGAAGCCCGAGATCGTGTGGCCGCCGCCGTCGAACGTTCCGGTGAAGGCGCCCGGGCCCCGGGTCGACCCCTTGGCGTCGTCCTGCAGGACCCATTCCGCGCCGATCTGCGGACGCGGCGCGCCGTTGAGCTCGAGGTCGTTCGCGAGCAGATAGTGGGCGTCGGGGGCCTCGGCGATGAGCTCCATCTGCTCCCAGGAGTGGATCACGTACGGATCCGCCTCCGTGCCGGACCCGGTGAAGGCCTCGTGCACCGTCACCGCCTCCACCAGGACGTTCCCGTCGGTGTCCTGGACCTCGACCTCGGCGTTCTGGTCGTGCTCGACCGGCAGCGGCTCGTCGAAGACCACCGCCTGCTCGCCGCCGGTATGGGCCAGCGCCACGGTCTGCGTGCGGGTCTCGATCACGGTCGAGCCGGAGGCGTCGGTGGTCTCGGCGACCACGACGACCTCGTCGGGGGAGTCCGCGTATCCGGTCAGACCGATCGCGACCTCTCCGTCGACCACCGTCGCGGAGCTGAGCGAGACGTCGTCCCGCCGGATCGTGCCGATGGTGAGCTCGTCGATCGCCCCGCCGGTCGCGTCGAACGCCCGCAGACGCAGCCCGTCGTCGGTCACGTCGAGGATCAGCCCGGTCTGGACGTCCTCGTCGACGACGACGTCGTCCCACCAGAACTCCTTGTTGTCGTCGAAGGAGGGGCCGGCCGAGCCCACGGTCACGAACGTCGTGCCCTCGGCGACCTCCTCGGGGGTCTCGGCGACCTCCCCGTCGGTGATCGTGGTGCGCTTGTAGAGGTGATCGTGGCCGCCGAGGTAGAGGTCGACCCCCAGCTGGTCGAAGGCCTCGGTGACCATCGCGCGATCGCCGATCATGCCGAAGTCCTCGGCGCGCGCGCCGCCGTAGTAGGAGTAGTGCCCGGCGACGACCCGCCAGGTCGCCTCGGTGGCGTGCATGTCCTCGGCGAGCCATTCCAGCTGGGCCTTCAGGTCGTAGCGTCCGTTGAGCACCGCCACGTGCACATCGCCCTGGTCGAAGGAGTAGTTGCTCTCCCCGACGGCGCTGCCGTTGTCGGGCGCGTTGAACATCCCCCGGAAGATCGCGTTGCGGAGCTGGGTGATGTCATCGAACTCCTTGTCGCCGTCCGGTTCGTCGAAGATGCCGGTCTCGCCGTCGCCGACCATCGGGGCGAGCGGGATGTCGAGCCCGCTCAGCACATGCTCGGACACCTCGTCCCACAACTCGGCGCGTCCGCCGGCGCCGACCAGGTCTCCGGTCTGCAGCAGCACGGCACCCTGGTCATCCTGCTCGCGCAGCACGTCCAGCATGCCGGTGAACAGGGCGTAGTCGCTCTCCTCGCCGGAGTCGACCTCCAGGTCGCCCAGCACGTAGAGCGGTGCGTCGTCCGCGCTCGGAGCGGTGAAGGTGCCCTGCACCTCCGTCCAGGGGCCCGACTCGCTGACCCCCAGGCGGTACTGGTACGTCTCGCCGGGCTCCAGCCCGGTGAGGTCGAGGTCGTGGGCGCGCAGCGGTTGCCCACCGACCCTGTCGATGTACTCCTCGCCGTCGCGGCCCTCGCGCACGACCTCGTACACCTGGTCCTCCGCCGTGGAGACGGTCGGCGCCCCGTCCCAGTCGTCCGACCCCTCCGGCAGGTACTGCACGTGGGCCGTGGCGATCTTGACGTCGGTCGAGACCGCGATGCCGACCTCCCCGGGGGCGGCGCCCACGGTCACCGTGGGGGTGAAGTGCCGGAAGACGGTCTCCGGGTCCAGGGACGTCTGGCTCACCTGGATCCGGTAGTACTTCGCCGCCGTGCTGCCCTGGTCGTCCGTGGCCCGGACGACGACGTAGTGGTCGTCGTAGCCCGAGACCGTGAACGAGTTCCCGTCGTGCTCGACCTCGCCCTCTCCGTTGTAGACGGTGATCACGACCGTCGGGCTGGTCCCGCTGTCATCCGTCGCCCGCACTCCCGGCAGGGGGACCGACTGGCCGTTCGCCGCCGACGACGGGGTCCGGCCGAGCAGCTCGATCTCCGGGGCGTAGTTCGCCCCGGCCACGCGCTCGCCGATCCAGATCGGTGCGGAGAACAGCGCGTCGCCGTCCTCCTGGAGGAGCTCGACCCAGTAGTAGTCGCCGTCGGAGACCTCGAGGCTCACGGTCTCGTCGACCTCCCGGCCGAGGTCCTCCGCGGTGTGGACCTCCTCGCCGCCGTTGGTGCGGACGATGAGCGTGGCGAAGGTGTCCTCGGGGTCGGGATCCATGGCCTGGATCTGCAGGTCGAGGCTGGTGGTGTCACCGTCCAGGACGCTGCCCATGATCTCGCCGTTGCCGCGGACCAGCAGCTGGGCGTTGCGGTCCTTGGAGACGTACAGGGCCCGGTTCCGGAACGCCTCGTACAGAGCCTCCTCGGTCTGCGCGGTCGCCCAGATCCCGGTCACCGGGTCGTTCTCGCCCCAGCGGTCGTGGTGCTCGTCGTCCCCGTAGACCGGGCCGACGTGCCAGCCGGCGTCCAGCGCCAGCGTGTACTCCTCCCGGAAGGCGTCGTCGCCGCGCACCTCGATGGTGTTCATCCGCGCGTCGGCTTCCGGGGTGAGGTGGGTGAAGTCGAAGAAGTTGCCGCCGCCCACGGGATTGGGGTGGTTGAACTGGCCCAGAGCCCCTGGATCCTCGGCCAGGCGGGCGTAGAACATCGGCAGGTCGAACATCAGGTGGCCGATGCCCCAGAAGCCGGCGGCGTGGTGGTCCCCGCCGCTCTGTGCGGTGACCAGCCAGTTCGTGTTGAAGGAGTTGCTGTGCCCGGAGTAGTCGTACCAGGTGTGCTCCGTGCCCGGGATCGCGATCAGCCCAGTGGACTCCACGTCCTTGTTGAACTCCTCCGCCTGCTCGTGGAGGAGTCGCCACTCCTGGGACACGGCGTCCCGCCAGTCCTCGGTCTCGATGTCCGCATTGCGCACGTCATACGTGACGTCATGCTCGGTCACTGCGAAGAAGTCGAGGTCCGACGCCTCGGCCACATGCTTCCACGCGTCGATCGGCTCGCCGCGCGTCGTGGCGTGGTCGCTGCTGACCCCGGTGTGGGAGTGGAACTGGCCGGTGTAGTGCTTGAGGTCGCCGCCGTCCAGCGGGGCGGCCTCGGCCGGGGCCGGCGCGGCGTCCGCGCCGGGGGAGACGTTCCCCGCCACCTCCATCCCGACCGCTCCCAGGCCGGTCGCCTGCAGCAGGTGTCGTCGGCTCAGGCGCAGGCCCGCCGGGCCGCGGGTGGCGAAGGCCCTGACGGCGTCGGCCCCCGTGCGGCGGGCGTCGGCGACGATGGTCCGGGCGGTCTGGCGAGTGCTCATCGGACAGTTCCTTTCCGGGGAACGGGGTGCGGGATCACTTCTCGGGGGCGTTGCGGAGGGTGGGGCGGTTCAGCTCGTCGTCCCACTCCCAGGTCTCCTCGAAGTCCCAGCCGAGGGTCTCGGAGTAGAACTCCGGGGACTCGGTCTGCTCCGTGGTGGCCACGGCGCCCTTGGGGTTGTCGGCGGCGGGATCCTCCGGGTAGCCGGCGGGCCCGGCCTCGGTCCCCTCCCAGGCGTGGTTGCCCGCGAGGGTGGGCTCGCCCGAGCTGTACCGGCCCAGGATCCCGTGCGCGAAGGCGTCGGCGCCGACCTCGGGATTCAGGGCGAGGGAGTCCTGGATGACCGTGCCGCCGTAGCCGTAGCCGACCACGCCGCCGGCGTTGTTCGAGGCCGCGGTGACCGTTCCGGCGGAGTAGACGCGCTCGGTGGTGGAGCCGGCGACGCCGACGCCGGCCACGCCGCCGCTCTCGGTGGCGGCGGAGGTCACGGTCGCCAGCGAGTAGCTGTCGCGGATCTCCCCGGTCGAGTTGCCGGCGATGCCGCCCACGCGGGAGGCGCCGGAGATCGATCCGGAGGTCCAGCTGCTCTCGATGGTGCCGGAGTTGACGTCGGCGAGGATCCCGGCGATGCGGGGCCCGTCGGTGATGTCGGCGTCGGTCACCGCGAGGTTGCGGATCGTGCCGGCGTTCTCCGCGAAGAGCCCGGCCCCGATCTCGGGGTAGCCCACGAAGCCCGAGATCTCGTGCCCGTCGCCGTCGAAGGTGCCGGTGAAGCCGTCGGGGGACTCGCAGGCGATCTGGACGCGGGGCGCGTCGTCGAGCTCGAGATCCTCCATCAGCCGGTAGTGGGCATCGGGGGCGGCGGAGACGAGCTCGACGTCCTCCCAGGTGCGCAGCTCGTAGGGGTCCGCCTCGGTGCCCGAGCCCGGCAGGGTCTCGCCCGGGTCGTCGACCGTGCCGCCCGGGGGGACCACCGGCTCGCCCCAGGACTCGAAGATGGCGCCGGCGATGTCGACGTTGTCCATGTGCTCGCCGCGCACCGGATCGACCTGGTCGGCGCGGGCGCCGATCTCCTCGGCGCCGGGGCCGCGGGCGAACACGGGGACCAGCGAGTTGCTGTGGCCGCCGGTGTGGTACTCCGCGACCGGCAGCTCGCCCTCGGCGCCCTCGATGGGCTCCCAGGTGGGATCGGAGTCGGGCCCGGTGAGGTAGCCCGTCTCGTGATCAGCGGTGATGACGACGAGCGTCTCCTCCCAGCTGCTCTCGCGCTCGACCCAGTCGACAACGGTCTCGATCGTCTCGTGGAACTCGAGCTGCTCCTCGATCTGGCGGTTCAGGGCGTTCTGGTGGGCGGCGGCGTCGATCGCGCCACCCTCGACCATCAGGAACAGCCCGTCCTCGGCGTCGTCGAGGACGTTCAGCGCACCGGCGGCCATCACGGGCAGGGTGGGCACGGCGTCGTTCAGCGGTGCGTCGTAGGGCTCGGCGCCCGGCACCGGGGCGCCGTCGTCGTCGAGGTCCGGACCGCTGCGCGCGTACTGCAGGCCGGCGCCCACCTCGGCCAGGCCGAACACGCGCTCCGGGGTCTCCTCCGCGGTGGCGAGGTCCGCGAAGTCGTCCTTCTCGCTGAGGAAGTCGAAGCGGCTGTTGCCCTCGCTGAGCTGCTTGAACCGGCCCGGGTCGATGTACGCGTAGTCGGGGGTCGCCAGCGGCTCGCCGTCGTCGTCGTAGCCGGGGTGTCCCGCGCCCATGATGACGTCGAGACCGGTCTCGAAGATCATCTCCTTGGCCAGGGCCGGGTAGTTGTTGCGCGAAGGGTTGTGGGCGGAGAAGGAGGCCGGGGTGGCGTGGTTGAACGGCATCGTGGTGACCACGCCCGTGGACATCCCGCGGGCATCCGCGCGCTCGGTGATGTTCTCGATCGGTCGGCCGCAGGGGTCGACGCCGACAGCCCCGTTGGTGGTGCGCACGCCGCTGGCCAGCGCGGTGCCGCCGGCGGCCGAGTCGGTGTGGTCCTCCAGGGCGTGGCCGAAGTCGGACCATGTCTGCTCGGCGTCGTAGCTGTTGCCGTGCTGGGGGGTCGCCGATGCGGTCTGGACCGGGAAGTCCGCGAAGACCGGATCCACCTCGCCGGGCAGATCCTCGATCTCCCCCGTGGCCGGGTCGGCACGGAACTGGTAGTTGCTGGTCCCGTGCTCGTACAGGGACGCGGTGTCGATCTGGTTGAAGCCCATGCCGTCGCCGATGAGGTAGATGACGTTGGTCGGGCCCTGGTCGGTGTCCTTCCCGGCCTCCTGCAGGTCCGGCCCCGCGATCGCCGGGGCGCCCATCGTCGCCGTGAGTGCGGTCGCCGCCGCCAGGGCGCACAGGGTCGTTCGCTTCTTCGACATGAGTTCTCCTCGGACTGGCATGCACGTCGGACCGGCATGCGCGTCGACGCCCGATCGCTGCCGGACGAGGTCAGATCATTCGTCGTGTGTGGTCACTGGTCAGGAGCGCGACGCCGTCGCGGCGGGGGAGGAGGAGCCCTCCGGCCCGGTGGTCGGGTGGGCCGGGCGCAGCGAGGCCCGCTGCCCGATCCGGTCAGTCGGCGGATTCCATGGCGGTGGTGAGCGCCTCGATGAACTCGGCGGCGTCGTAGTCGCCGAAGGTGAACTTGGCGACCTCGTGGTAGAAGGCGGTGTCGCGGTCCGGCACGTACTCGAGACCGAACTGGCGGATGTTGAGCTCGCCGGCTCCCGCGATCATCTCCTCGAAGCCCTCCACCTCGGGCGGGCCGGGGACGTCCTTCACCGCCGAGACGGAGCCCTGCTCCTCGGCGCGCCTGGTCTGGGTCTCCTTCGAGGTGAGCGCCTTCATGTAGGCGATGACGGCGTCGACGTGCGCGGTGTCCTTGTTGACGACCATGACGTTCGAGGCGGCGATGAAGCTGTCGTCCTCCCCGCCGTCATCCACCTGCGGGAACGGGACCACACCGAGGCGGAAGTCCTCGGGGATCGAGTCCTTCATCTCCGCGACGAGCCAGCTGCCCATGAGGATCATGCCCGCCTTCTCCTGGAAGAACTCCATCTGCACCGCGGTGAAGTCGGTCCCTTCGAAGCCGTTGATGAAGGGGTCCTTCTCGCGCAGCTCCTGGAACCGCTCGGCGGCCTCCAGGAAGCCCGGGTCGCTGAAATCGCCGCTGAAGGCGGCATCACGGGACTGGTCGTAGCCGACATGACGGGTGAAGAGGTAGTCGGTCCAGTAGCCCATGTACGGCTCGTACATCCCGGTGACCGCGATGGGGGCGATGTCGGCGTCGCTCAGGGCGTCGCAGACCTCGAGCAGGTCGGACCAGGTGGTGGGTGCCTCGATGCCGAGCTCCTCGAACATCGCGATGTTGTAGAACAGCGCGATCACGGCGGTGTCGCTCAGCACCCCGTAGGTCCTGCCGTCCAGCGTGGTCTCCCGGGAGGCGGCCTCGAGGAAGCTCTCGCCCCAGGTGCCGCCCCCGTCGACCTCGTCCTCCATGTACGGGGTGAGGTCCAGCAGGTTCTCGGCGAAGTCGTGGGTCGAGGGGACCTGGGCATTGAAGATCTCGTAGTCGAGGTCCGGCGGGTCCCCGGCGCGCCAGCGCTGCTCGATCTGGGGGCGCACCTTGGTGTTGACGAAGGTGTAGGTGTAGGTGAACTCGGGGTTCTCCTCGGTGATCGAGTCGCCCACGCCCACGAGGAAGTCGTAGCCGGAGGTGCCCTCGGCGGGCTTGACCCCGATCTCGGCAGGTCCGCTCCCGTCACCGCCGCCCCCGCCGTCCCCGGAGCTGAGCGGGCCGCATCCGGCGATGCCCAGTGCCCCGGCGCCCAGGCCGGCGGCCAGCAGCAGGTCGCGCCGGGCGACGGTGCCGCCGGGCAGATCGGGCGGTGTTCTCGTCGGGCCGGCGCTGTGCATGCTCCGGCGGGTGCTCTCGTCCTCGACTGGGTCCATCGTCCACTCCTCACGTGACCTCCCCGGCCCGATCTCCTCTCGGCCCCGGGGAGCGGTCCTTCATGTCGTGGCGCGGGTCCTGCTCCGGTCGGTCACCGACTCCCACGGCCCCCTCGATCGCCGCTCTGCAATCGATTGCAGTGAGATTAACAGTCTGCCCGGGGAGGGTCAAGGACACCGGCGCGCTCCCTCGCCCCGCCGAAACGCGCGATCATGGTCCCGACGTGGGGCGACGCCCGCGCGGCGCGGTTCTGCGATCCCCGGCGTGGGAGCATGGCGACCCACCCCGCGATGGAGCCGAGGAGCGGCGAGATGCCCGAGAGCGAGAACCCCATGCCCGAGAACCCGGTGCCCGAGAGCCCCGAGGCCGAGCACCCCGAGTCCCGGACCGCGGAGGGCCGGGTGCGCACCGCCGGTGGCGAGGCCGCGAGATGGGACGCCCTCCCGCAGCGTCTGCCCGACTGGTTCCGCGATGCCCCGCTGGGCATCTTCATCCACTGGGGCGCCTACGCGGTCCCGGCCTGGGCGGAGCCCACCGCGGAGCTCGGGGAGGTGGCGGACGACCAGGAGTGGTTCGCGCACAATCCCTATGCGGAGTGGTACTTCAACACGATCCGGATCGAGGGCTCCCCGGCGGCGGAGCACCATCGGGAGGTGCACGGCGGGGCGCCCTACGACGAGTTCCTGGACCAGTGGGAGACCCCGGCGTTCGATCCGGCGGCGTGGGCGGAGCTGTTCCACCGGGCGGGGGCGGACTACGTGGTGCCGACGACCAAGCATCACGACGGGATCGCGCTGTGGGATGCGCCGGGGACGGGGGATCGCAACACGGTGCGCCGCGGTCCGCGGCGGGACCTGGTCGGCGAGATCGCGGAGGCGGTCGCCGGGGCGGGGCTGCGTCTCGGGGTGTACTACTCCGGCGGTCTGGACTGGCACGTGCGGCCGACGGAGCCGCTGGTGAGCGGGCAGGACGTCGGTGATCTGAAGCGGCCTCGCGATGACGAGTACGGGAGGTACTGCAGCGCCCATGTGCGCGATCTGATCGACCGGTACCACCCCGACGTGTTCTGGAACGACATCGGCTGGCCGGACGAGAACTTCCACTTCGGCGAGGGAGGTCTCGGGGAGCTGCTCGAGCACTTCTATGCCGTGCGCCCGGAGGGCCTGATCAACGATCGCTTCGCCGGTGCGCACGCGGACTTCGTGACCACCGAGTACCAGGCGGGGGAGATCCCCGAGGATCGTCCGTGGGAGAACTGCCGCGGGATCGGGCTGTCCTTCGGCTACAACCAGGTCGAGGACGCCGAGCAGTACATGTCCGGGGCGCAGGCGGTGCGGCACGTGGTCGACGCGGTCTCCCGGGGAGGGCGGGTGCTGCTGAACGTCGGCCCGCGGGCGGACGGCTCGCTGCCCGAGCTGCAGGTCGCGGTGCTCGAGGCGCTGGGCGAGTTCATGACCGAGCACAAGGCGCACCTGGCCGGCGCGCGCGGGCTGGGGGCGCTGGAGGTCCCGGGGACGAGCTGGGCCCGCGCGGTCGAGAAGGGCGGGCACGCGCACGTCTTCCTCAGCGGGCACCGGGGCGCGCTCCACCTCGACGCCGCGGCGCTTCCTGCCGGGTACGACTGGCCCACCGGCGGGGTCGACGTCCGGCTCGCGGGGGAGGGCGGACTGCCGACCGCGATCAGCGCCCCGGCGGCCGACTAGAGCGAGCCCGACCGGCGTTCAGCTCACACCCGGCAGGCGCCATGCCCGACCCCGACCAGGCGCCTGTCCACTCGAGTGATCCGCCGAGCGGCAGGGGGCGTGCGCGGACCGACGCGCCCCTCCGGAGGGTGGGCGCCGCACGCGCCGTCGACCGCCGCCGCGGGGTGCGCTGCGGGCTCTCCCTCGCCGGCGGGGGCGGGGCATGGATCGCCGCGCCGCTGGACCGCCCGGCCCCCTGATTCCCACCGTCCCGGGGCCCGACGCGTGCTCCGGTTCATACTCGGTTCTCCTAATGACACTCATTAGTTACGGTGGCGGGCATGATCCTCACCGGCCTCCTCCTCGGCGCCGTGCTCGGCTACGTGCTGCAGCGATCGCGGTTCTGCGTCACCGGCGCGTTCCGCGACCTGTACCTCGCCCGCTCGGCGCGCTACTTCACCCCCTTCCTCCTGGCCATCGCGATCCAGGCCGTCGGCGTCGCCGCCCTCACCGGCGTCGGCGTCATCGCGCCGGAGCCCGCCTCCTTCGCCCCGCTGGCGGTGATCGGCGGCGGTCTCCTGTTCGGCGTCGGCATCATCATGGCCGGCGGCTGCGCGACAGGCACCTACTACCGCGCCGGTGAAGGGCTGATCGGCTCCTGGGTCGCGCTGATCTTCTACGCCCTCCTGGCCGCTGTCATGAAGCACGGTCCGCTCGGCGGGTTCACCGAGGCCGCGCGCGACCGGACGGTCGGCGACGCGACCCTGCAGGAGACCCTCGGTGTGAGCGTGTGGGTGCCCGTGATCGCCTTCAGCGCGATCGTCGCCCTGCTCGTGGTGCGCCAGGTGCGTCGCAGTGCCGGGCGACCCAAGGCCACGCTCCCGCCCCGCCGCACGGGGCTCGGCCACTACCTCGCCGACATCCCCTGGAGCCCCTGGGTGGGCGGCGTGCTGCTGGGACTCATCGCGATCGCCGCCTGGGTGCTGTCCACCGCGGCCGGCCGCAACGGCGGCCTGGGCATCACCACGCCGTCGGCCAACATCGTCACCTTCCTCGCCACCGGGGACGTGACCCTGGTGGACTGGTCCGTGATGCTCGTGCTCGGCATCCTGGTGGGCTCCTTCGTCGCCGCGAAGCTCTCCGGGGAGTTCCGCTGGCGGGTGCCCGACGCGAGCACCATGCTGCGCAGCGCCGGCGGCGGCGTCGCCATGGGCGTCGGTGCGGCGCTCGCCGGCGGCTGCACCATCGGCAACTCGCTCGTGGAGACCAGCCTGTTCAGCTACCAGGGCTGGGTCTCGCTGATCGCGATCATGCTCGGCACCTGGGGCGCCGCCTGGTTCTTCCTGGTGCGCCCGCAGCGGGCCGCGGCCTCGGCGGGGAACCGCCCCGCCCCGGTGCTGACCCCCGTCGCCTGAGCTCCGGCGACCGGCACCCCGCCGGCCCCTCCTGCACGACCGGCCCCTCTTCCACGATCGACCCGCCCTCCACGACCGACCTGCACCCACGACCGGAAGGACCGTCCATGTCCACCTACACCCTCGAGACCAACGGGGACGTCTGCCCCTTCCCGCTGATCGACGCGAAGAACGCCATGGCGCAGCTGCAGAGCGGCGACGACCTGGTCATCGGCTTCGACTGCACCCAGGCCACCGACTCCCTGCCCCAGTGGGCGGCGGAGGACGGCCACGAGGTGGTCGCCTACGACCGCGTCGGCGACGCCGGATGGACGATCACCGTGCGCAAGGGCGCCTGAGCAGCCCGCTCTCTGCCCGGCGGACGGCGCGCCCCGTGCCGGCAGCGCGCCGTGGGCAGAGGCGAGGGAGGCAGTGCCGATCCGTGCACTGCCAGTGCCTCCTTCCGGCAGGCCCGCGCCTCTACGGTGGGTCCATGGATCATCGAGCAGAGGTGTCGGAGTTCCTGCGCACCCGCAGGGACCGGATCACGCCCGAGCAGGCCGGCATCATCGGCGGCTCCCGCCGACGGGTGCCCGGACTGCGCCGGGAAGAGGTCGCCCTGCTCGCCGGGGTGAGCGTCGAGTACTACGCGCGGATGGAGCGCGGCGAGCTGGCCGGGGTCTCGGCCGAGGTGCTGGACTCCGTCGCGCGGGCGCTGCGCCTCGACGAGGCCGAGATCGACCACCTGGCCGATCTGGCCCGTGCGGCCGGCCCCCGCCCGATCCGGACGCCGCGCAAGCGGCCCGCGACGGGAGTGACCCCGGCGCTGCAGCGGTTCCTCGACGCGGTGACCGGCGCCCCGATGTGGGTGCGGGACCGACGGATGGACCACGTCGCGTCGAACCCGCTGGGCCGCGCCCTGTACTCGCCGCTGTTCGAGGATCCGACGGGCCGGGCGAACACCGCCCGGTTCACCTTCCTCGACCCCGCGGCCCGGCTCTTCTTCCCCGACTGGGAGCAGAACGCGGACGGCATCGTGGCCACGATGCGCACCTACGCCGGGCAGAACCCCCTGGACAGAGGGCTCACCGACCTGATCGGCGAGCTGGTGACCCGCAGCGACGCCTTCCGACAGCGCTGGTCGATGCACGAGGTGCGCCACCACCGCGCCGGCGTGAAGAGGATCCACCATCCGGTGGTGGGGGACCTCGAGCTCACCTACGAGGCGATGGACCTGCCCGCGAACCCGGACTTGTTCATGGTCGCCTACACCGCCGAGCCCGGCAGCCCCACCGAGGAGCGGATCCGCCTGCTGGGCAGCCACGCCGCCACGGAGCACACCCCGCCGACCGAGCAGACCCTGCCGAGCGAGCACTCCTGAGCCGCATCCCTGTTCCGCATTCCCGAGTCACGTTCCTGAGCCCGCGGCGCCTGCCCGTCGCGACCATCCACGACCGTCCTCCGAAGGAGAACTCGATGACCACCACCCTCACCCTGAACAACGATGTGGAGATGCCCGCCCTGGGCTTCGGCGTCTTCCAGACCCCGCCCGAGGAGACCGTCACCGCGGTGACCGAGGCGCTCCGCGTGGGCTACCGCCTCATCGACACCGCCGCCGCCTACGGCAACGAGCGCGAGGTGGGGGAGGCGATCCGCCGCTCCGAGCTGGACCGCTCCGAGATCTTCGTCGAGACCAAGCTGTGGATCACCGACTACGGCTACGACGGCGCCCTGCACGGCTTCGACAAGAGCGCCGGCAAGCTCGGCGTCGAGCAGATCGACCTGCTCCTGCTGCACCAGCCCGTGCCCACCGACTTCGACCGCACCGTCGAGGCGTACCGGGCGCTGGAGACCCTGCTGGCCGACGGCCGGGTGCGCGCGATCGGCATCAGCAACGTGATGCCCGGCGTGCTCGCGGACCTGGTGCAGAGGACCTCCGTGGTCCCGGCCGTGAACCAGGTCGAGGTCCACCCGTACTTCACCCAGGTCGACGTCCGGGCCGCCGACGCCGAGCACGGCATCCTCACCCAGGCCTGGTCGCCCATCGGCGGCATCACCAGCTACCGCGAGGACAGCCCCCGCTCCACCCTCGAGGACCCGGTCATCGGCGAGATCGCCGCCGCCCACGACGCGACCCCCGCCCAGGTGATGCTGCGCTGGCACCTGCAGCAGGGACGCTCCGCGATCCCGAAGTCCGTCCGGCCCGCCCGCATCGCCGAGAACTTCGCCGTGGACGGGTTCGAGCTGACGGCCGAGGAGCTCACCCGGATCGACGCCCTGGACACCGGGGTGCGCGGAGGCCCCGAGCCCGAGACGATCACCCCGGAGACCTTCCGGCGCGAGATCCCGGAGGCCTGAGCTGCGGGAGCGGACGCCGCTCGTGCCGGTCCCCTGCCCTGCTTAGAATCACGGCACGACGCCGGGGCGAGGGGAGAGACGACGATGCGCAGGAACTACTGGTGGTTCTTCGCCGCGGTGGCGGTGGCCTCGCTGGCCGGCCTGATCAGACTGCTCGTGGTCAGCGACCCCGCGGACTCCGAGGCCCGCTCGCAGATGCTCAGCGCGGCGCTGTTCGTGGTGGCGTTCGGGGCCTTCGCCGTGATCGCCCGTCGCGCCGGGCGCGGGGATCGCGCCGCCGACGCGTCCGGCCCGGTGCGGCCGGCCCCGACCTCGGACCCCGTCGGCGTCGAGCGCGGCGGCCGATGGGACCTCGACCAGGTCGCCGCGCAGCTCGCTCGGGACCTCGAACCGCTGAACGGGCTGGTGTTCCGCGAGGGCGGCTCCCGCCGCCTGCGCGTCATGCTCGACCCCGCCTCGGCGATCGGGGAGCACCGGCCGGTCCGACGATCGGGCAACGACGACGTGCACTCGAACGCGGGGCTGCGGGGACAGTGGTGGTCGGTGACCTGGCGAGCCGGCCGGGCCCCGAGGATCCGGGAGCGCACCACCCCCGTGGGTGTGCGGATCGACGCCGACGGCCGCGCGATCCCCCTGTGGAGCACCGGAGGAGCATCGAGCAGAGCGGGCGAGCACGTCGCGCACAGGTCGGCGCTGCAGACCGCCCAGCGAGCACCGGCCGAGCTCGAGATCAGCAGCGACGAGCTGGTGCGAGTGGTGGACGGAGTCGCTGCGCGCTCGGGCTGGGCGAGCCCCGGCCAGGTCTCCTCCACCCCGCGGACGCTGCGCCGTCTCACCCGGCAGGTCTCCCGCCGCCGCACCGGTGGAGGGACCGTGGAGGTCCGCAGCCGCTCGACGAGCGACCGGCCGGGGACCGCGCCCTCGCGCGGATCCAGGGTCGACAGGGCCGAGGAGACCTCGATCTCCGTGACGACGTCCGGCATCACGACCACCTCGTCGTCCTCGACCTCGTGGTCGACGTCGAACAGTGCGCTCCCACCCGACTCCCCGCTCCGCGGGACGCTCGCCGGCGCCGAGGGCATCCCGCCCTCGCCGATCCCGGGCTTCGCCGCTCTCGGCAGGATCATGGGGCTGGTGGGACTCGGGATCCTCGCGGCCTGCGTCCTCGCCACCGTCATCGGGCTGATCGCCGGGATGGTGTGGTGGGCCTCGTTCATCATCATCGGCTCCGGGCTGCTGTTCTGCCTGCTCTTCGTGCTGCCGTGGATGCTGATCGGCAGATCCGAGGCGCGCCGCGGAGCGTGACGCCGTCGGCCGGATCCTCGCCGGTCGCCCGTCACGGCAGCCGCGGCACCGCCGCGAGCAGCCGCTGGGTGTAGGCGTCCTGGGGCGCGGTGAGCACATCGAGGGACCGGCCGCGCTCGACGATGCGGCCGTCGTGGAGGATCACGGTCTCCTCGCACAGCTGCCCCACGATCGCGATGTCGTGGCTGACCATCACCAGCGTCATGCCGAGCTCGGCCTTGAGACGGCCCAGCAGCTCCACGATCTGGGCGCGCACGGAGACGTCGAGGGCGCTGACCGGCTCGTCCGCGACCAGGACCTCGGGCTCGGGGGCGAGGGCCCGCGCGATCGCGATCCGCTGACGCTGCCCGCCGGAGAACTCGCCCGGGTAGCGCGAGACCATGCCCGGCTCGAGCCCCACCGCCTCGAGCAGCTCGTCGACGCGCTCGCCATGGGCACCGGGGATCCCGAGGGACTCGAGGGGCTCGCGCACGATGCGGCCGACGGTCATCCGCGGGTCCAGGGAGGAGCGGGGGTCCTGGAACACCAGCTGCACGGCTCGTCGGAAGTCCCGCATCCGACCGGCGCGCGCACGGCGCAGCTCCCGGCCGCGGAAGCGAACGGTGCCCGCGGTGGGAGCGGACAGCCCCATCAGCAGGGAGAGGAGGGTCGACTTCCCGGCGCCGGATTCGCCGACGATGCCCAGGCTCGCGCCGGCGTGCACCTCGAGGTCGATGCCGTGCAGCACCAGAGTGGAACGGGCACCGCGGCCGTAGGCCTTGTGCACCCCGTGCAGGGCCAGCAGCGGCGCGTCGTCCGTCGTGAGGCCCGGGACGGGCTGGTCGTCCTCCGGGGTCGGATCCATCATCGTCCTTCCGTCGTGGGCAGGGCGGAGACGCTCCGCGCCGCGGCCACGAGGCTCTTCGCGTAGTCACCGGTCGGCGCGCTGAGCACCTGGGAGGCCGGACCCGTCTCGACCACGCGGCCCTCGCGCATCACCACCAGCTGCTCGGCGACGCGCGCCACGACCGGCAGGTCGTGCGAGACGAACACGAGGGTCACCCCGGTGCGCTCGATGAGACCGGCCAGCAGCGTGAGGATCTCGTCCTGCAGGGTGACGTCCAGTGCGGTGGTCGGCTCGTCGGCGATGAGCACATCGGGTTCGCAGGCCAGCGCCATGGCGAGGGCGACGCGCTGCCGCTGGCCGCCGGAGAGCTCCCACGGGAAGGAGCGCAGGATCCTCGCGTGGTCCCGCAGCGCGACGAGGTCCAGCAGCTCGGCGGCACGGGTGCGGGCAGCGGCCCCGCGCAGCGCTGTGTGCAGGTGCAGGGGGCCTTCGATCTGGCGGCCGACGGTCATCAGCGGGTCCAGGGCGGTCAGCGGTTCCTGGAAGACCATGGCGATCCGTCGGCCGCGGATCGTGCGCATCTCCCGCTCGCGCAGACCGAGCAGCTGCCGGCCGTCGAGGGTCGCCGAGCCGGTGGCCCGCATGCCGTCGGGCAGGAGCCCGAGGAGCGCCTGGGCCGTCAGCGATTTCCCGGAGCCGGACTCCCCGATGATGCCGAGCCGACCGCCCGAGGGGACCTCCCAGCCGACCTCGTCCAGCAGGACCCGTCCCGTGGTGGTGCGCACGGTGAGGTTCTCGACGCTCAGGGTCATCGTGCCCTCCTCAGCTGCGGGTCGAAGGCCTCGCGCAGACCGTCACCGAGCAGGTTCAGGCCCAGGACGGTCCACGCGATGGCGAGACCGGGGGCGATGGCGGCCCAGGGCTGCGAGGACACGGTGGACTGCGCCTCCAGCAGCATCCGACCCCAGCTCGGTGCCGGCGGGGGCGGTCCGAGGCCGAGGTAGGACAGCGAGGCCTCGGCCAGGATCGCAGCTCCGCCGAGCAGCATCATCTGCACGATCAGCGTCGGCGCCACGTTCGGGATCACGTGGCGACGGATCACTCCGCCCCATCCTGTGCCGGAGACGATCGAGGCGGTCACGAACTCCTCGCGCAGCACGCGGGCGGTGTTCACCCGCGTCACCCGGGCGATCACCGCGGATCCGGCGATGCCGATCGCGAGGATCGCCGAGCTCAGCGACGCCCCGCGCACGGTCACCACGAGCATGGCGAGCAACAGGGTGGGGAAGGCGATGAGCACGTCGATCAGCGAGGCGAGCACGGTGTCGACCACGCGGGTCGAGGCGGCGGCGAGGACCCCGATCACGGTGCCCATGACGGTGGCGATCGCCACCGAGCTCACCGCGACCAGGATCGCTGATCGTGCGGCGGCCATGAACTGCGTGAACACGTCACGGCCCAGCCGGTCGGTGCCCAGCCAGAACTCGGCCGACGGCCCGGCCAGCCGGGCCCCGGAGCCGACGTCGGCGAGCGAGTACGGGGTCCACACGAGCGACAGCACCGCGACCGCGGCGCTCGCTCCGGCGAGCACCGCACCGAGCACGAGGGAGGTCGAGACGGGGCGGCGCGGGCTCTGTCGGGAGCTCTGCCCTGGAGTGCTCATGAGCGGCCTCCCCGCGTGCCGCCGGTGGCGCGCAGCCGCGGGTCGATCGCGCGCTGCAGCAGGTCGACCGCAGTGTTGGTGAGCAGCACGACGGCCGTCAGCAGCACCACGAGGTTCTGCACGATCGGCAGATCGCGCGCGGTGACGGAGTCCAGCAGCAGGGTGCCGAGCCCCGGCAGGGCGAAGACGTTCTCGACCACCACGGCGCCCAGCAGCGAGGTCGCGAGCTCGATCCCGAGGATCGCGACCACGGGAACCGCGGCGTGCCGCAGCCCGTGACGCCACAGTGCCCTCGGCAGGGAGAAGCCGAGCGCGCGGGCGGTCCGCAGGTGATCCGAGTCCAGCACGTCCAGCACCGCGGAGCGCACGTAGCGGACCATCACCGAGCTCATCGCGATGGCGATCGTGACCGCCGGCAGCACGAGGGCGCGGACGGCTGCCACGGGATCGCCCCAGCCCTGGCGCGGGAACCCGCCGGAGGGCAGCGCTCCCGCCTCGAGGGCGAACACCCAGACCAGGATCACGCCCACCCAGAAGATCGGGACGGCGACGCCCACCTGGGACAGGGCCGAGACCGCGAGCCCGAGGGCAGAGCGGCGGCGCACTGCGGCGAGGGCGCCCAGCGGGAAGGAGATGAGCACCGAGAGCACGAAGGCGGAGACCGACAGCGGCACGGTGATCGTCAGGCGCCGGGAGATCAGCTCGCCGAAGCTGCTGCCGGAGACGAAGCTGGTGGTGGTGCCGGTGAGGAACTCCCCGAGCCACTGCACGTACTGCACGGGCAGCGGCTGATCGGTGCCGAGCTCGCTGCGCAGCTGCTCGAGCTGCTCGTCGGTCGTGCCCACTCCCAGCAGCGCCCCCGCCGGGTCCCCGGGCAGCACCCGCAGCACGAGGAACACGATGACGGAGGTGAGCCACAGCGCCAGCAGGGGCAGCAGCACCCGGGTGACGATGAACTCCACCGTGCCCGTCGCGCGGCCGGGTCCGGCGGGCAGTGCCGCATCGCCCGTGGGGTCGGTCTCGACGGCGGTTCCCGTCGCGGGCACAGTCCCGGCCGCCTCCTCGGCTCCCGCGAGAGGAGCACCCGCCGGCGGCCGTGAGCGGCCTCCGTCCGCCGAGGGCGGGGGTGTCACGCGTCCTCGCGCACGATGTTCGCCACGTAGAAGGGTTCGGCGTTCTTGTCCGGCGAGAAGCCGGTGACGCCGGCGGCGGCGATGCGGATCTGCGGGGTGAGGAACAGCCAGGCCGACGGCGCCTCCTCGGCGAGGATCGCGGAGAGCGCGTGGATGTCCTCGGCCTGCTCCTCCTCGGTCTCGGCCTCCTCCGCGGAGACGGCGAGGGCCTGGACCTCCTCGGAGTCGTACTGCCAGTAGAAGTCAGGGTTGGCGTACCAGAGCACGTCGCGCGGATTGTTGTGGTTCATGAGCGTGGTCTCGTAGTCGGCGTTCGTGTAGACCTTCTCGTACCAGGTGGAGTCGTCGATCGCGTCCAGCTGGACGGTCACGCCGATCTCGGTGAGGTTCGAGGCGATCTGCTGGACGATGATCTCCTCGGTGGAGCCGGCCACGTAGGAGAGGGAGAAGCTCAGGTCGCTCTGCCCGGCCTCCTCGAGCAGCGTGCTCGAGGCCTCGGGGTCGTAGGCGTGGACCTGCGCGAAGGACTCGTCGTACCAGGGCTCGGAGACCGGCGGCATCGAGCCGATCACGGTGCCCATGTCACCCCAGGCAGCGCTGAGGATCGCCTCGCGGTCGATCGCCGTGTACAGCGCCTGGCGCACGCGCACGTCCGTGAAGGGCTCGACCTGGTTGTTGAAGGTCCACACCCACTTCTGGATCGAGGTGCCCTCGGTGATCGTGAACTGGGACTCGTCCTCGAACTGCGAGAGCTGGTCCGGGCTCTGCTGCTGCAGGACGAGGTCCAGCTCGCCGGTGCGCAGAGCATTGTTCATGGCGTTCTCGTCGGCGAAGAAGCGGAAGGTCACGCCGGGATTCTTCGCCGCCTCGCCCCAGTAGTCCTCGTTCCGGGTGAGGGTGAGGTGGTCGCCCTGCACCCACTCCTCGAGACGGTACGGCCCGGTGCCGTTCTCGGAGGTGTTCTCGGTGTCGCCGTCGCGCACGATCGTGACCGAGGCGAGGAAGAAGCGCAGTGAGGCGCTGCGGTGGTCGAGGGTGAGCACGAGGGTGGTGTCGTCCGGGGCGTCGATCCCGGTGATCACCCGCAGGTCGGAGGCACGGGCGGACTTCGACTCCGGGGCGATCGTCTCGTTGATCGACCAGGCGGCGTCGGCCGCGGTGAGCGGGGAGCCGTCGTGGAAGGAGACTCCGCTCCTGAGCGTGATGGTGCAGGTGAGACCGTCCTCGGAGAGGTCGACGGACTCGGCGAGCACGTCGATGACCTCACCGGACTCGTCCACGGCGGTGAGGCCTTCGTAGACGTTGCGCGAGGTGGTCTCCGAGATGCCGGAGGAGCCGCCGATGTTGCGCTGCATGCTGGTGGGCTCGTTGGTGGTGCCGATGATGATCTCCTCGGCCGCGCCGTCGCCGCCCCCGCCCTCGTCCCCGCCGGAGCAGGCGGCCAGCGTGAGAGCTGCCAGAGGGGCGGCGCCCAGCAGGAGGGTGCGGCGGTCGAGGGCGGGACGAGAAGTCATCGGGAGCTCCAGGAGATGAGTGGCCGGGGCGGTCGGGCACGGCGTCGGCGCGCCCGAGTGCCAAGACAAGCTTAGGTCGCTCACAGGTGCCAGGGTGGGTTCGGAGGTGTCACCTCGATCTCGATGTCGGAGCTCAGGAGATCTCGGGGCGCACGAGGGGCCGGGGGCTCATAAGGGGCCGGTGCGCACGAGGGCCGGTGCTGCGGAGGGCATGACGCGCAGCGGCGGGAGCATTGCTCCTCGTCCCGCCCCGTGCCAGCCTTGCGGCATGTGCCGAAACATCCGCCCGCTCCACAACTTCGAACCCGGGGCCACCTCGCAGGAGGTGCACGACGCAGCGCTGCAGTACGTGCGGAAGGTCAGCGGGATGACCAAGCCCTCGCAGGCGAACTCCGAGGTGTTCGACCGTGCCGTCGCCGAGATCGCGCACGCCACCGAGCATCTGCTGGCGGACCTGGTGACCTCCGCTCCGCCGAAGGACCGCGAGGTCGAGCGGGAGAAGGCCCGCGCCCGCAGCGCGAAGCGGTTCCCGAACGCAGCGGCGTCCTGAGGTGGGGGCGGCTCGACCCCGCGGCGTGTTCGCGGGGCTCGCGACGCTCGACGTCATCCACCGGGTCGACGCCCCGCCCGGGCCCGACGAGAAGGTCACCGCCCGGGCGCAGTTCGTCGTGGCCGGCGGGCCCGCCGCCAACGCCGCGGTGACCTTCGCGGCGCTCGGCGGGGACGCGACGCTGCTGACCGCCCTCGGGCAGGGTCCGATCGCTTCCGCCATCGCCGCCGAGCTCGGCGAGCACGGCGTGGAGGTCCACGACGTCGCCCCCGAGCTGGTCGACGCCGCCCCCGTGTCCTCGGTGAGCGTCCTGGAGGCGACGGGGGAGCGGTCCGTCGTCGGAGGCGACGCAGCGGGCCTCGACGCGCCGGCACCGGAGCCGGCGCAGGTGCGCGACCTGCTCGCGGCAGCGGACGTCGTCCTCCTCGACGGGCACCATCCCGAGATCGCGCGCGCGATGCTCGGCGGGGCACGCGCTGCAGGGCTGCCGACGGTCCTCGACGCCGGCAGGTGGAAGCCGGTCATGGAAGAGCTCGTGGGCGCCGTGAGTGATGTGGTCGCCTCCGCCGACTTCCGCACCCCGGGGGCGACGACGTCCCGTGTGACCGCCGCGGAGCTGGTGGCACGGGGAGCGACCACCGTGGTCACGACCGCGGGGCCGGACCCGGTGCACTGGTGGAGCGGCGGAGCCGACGGCGCGGTCGAGGTGCCGCAGGTGACCGCCGTCGACACCCTCGGAGCGGGCGACGTCTTCCACGGCGCCTACGCCTCGGCGCTGGCGGCAGGCCTGGATGTCGACCGACGGATCCGCTTCGCGGCCGAGGTCGCCGCGATCCGGTGCGCAGGCGTGGGCCCGCGCAGCTGGCTCCCGGCGATCGCCGGGATGTCTCCGGAGCGGACCGGCCCTCAGCGCCGTGCCGCGCCAGCCTCCGCGAACTGGGTCCGGTGGAGCTCGCTGTAGCGGGCCCCGGCCGTGAGCAGTTCCGCGTGGGTGCCGGACTCGACGATCCTGCCGTCCTCGACGACCAGGATCGCGTCCGCCGCGCGGACGGTCGACAGGCGATGGGCGATCACGACCGCGGTGCGCCCGGTGAGCGCCTCGGCCAACGCTTCCTGCACCGCGGCCTCCGAGGTGGAGTCGAGGTGGGCGGTGGCCTCGTCGAGGATGACCACCTGGGGTCGGGAGATCAGGACCCGCGCGATGGTCAGCCGCTGCCGCTCCCCGCCCGAGAACCGGTAGCCGCGCTCGCCGACGATGGTGTCCAGCCCGTCCGGGAGCGCGGCCACGAGCGTGTCCAGCCGGGCCCTGGCCAGGGCGTCCCACAGCTCGGCGTCCTCGACCTCCGGGCGCGCGAGCGTGAGGTTGGCGCGCACCGTGTCGTGGAAGAGGTGACCGTCCTGGGTGACCATGCCGATGCCGCTGCGCATCGACGCGGCCGAGGCCGCCCGCACATCGGTGCCGCCGATCCGCACGGCCCCGGAGTCCACGTCGTACAGCCGCGGGATGAGCGAGGCGATGGTCGACTTGCCGGCGCCGGAGGAACCGACCAGGGCCACCGTCTGCCCCGGTTCGACCCGGAAGGAGACGCCGTGCAGCACCTGCGTCTCGGAGCGGGGGTCCAGCGTGGCGACCTCCTCCAGCGAGGCCAGCGAGACCTGCTCGGCCGAGGGGTAGGAGAAGTCCACCTCGTCGAACTCCACCGACAGCGGCTCGTGGGGGAGAGCTTCCGCATCGGGCCGCTCCTGGATCAGGGGCACGATGTCGAGCACCTCGAAGACCCGCTCGAAGCTCACCATCGCACTCATCACCTCCACGCGCGCGTTGGCGAGCGCTGTCAGCGGCGCGTACAGGCGCGTGAGCAGCATGGCGAGGGCGACCACGGCGCCGGCCTCGATGCGCCCGTCCAGCGCGAAGGCTCCGCCCACCCCGTAGACCAGGGCGAGGGCGAGGGCGGAGACCAGCGTCAGCGCGATGAAGAAGACCTGCTGCACCATCGCCGAGCGCACCCCGATGTCGCGGACCCGGCGGGCACGCTCGGCGAACTCCCTCGACTCCTGCCGGGGCCGGCCGAACAGCTTGATCAAGGTGGCGCCGGGCGCGGAGAAGCGCTCGGTCATCTGGGTGCTCATGGTCGAGTCGTGATGGGCGGCCTCCCGCTGCAGCCGCGCCAGCAGTGCACCCATCCGCCGCGCCGGAAGCACGAAGATCGGCAGCAGGACCAGGGTCAGAACGGTCACCTGCCAGGACAGCGAGAGCATCGCGACCAGGGCCAGCACGAGCGTGACCACATTGCTGACCACGCCGGAGAGCGTGTCGCTGAAGGCACGCTGCGCGCCGATCACATCGTTGTTCAGCCGGCTCACCAGCGCGCCGGTGCGGGTGCGCTGGAAGAAGGCGACCGGCATCCTCTGCACGTGGTCGTACACGGCGGTGCGCAGGTCCAGGATCAGGCCTTCGCCGATCGTGGAGGAGAGCCATCGCTGGAGGAGCCCGAAGGCGGCCTCGGCGACGGCGATCCCCGCGATCACCGCAGCGAGGAGGAGGACGGCGTCGACCGCAGCTCCGCCCGTGATCGCATCGATGACGCGTCCGGCCAGCAGCGGGGTCGCTACGGTGAGCACGGCCGTGACCACGCTGGCCAGGCCGAACAGCAGCAGGCGTCGGCGATGCGGGCGGGCGAAGCGAGCGATCCGCACCAGGGTCTCGCGGGCGAACGGCCGACGGTCCCGCTCGGCGTGGGTGGTGGTGTACAGCGACTGCCAGGCGACGGTCTCCATGCTCATGCCCGATTCCTTCCTCGAGGACGAGGACAGCTTCAGACCTCAAGTTCACTTGACGTCAAGGGCGGGCGTGGCGGGCGTCACGGCGGTGTCGGCGAACGAGGGGCGCGGAACGAGGGGCGTGGAACGAGGGGGCGCTCGGCAGCGCCGGGGCGATGCTGGCGATCGTGCTGATGGCGACGGGTGCTGCGAGTCCCGAGGTCGCCCGTATGATCGCCTCTCGCTCCCAGCGGTGCCGTGCGCGCGCTCGTCCTCGTCGACCCGACGAGGCATCACGTCACCGCAGCACCTCCGCCAGCCACCCCCGCGCCCGCCGCAGCAGCTCCTTCGTCGGCTCCGCCTCGCGCGCCCAGTTCTCGAACCCGTGCGGCGCGCCCGGCACCAGGTCGAGCTCGGCCGGGACGCCGTGCTGCCCGAGGCGGCGGGCGTACTCGGCGTTCTCGGCGGTGAACAGCTCGATGTCGCCGACGGCGATGTAGGTCGGCGGCAGGCCGCTGAGATCCGCCCGGCGAGCGGGGGCCGCATAGGGCGGCACGTCCTCGGTGCCGCTGAGGCCGGGGAGATAGGCACTCCAGCCGAAGCGGTTCGCCCGGTTGTCCCAGATCCAGTGGCCCACCTCGTCGAGGGAGGCGTCGGCCGCCGTGCGGTCGTCGAGCATCGGGGCGAACAGCCACTGGGCGAGCGGCTGTGCCCCGCCCTCGTCGCGCAGACGCTGCACGAGGCCGGCCGCCAGGCCTCCGCCGGCGCTCTCTCCTCCGATCACGATCCGCTCCGCCGCGATGCCGAGCTCCTCGGCGTGCGCGCGCATCCACTGCCATGCGGTGTGCACGTCGTCGTGCGCGGCGGGGAACGGATGCTCGGGGGCCAGGCGATAGTTCACGGAGACCACGGGGATGCCGAGCGCGAGCGCCGTCCCGGCGCAGAGCGGATCGTCCTGACGGGCATCGCCGAACAGCAGCCCGCCCCCGTGCACCCACAGCAGCCCGGCGTCACCGCGACGGGTGTCGGGGCGATGGATCCGCAGCCGCAGACCGTCGGCGCGGAGGGTCGCGACCGAGACGGACCGCGTGCGGGGCACCGGCATGATCCGAGTGGCCAGACGCATCGCGGTGCGCACCAGAGGCCTCGACAGATCGGGGGTCGGCAGCCTCTGCGCCGTCGTGCGCAGGGCGGGGTCGACCTTCTCGATGTCCATGCGCATGCCCTTCCGTGGTGCTCGCCGCGGTGGCGATCCCGGTGAGCGTACGTGGCCGGCCTGGGGCCTCGCCGGATCGCCGCGGCTACTGCGTCCCGTCCTCCGCGTCGCCCTCCGTATCGCCCGGCGCCTCGTGCTGCGCACCGCCCTCCGCATCGGCCTTCAGCGCGGCGAGGGTCCGGGCGATGTTGCCGCGCTGGAAGTCCGCGAACAGCTTCCCGCCGGTGGCGAAGCGGTCGAAGCGCGCGGCGAGGAAGTCCGGCCACCGCGAGCGTCCGTCGGTCCAGCTCTCGGTGACCCGCGTGCCCTCCTCGACGGGCTCGAAGGTGTAGGCCCAGGTCGCGATGCGTCCCCTGAGCAGCGGCGTCTTCGGGCCGATCGCGGTGACGTCGAAGGCGAACCGCTTCCCGGGCACCGCCTCGGTGACCGTGCAGGAGGTGACCCAGCGGGCCTTCCCGCGCCGGTTCGTGCCGATGAACCTCGTGCCGACGGTCGCCGGGCTGCCCGGGGCCGGGACCTTCGCGCCGGTGTTCTCCGGGCTCCAGCGGCCCATCTGCGAGGGGTCGGCGATCTGCTCGTAGAGCGCGAGCGGCTCCGCGGCGATGACGATGCTGTCCTGGACCTGCATGATTCTGGCCATCTGCCGGATGCTACAGCGCACCTCGCCGGGCCCCGTTCAGCCGGTGTGGTCGCCCTCCCGAGCATTGAGCGCCGTGTAGTGGGCGAGCTTGTCCTCGTCGATCTCGACGCCGAGCCCCACGCCGTCCGGCACGCGCAGGCAGCCGCCCTCGAGGGGCAGCGGGTCGATGATGTCGTCGTCGTGCAGGTAGTACATCGAGTCGATGGCGCGGGAGAGCACCGGGGTGCTGGCCACGATCGCGAGGTGGGCGGCGGTGGCGATGCCCAGCTCCCCGCCGCTGTGCAGGTTCATACCCAGCCCGAACGCCTCGCAGTGCGCGGCGAGGTGCTTGGTGATCGCGATGCCGCCCCATTTGTAGACGTCACCGTGGATGACCTGCACCGCGTTCAGCCGCACGGCCGGGGCGAGATCCTCCCAGCGCACCACGCACATGTTGGTGCACAGCGGGATCCGCACCGCCTCGGCCACCCGCGCCATCTGCTCGAGGCCCTGGCAGGGGTCCTCGAGGTATTCGAGCCCCAGCGGTTCCAGGGCGTGACCGGCGCGGATCGACTCGGGCACGCTCCAGGCGGCATTGGGATCCACCCGCAGCTCCACGTCGGGCAGCCGCTCGCGCAGCGCCTGCATGATGGCGACGTCGGAGCGGGCGTCGGTGCTGCCCTTGAGCTTCACGGCGGTGAAGCCGTGCTCGGCCACGACCTGCTCGGTGGCGTCGGCGAGGGAGGCGGGGTAGTCCCGCTCGTCGCCGTCGGAGCGGGTGATGAGCGCGGTCAGCGGGATCTGCTCGCGCACCCGCCCGCCGAGCAGGTCCACCACCCCCATCCTCGCGGCCTTGCCGAGCAGGTCCCAGCAGGCCACGTCGATCGCGGCGAGGGCCGCGTAGCCGAGGTAGCCGTGGAAGAACGGCAGCATCCGATGGCGGGCGTGGAAGGCCTCGAGCGCCCGCGGATCGGTGCCGATCACGTCCTCCGCCAGCTGCCGCACCAGGCGCGCCACGGGCTCGCCCCACATCGTCTCGCCCCAGCCCACCAGGCCGTCGTCGGTCCTCATCCGCACGATGGTGCGGGTCTCGCCCTGCTTGGTCTCGAACGAGGAGGTGAACCCGGTGCGCATCGGCAGGTTCACCACGTAGACCTCGAGGTCGACGATCTTCATGGGGTCTCTCCTTCATCGGTGGGGCCCGCTGCGGAGGGCAGGGCGGTCTCGAGCATCGCGTCGATGCAGGCGTGCAGGGCGGTGGCCGCCTCGGTGAGCGCGGCCTCGCCGCGGGCGGGGTCGCCGGGGCCGGGCGGGTCGGTGACACCGCCGGTGCGGGGCCATTCGCCGTGCCGTTCGAGGTGGAGGCCCGGCACCAGCTCCTGGTCGAACAGCGGCGGCGCGCTCGGGCCGTGGCCGTCGTCGGCGACCAGCTCGGGATGGGCGGCGCTCATCAGCGCGGTCTCGAAGGCGCCGGCATGGCCGGGGGCGCCCGGGGTGGGGGCCAGCAGCTGCCAGTAGCTGCAGCTGGCGGCGAGGATCGGGTGCTCGAGCGCCGCGAGCTTCACGGCCTGGCTCATCATCTCGATGTTCCCGCCATGTCCGTTGACCACCAGGATCCGCCGGAAACCGGCTCCTGCCAGCGAGTCCAGCAGGGCGGTGAGCACGTCGAGCAGGGTGCGCGGGGGCAGGGAGAGGGCGACGGCGAACTGGTGGTGCCCGCTGAAGCCGTAGGGCAGCGTGGGGCACAGGGCGACGTCCTCACGCTCGCCCAGCGCCCGCTCCACCACGCCCTCGACCAGGAGCGCGTCGGTGCCCAGCGGCAGATGCTCCCCGTGCTGCTCGAGGGAGCCGATCGGCAGCACGGCGACGCCGCGCGGGGCGAGTGCGGCGACCTGCCGGCGGGTCAGTGCGGAGAGGCGGGGCATGGGCAGCTCCTTCGGGGCCGAGGGGGCGTCGTGCGGTCGGGTCGAGAAGATCGGTGCGGCCGACGGGACGGCGGTGCGACGTGGGACGACGGGGCCGGGCATCGCGCGGGACCTCGTGCGAGGCTTCGCGCGGGACATCGCACGGGCCGCGGCGGCGCGACTACCGTGGGGGGATGACCGGTCGAGTGCTGTCGTTCGCGCCCCCGGCATCGCGCGACGGCTCCTATCTCGCCCTCGAGCTGCTGCCCGGGCGGGTGCAGGGCGCACTGATCGATCCCGGTGGCCGCTTCCGCGCCCGGCGCGAGGCGCGCTTCGACCCCGCGGCGCCGCGGGCGGAGATCCTGGCCGAGGTGGACCGGGTCGCGACGGGACTGGCGCGCACCAGCAGACTGGGCGGCTGCGTGATCTCCGCGGGCGGGGTGCTCGACACCGCCGGGGGTCGGATGGTGCAGGTCGTGGACATGCCGAGCCTCGAGGGCTGTGCGATCGTGGCGCATCTGCGGGCGCTGGTGGACGCGCCGACGCTGCTCGAGCACCGCGCCCGTCTCCAGGTCCAGGGCGATCACTACTTCGGCGCCGGGCAGGGGGAGGAGACCTTCGCCTCCGTCGCCACCGGGGACACCCTCGGGGTGGGGATCCTGTACCAGGGGATGATCCTCGCACCCGACGGCGGGCGCAGCGGCGCGCACATGACGGTGGCCAGCGGCCAGCTCGACTGCAGCTGCGGCAAGCAGGGCTGCTGGCGCACGATCGCGACCACGGCCTGGCTGCGCGAGAGGGCCGAGGCCCTGGGCCTGCCTCCGCTGGACCTGCCCGCCTGGGAGCGGCGCGCCGCGCAGCAGACCGGTCTTGACCAGGACCCTCGTGCTGACCAGGACCCCCGTCCTGACCAGGACCCCGGTGCTGACCAGGATCCCCGGGCTGCCGCCGTGGTCGCCGAGTACGCCCGGAACATCGCGGTGGGGCTCGCGAACATCCAGCAGCTGTGCATGCCGGGACTGTTCATCCTGCACGGGGAGGCCGCGCAGGCCTCGGACGGCTTCCGCGCGACGATCCTGGAGACCCTGCGGGACCTCTCGCGCACCGGCTCCGAGACCGAGCCGCGCCTGGTGACGACCTCGCTCGGCGAGGACGACTCCACTCTGCTGGGCGGGGTCGCGCTGCTGCTTCACCACGGGCTGCCCTCGATCGGCTGAGCGGGGCCGGGGCAGGCATCCGCGCGGCGCCCTCATGCCTCTGCCGGGGCGCCGGGCCCGACGCCCCCGTCGGCGCGTGCATCGGCTCCGACCCCGGAGGCGGCGGTCGCGAACGCCGGGTTCGCGCGGCGCGGGTCCGGATGGGCGATCGAGGCCAGCAGGTGCTCGGTCACCGCCGAGGACGGCGCGGACAGCACCTGGGGGCAGGGACCGATCTCCGCGATCCGGCCCTGCGCCATCACCGCGACGCGGTCGGCGATGCCGGAGACCACGGCGAGGTCGTGGCTGACGAACAGGTAGGCCACCCCGGTGCGCTCCTGCAGCTCGCGCAGCAGGTCCAGGATCGTCGCCTGCACCGAGACGTCCAGGGCGCTGGTCGGCTCGTCGAGCACCAGCAGCCGCGGCTCGAGCGCGAGGGCGCGGGCGATCGCGATGCGCTGGCGCTGGCCGCCCGAGCACTCGTGGGGGAAGCGCCCGGCGAGGTCCGGGTCGAGATCGACCGCCTCCAGCAGACGCGCCACCTCGCGGCGGATCCCGCCGGCGCCCAGCTCGCGCCGGCGGTGCGTGACCAGCCCTTCGGCGATCACGTCCCGGATCCGCATCCGCGGGTTCATGCTCGCGTACGGGTCCTGGAAGACCATCTGCACGGTGCGGGCCTGCTGCTCGGAGGCGCGGCGGCGACCGGTGGTGAGGTCCTCGCCGAGGGTCAGCACCTGGCCCTCGGTGGGGTCGGTGAGGCCGACGACGATCCGGGCGAGGGTGGTCTTGCCGGAGCCGGACTCGCCGACCAGGGCGAGGGTCTCGCCGGCGCGGATGTCGAGGTCGACGCCCGTGAGCACCGGGATCGGGCGCCCGCGACGACGGAAGGTCTTCCCGATGCCGCGCAGGCTGATCACCGGCGCGTCCTCGGCGGCGTCCCCGGCGGCGTGCTGGGCGGCGTGCGCGCCGGAGCCCCGGCCGACGCCCGTGCTGTCTCTGCTCGTGCGGGCTCTGCTCATGCGGGCTCTCCGATCTCGAGGCGCGGCGTGGCGGCGAGGAGATGGCGGGTGTACTCGGCGCTCGGCTCCTCGAACACCTGGAGCGCCTCGCCCTGCTCGACGAGCACGCCCTCGTGCATGACGGCCACGCGGTCGGCGACCGAGGCCACCACGCCGAGGTCGTGGGTGATCAGCAGGATGCCCATCCCGGTCTCGGCCTGCAGCGTGCGCAGCAGGTCGAGGATCTCCGCCTGCGTGGTGACGTCCAGGGCGGTGGTCGGTTCGTCGGCGATCAGCAGCCGGGGCCTGCTCATGAGGGCCATGGCGAGCATGACCCGCTGCCGCAGACCGCCGGAGAGCTGGTGCGGGTACTGGGCGGCGCGCCGCTCGGGCTCCGGGACGCGGGCCTGCTCGAGAGCCTCGAGCATCCGCCGTCGGCGCTCCGTGCGGTCCCCGGTGCGGTGGATGCTCATCACCTCCATCAGCTGGCCGCCGACGGTGCGCATCGGGTTCAAGGTGGCCATCGGGTCCTGGAACACCATGGAGACGTCGCTCCCGCGCACAGCCCGCAGCCGGGCCGGCGGGAGGCGCAGCAGGTCGGTGCCGTCGAGGCGGATCTCCCCGCGGTGGTAGCGGGCCGGCGGCTCGGGATTCAGCCGCAGCACCGCCAGGGCGGTACTGGACTTGCCCGAGCCGGACTCGCCCACCAGGGCGAGGGTGCGGCCCTCCTCGAGCGCGAGGTCGATGCCGCGCACCGCGGAGACCTCGGAGCGGCGGGAGGAGAAGGAGATGTGCAGGTCGGTGATCTCGAGCAGGGGAGGAGCGGTCATGAGGTGTACGTCCTGGGATCCCACCGGTCGCGCACGGCGTCCCCGGCGATGTTGATCGACAGCACCGTCAGCAGCAGCGCGGTGCCGGGGAGCACCGCCAGCCACCACGCGGTGCCCATGTACAGCTGGCCGTCGGCGAGCATCGAGCCCCAGGTGGCGAAGGTGGCCGGGATCCCGAGGCCGAGGAAGCTCAGCGCCGCCTCGGCGAGGATGACGGTGCCCACCTGGAGGGTGAGGATGGTGGCCAGCGGTCCGGTGACGTTGGGCAGCATGTGCCGCAGCATGATGCGGTGGGCGGGCACGCCCATCACCCGGGCGGCCTCGACGAACTCGCGCGTGCGCAGGGAGATCACCTCGGAGCGCAGCACCCGGGCGTAGGAGACCCAGCCGGTGATGCCGAGCACCACGATCACCGTGGTGAGCCCCGGCCCCACGAATCCGATGACCGCCAGGGCCAGCAGCAGGGTGGGGAAGGCGAGCTGCACATCGGTCAGCCGCATCAGCACCCGGTCGGTCCAGCCGCCCGCGTAGCCGGCGACGATCCCGATCACCGAGCCGATCACGCCGGACAGCAGCGCCGCGGTGAGCCCCACGATCACCGAGATCCGGCTGCCCACCACCAGCCGGGCGAGCACGTCGCGGCCCAGCTGGTCGGTGCCGAGCAGGTGCCCGGGGGTGCCGGGCGGGGACAGGCGCCGCAGCAGGTTCTGCGCGGACGGGTCGCCCACGAGCAGCGGACCGATCAGGGCCAGCAGCACCACCAGGGCGAGGAACGCCGCGGAGGCCAGCAGCGGCAGGTCCAGGCGTCGGCGCCCGGCGCTCGCCGATGGGGTGCCGGCGCGGGCGGGGGAGAGGTCGGGAAGGGCGGTGGCGTTCATGCCTCGGTCCTCACTCTCGGGTCGATGACCGCGTAGGAGAGATCCACCAGCAGGTTCACCACCACGAAGGTCGCGGCGAACAGCACCACGGTGCCCTGGACCAGCGGGAAGTCGCGGAAGCTGATGGCGTCGATGGTCAGCCGCCCGATGCCGGGCCAGTTGAAGATCTGCTCGGTGAGGATCGCGCCGCCCAGGAGGGCGCCGAGCTCGAGGCCCAGCACGGTGATCACCGGCATCGACGCGTTGCGCAGGGAGTGGCCCAGCAGCACGCGGAGCTCGCCGGCGCCCTTGGCGCGGGCGGTACGCACATGGTCCTGCCCCATCACCTCGATGAGCGAGGAGCGCAGCAGGCGGGCGACGACGGCGACGGAGAAGATCGCCAGGGTGGTGGCGGGCAGCACCAGGTGGGCGAGGGTGCCGTAGCCCGCGGCGGGCAGGAGGCGCAGCTGCACCCCGAACAGCAGCACCAGCAGGATGCCCACCCAGAAGGCCGGGGTGGACTGTCCCACCAGCACGCCTCCCATGACGGTGCGGTCCACGGCGGTGCCGCGGCGCATCGCGGCGATCGAGCCGGCGACCAGCGCGACCACCACGGTGATCAGGAGCGCCGCGCCGGCCAGCAGAGCGGTGGCGGGGATCCGCTCGATGATCAGGGAGGTGACCGGCTCCTTGTACATCAGGGACTCTCCGAGGTCCAGGCGCAGCAGCCCGCCGAGGAAGTCGAGGTACTGCACGATCAGCGGTCGGTCCAGGCCCAGGGTGGCCTGCATCTGGGCGACCTGGTCGGGGCTCGCGTCCTCCGGGAGCAGCTGGGCGACGGGGTCGCCGGAGGCGCGCGAGAGCACGAACACGACGGTCACCGCCGCCCACATGACGGCGAGGGAGGAGAGCAGTCGGGTCAGCGCGGCGCGCAGCAGGCGGCGGCGCGGTGCGGGGCCCGGCGGGTTCGGGTCGGGCGGATTCGGGCCGGCCAGGTCCTGGGCCGACGGGGAGGCCGAGGGCGCCTCCGGGCTGGGGGAGGGCGTGCTCATCGTGCGCTCTCCATCGCGAGGGTGCCGTTGACGTTGGGCTCCCAGGTGATCTCGCCGTTGGTGGCGAAGTCGAGATCGGCCTGGTGGAGGAAGAGGAAGGGGGCCTGGTCGTGCAGCCATTGCTGCATCTCCCGCAGCGCGTCGAGGCGCACGTCGGGGTCGACGGTCTGCTCGATGGTGTCGATCAGGGCGTCGGCCTCCTCGGAGCGGATGCGGCTGCGCCGACGGTCTGAGCGGATGTAGGACTGCAGCGTCGCGCCGCCGTCGAGGGTCCAGCCCGTCGAGCCCGTGAGGTACATCGAGCCCAGCGACGTGGGGTCCTCGGACTCGAGGCGTTCGGCGAAGGTGCCGGGTTCGAGCAGCTCGAGGTCGAGGCGCACTCCCACCTCGCCGAGCATGCCGGCGAGGGCCTCGCTCAGCAGGCGGTCCAGGTTCGAGGCGGTGAAGCGCAGCTCGATGCCGTCGGGATGCCCGGCCTCGGCCAGCAGGCGGCGGGCGAGCGCCGGATCCCGTTCGGGCGGCGGGATCTCCGGGTCGTGGCCGAAGGCCTCCTGCGGCACGATGGTCGCGGCCTCGCGGCCGGAGCCGTTGAGCACCGCGTCGATGAGCAGCGGCACGTCCACCGCATGGTTCAGCGCCCGGCGCACGGTCACGTCGCGGAGGATCTCGTGCTCGGTGTCGAGCACCACGAAGAACATGCGGATCCCGGGGTGCTTGGCGAGGTCCACGCCCTTGTAGCCCTCGAGCTGGAGGGCCGCCTCGGGGTCGAGGGCGGAGACCATGTCCACCTCGTCGCTCTGGATCCCGGCCAGCGCGGAGGCGGCGTTGGGCATGGCGGTGAAGTGGAGCTCGTCGAAGGCGGGGCGGCCGTTCCAGTGGTCACGGTTCGCCTCGAGGCGCAGCAGCTGGGCCTTGCGCCAGGAGGCGAAGCGGAAGGGTCCCGTGCCCACGGGGCTCGCGGCGAACGCCTCGGCCCCCACCTCCTCGAGGTGCCCGGGCGGGAGCATCACCCCGCCGAACAGCGAGACCTTCTCGGGGATCACCGGGTCCGGGTCCGCCATGACGATGTCGGCGGTGAACTCGTCGATGATCTCGACATGGTCCACGGCGCGCAGCTCCACGATGGTGGAGCCGGTCTCGGGGTCGACGAGCCGCTCGATCGAGAACTTCACGCTCTCGGCGTCGAAGGGCTCGCCGTTGTGGAAGGTGACGTCCTCGCGCAGGTGGAAGCGCCACCGGTGCTCGTCGACCGACTCCCACGAGGTGGCCAGGCGCGGCACCAGCTCGTTGTCGACGTCTCGCATGGTGAGGGTGTCGAAGATGTTGATCAGCACGTTCATGCCCTCGAGCCCGCTCTCGAGGTGGGGGTCGAGGCCGGTGGGCTCGCTCTTCTGGGCGATGCGCAGGGCGCGGACGTCCCCGGCGCCGGTGCTGCTCCCGCACCCGGTGCCGAGGGCGAGCGCTCCGAGGGCCGTGCCGCCGGCGCCCAGTCGCAGGGCGTCACGGCGGGTGGGGAGGACTGGTGGCGTCATGCGGAAAGCTCGCTCTCACCGTCGCGGAGTGGTGCCCTTCGAAGTATGTGCCGCTGAGAAGAACGTGCGTTCTGTTCAACGGAACGATGGTGGCATACGCTAGGCCGCATGGCAGAGGACGTCAACACCCCCGCGGGCCCTCCGGAGAACAGCTCCGCGCGGTCCGTCGCGGACAAGGTCATGGCCCTGGTGCAGGCGCTCGGCACCTCTCGCGAGCCCTTGCGACTGGCGACGTTGGCCGAGGTCAGCGGCACCAGCAAGGCGACCGCGAGGCGGTTGCTGCTGGACCTGTGCACGCAGGGCTACGCGCACTCGCCCGGTCGCGGTCTCTACCTGCCCGGCCCGCGGCTGCAGGGCCTGGCGGCCTCGGTGGTGCGCCAGGACCCGCTGGGAGGCGTGATCGCGGAGACCCTCTCGACGCTGGCCCGCGCGACCGGCCACGTCGCGCTCCGACTCGGGGTGGCGGGTGGCCGCGCCGTGGTGCTCGCGCTCGAGAACCCGCAGCGCCTGCCGATCCCGCTGCAGGTCGGGGACGAGCTGCCGGCCCATGCGCGGTGGGGCGCGGGGAGCGGGACCTCGGGCGCCATGCCGCCCGACGTCGGCCCCCGCGACCTCGTCGAGGAGTACCCGACCGCCTCGAGCTGGATGCTCTCCGCCCCGGCCGACGCGGACGGCACCTCCTACCTCGCCCTGGTGGGCCTCGCCTTCCTCCGGCCGCAGGACGACACCGCCGCCCAGCTGCTGCGCGCGCACGCCCGCGCCCTCGGCGGGGCCGGCGAGGACGTGCACGATGTCGGTTGAGCCGACGGATCCCGCCTCCGCCGTGCAGGAGCTGCTGTCCTCGGCGCGCGAGGAGGGACGCTTCAGCGCCGCCGCCTGGGCCGTCGGCTCCTCCGCCGGGACGCGGGCCCACGGTGTCGTCGGCACCCCCGCGCACGACGACGAGCAGCCGATCGACGAGGACGCCCTGTTCGACCTCGCCTCGGTGACCAAGCCGATCGTGGCGCTGGCCCTGCTGCGTCTCGTGGACCGCGGCGCGCTGCACCTCGGGACGCAGGTGGGGGAGGTGCTCCCGGACTGGCCGGACACTCCGCTGGCCCGCACCGATCTGCGCTCCCTGCTCACCCACACCTCGGGCGCGCCGGGCCCCACGCCGCTGTGGCGCGAGCACCGGGATCGGGATGCGCTGCTGCGCGCCCTCGCCCGGCTCGAGCTCGACCCGCCGGGCCGCTGGTGCTACTCCTCGATGGGCTTCATCACCCTCGGCCTGGTCGCCGAGCGCGCCGCCGGCGTGCCGCTGGACCGCCTGGTGTCCCGCGAGGTCACCGGCCCGCTCGGCATGCACCGGACCACCTACGGCCCCGTGGACCCGCGCCGCGCCGTCGCCACCGAGGACTGCCCCTGGCGCGGCGTCGTGGTGCGCGGGCAGGTGCACGACGAGAACGCCGTGGTGCTCGGCGAGGCGGCCGGGCACGCCGGACTGTTCGGCACCGCCGGGGACCTCGGCCGGCTCGGCACCGCCCTGCTGCGCCGCGAGCTGCTGAGCCCCGAGCTCGACCGGGCGATGCGCGGCGCGGAGGACGGCCGCCCGCTCGGCTGGTGGCCCCGCGAGCAGTGCAGCTACCTGGGCGGCGAATACGGCGCCGACGCCTTCGGGCACACCGGCTTCACCGGCACCAGCCTGGTGCTCGACCCCTCGGCCGACCGGTGGGCGGTGCTGCTGACCAACCGCGTGCACCCCACCCGCGAGAGCGAGGGCTTCGGCGCGGTGCGCGAGGCCTTCCATCGCGAGGTCGCCGGCCCGGGATGGCCTCCGCCCCCGGTATGAGCCCACCGGCGCGGAACCCGCCCCGGGGAGGACGATCCCGGCCCGGTCCGTGGGCCACGATGACGCCATGACCTCCTCCCTGCCTGCCCTCGCGTCGGTGCCGTCGTCGGCCTGCTCATCGTCCTCCTCGTCGGCCTCTTCGTCGGCCCCGACCTCCGTTCCCGCCCCGGCGGCCGCCCCGTCCCCGGCACCGCCCGCCGGTCCGTCGGCCCGCCCCCGCCTGCTCGGCCTCGACGTGATCCGCGGCGTCGCCCTGGCCGGGATCCTGTTCGCGAACGTCGCCACCATCGTGGGCGTGCTCGTGCCCTGGACCGACGGGCAGCCCCCGCTCACCCACGTGCTCCAGCAGCTGCTCGTCCAGCAGCGCTTCTTCCCGATCTTCTCGCTGCTGTTCGGGATCGGTTTCGGGATGCTGCTGGCCTCGGCCGAGGCCCGCGCCGCCCGCCCCCGTGCGGTGCTGCTGCGCCGCCTGCTCACCCTGGGCGTGCTGGGCGCGCTCCACCAGCTGCTGCAGCCGGGGGAGGCGCTGCTCCCCTATGCGATCGCGGGGATCGTGGTGCTCCTGCCGGCCTCCTTCGTGCCCGCCCGTCGGCGCCCGGTGATCGCCGGCATCGCCGGAGCGCTGCTCACCGTCGTCGGCGCGCTGGGCGGCGGGTTCGCCCTGATCCCGGGCCTGTTCCTGCTGGGCCTCGCCGCGGCGGAGGCGGGCCTGCCCCGCCGGTTCGAGGACTCGCCGCGGCCCGGCCTGCTGCTCGCCGGGATCGCGGGGATCGGCGCGGTGCCCGTCGTGCTCCTGCAGCTGATGAACCCGCTCACGTCCGGGTTCGACCTCGTGAGCACCCTCGCCGGTCTGCTCAGCGGACTGTGCCTGGTGGGGGTGCTCTCCGCCCTGCTGCACACCCCCGTGCGCGCCTCCCTCGAGGCCGTGTTCGCGCCGCTGGGCCGGATGGCGCTGACCAACTACGTGGGGGCGAGCGTGCTCGGCGTGCTCATGACCTGGCCGCTGCTCGCCCCGATGGCCTCGCTGCGCGGGGTGGACCCGGTGATGATCGGGCAGGGGGAGATGCTCGCGATCTGGGGCGGCTGCGCCGTGCTGCTGGTGCTGCAGGCGCTGGCCTCGCGGTGGTGGCTGGCCCGACGCGGACAGGAACCGCACCTCCCGCGACTCCCGGTACTGTGCACATCAGCCGGACGCCGTCGCCCGGCCTCCGCGCCGGCGGCGCCGCGCGGAGATCCTCGACCTGTTGGGACGTCACCTTGGAACACATCACCGTGGCCGGTCACCCCGAGCCCATCCCCGCCTCGCCCGTCGCCGTCTCCCTGCTCCAGCAGCGTCTCGAGGTCGTCCGCGAGAAGCGCGGCGAGGAGGCCGCCGACGC
This sequence comes from Brachybacterium sp. AOP43-C2-M15, assembly GCF_052446295.1. Taxonomy (NCBI): domain Bacteria; kingdom Bacillati; phylum Actinomycetota; class Actinomycetes; order Micrococcales; family Dermabacteraceae; genus Brachybacterium; species Brachybacterium sp. AOP43-C2-M15. Next base: position 45,352 of record NZ_JBQSWB010000012.1, read on the forward strand.
GCTCGAGGTGCTGGTCGGCAAGCGGATCGGCACCCTGCTGGCCGACGGCATGCCCAGCGTCGACCTGGCGACCATGCGCTCGGTGGTCGACTTCGTGGAGACCCCCGAGGAGGAGGACAGCGCCTCGGGACTGGGCCGTGCGCTGCGCGGGGTCAAGGAGAAGCTCGAGCAGCGCGGCGGGCCGCGCTGAGGGTCCTCCCGAGCGGGACGAACCCGGCCGGCGGCGGGATCCTGCACCGCGCCGACCGAGCCGGCGCACCTCACCCGTCGGCTCACCCGTCGGCTCACCCGTCGGCGTCGAGCCCCACCCCGAACCTGACCGCCGGATCCGCCACGGCCACCGCGAGCGTCGTGTCGGACTGCCCGTAGTAGGCGAACCACCGCCCGCGGAACTTCACCAGTCCCTCGACGAAGGTGACGTTGGAGACCAGACCGTGGGTGTCCTCGTAGGTCTGGGGCCGCAGCCAGGGCTCCTGCAGTCGGGCGAGCACCTTGGTGGGCTCCGCGGGGTCGATGACGATCTGCCCGCAACGGTAGTCGACGTCCACGGTGCCGTCCGCGTGCACCTCACGGGTGGCGCCGTTGGTGAGCATCACCAGCAGCCCGGTGTCGGTGAGCACGGGCGAGGTGCCGATCTCCACGAGCGCCTCGTCGAAGGAGCCCGGGGTCGGGGAGTACATCGGCTCCTCGTCGCTCGTGCCCGGGACCCAGTGGAGGAGGTCCTCACTGGTGGCCCAGTAGATGCCGCCCTCCCCGAAGTACATCCACCACACCCCGTCGATCCGCCGGGGGACGATCACCCCGGCCTTGGACCAGTTGTGGCCGCGGGGATCCATGGTCCTGAAAGTGTCGAAGTCCTCGAACAGCGGGCCGTGCTTGGTCCAGGTGCGCAGGTCCGTGGAGGTGGCCAGGCACAGCTGCGCCATCCTCCGGTCCCAGCCGGTGTAGGTGAGGTAGTAGGTGCCCTCGATGAACGCGATCCGAGGGTCCTCGCAGCCGTAGCGCTCGTAGTCGTGCTCGGGGGAGAGGATCGGGGCGTCCTCGCGCTCGAAGTGGTAGCCGTCCTCGCTCACCGCGATCCCGATGTGGGAGACGATGTCCTCCGCATGGGCCCGGTAGAGCAGCACCACACGGTCGTCCACCACGAGTGCGGCGGGGTTGTAGAGGTTCGCGGACTCCCACGAGTCGCCCTTGGGGCGCAGGATCGGGTTGTTCTCGTAGGGGACGAAGGGGCCGAGCGGGAACGTGGCTCCGCCGAACAGGGACACGGTGGACATGCTTCTCCTGGTGAGAGGGGTATCTGGGGGATTGATCAACGTGCGGGATCGGTGCTCCGCGGTCAGGGCTCAGCCCTTGACCCCGGAGCTGATGTCGGAGGCGCGGAAGTAGCGCTGGAAGAACACGAACAGCAGCACGACGGGGAACGCGAGGGTCGCGGCCCCGGCGAGGATCGCCCCGTTGGGGTTCGAGGCGGTGCGCGAGACGTTCGAGATGTAGTTCGCCAGCGACACCGCCAGCGGCTGCAGCTCCGCGTTCTTCGTGATGAGGAACGGCCACAGGAACTCGTTCCAGGGGCCGATGAAGGTGATCAGGGCGACCGTGGCGATCGCCGGCTTCACCAGCGGCACCGCGATCGAGAACATGATCCGCAGCTCGGAGGCCCCGTCGATGCGGGCGGCCTCGAACAGGGACTCCGGCAGCGAGAGGAAGAACTGCCGGAAGATGAACACCGCAGTGGTGTTGATCAGGAACGGCAGGATCATCCCCAGGTACGAGTCGCCGAGCCCGAAGGTTCGCGTGACCTGCACGTACAGAGGGATCATCAGCAGCTGGAAGGGGATCGCCTGCACGCCCAGCATGATCGCGAACAGGGCGCCGCGGCCGCGCCACTGCAGGCGCGAGAGCGAGTACCCGGCCATCAGCCCGAACGTCAGGGTGCCGGCGAGCACGCCGAGGGTGAAGATCAGCGAGTTCAGCAGCGACCGGAGCAGGTCCAGGCGGGAGTTGATGTCGGTGAAGTTCTGCAGCGTCCAGCCGCCGGTGGGGAACAGGTCGGTGGGGGAGCTGGTGGGGCTCTCCTGGAACGCGCCGACGGCCATGAACCAGAACGGGAAGACGAAGGCGAGCGCGAAGACGGTCAGGACCGCGTAGAGCATCACGCCGCTGCGCCGCGTCCCGCCCTGGTGCGCAGGGCGCGCGCCGCGGGTGCTGTCCGCCGTCGCCGAGGCGCCCGAGTTGTCGGTCGTGCCTGTCGTGTCGGTCATGTCAGTCCTCCCGTCCGGTGCGGGCGGCGACGGCCGAGAGCAGGCCGATGCCGATCACCAGCATCACGCCGATCGCCGAGGCGACGTCGGGGTTCGTCTGCTGGATGCCCTTCTGGTAGATGAGCAGCACCGGGGTGGCCGAGGCGCCGTCGGGCCCGCCTCCGTTGGTGAGCAGGTACGGCTCGGTGAACAGGTTCGCTCCGGTGATGATCGCGAGGATCAGCACCAGGGCGGTCACGCTGCGCACCCCGGGCACGGTGACGTTGCGGAAGCGTCCGATCGCGCCCGCCCCGTCCATCGACGCCGATTCGTACAGCTCCTTGGGGATGCCCTGCAGCGCGGCGAGGTAGAGCAGGATGTAGAACCCCAGCTGCTTCCACGTCACGTACAGCGCGATCGACGGCATCGCGAGCGAGCTGTTGACCAGCCACGAGGGATCCGGGGCCAGGGGGCCGAGGATCGTGTTGACCAGGCCGCCGGAGGAGAACAGCAGCATCCATACCCCGATGAGCGACACGCTCGCGGTGACGTACGGGATGTAGAACGCGACCCGGTACACCGAGGCGAAGCGCACGATCCGGTTCAGCGCCGAGGCGAGCACCAGGGAGAGGATCGCGGTGAGCGGCACGTTGATCACCAGGAACACCGCGATGTTCACGAAGGACTGCTGGACCTGCGGATCGGTGACGGCGCTGACGTAGTTGTCCAGGCCCACGAAGGGGTGCTCCACCACCGCGGTGGGGGCGGTGAAGAAGTAGTCGCGGAACGAGATCCACACCGCCTGGATCAGCGGCCACGCCATCACGACGATCAGGAACAGCACGTAGGGGAGCACCAGCAGCATTCCCAGCGGCTGGCGCCCGAGGGCGCCGCCGAGCGGGAGCCGGGATCGCCGGCTCCGCTCGGGGGCGTCGTGGGTGGTGGCGGTCATGGTCAGCCCTGCACGAGCTGGTCGATCTCGTCGGCCGCCGCCTGCAGTGCGCCCTCGACGGGCTCCTTGCCGAAGATGACCGCGGCCGAGTACTCGTCACGGAACGTCTGCCACACCTCGATGGAGTTCGGCACGTTGGGGACGTCGACCACGCGCTCCGCCTGCGCGGCGAACACCTCGTAGTCGGGGTTCTGCTCGAAGTAGTCGGGAAAGGCGTCGAGCAGTCCTGCGCGCAGGGGCATCTGGCCGGTCGCCTCGAGGAAGGCGCCGTCCTGGTCCTGCGAAGTGGCGAACTTCAGCACGTCCCAGGCGGTGGCCTGGTTCTGGGAGGTGGTGAACATGGAGACGTTCTTCGAATCGGCGAAGGTCTTCACGGCCGCGGCGTCGGAGCCCTCGGCGGTGGGCACCGGCATGAAGCCGACGGGGAAGGCGTCCTTGTAGGAGCTGATCGCCCAGGGGCCGGCGGCCTGCATCGCGGTGTCCGCCGTCGCCATCGCGTCGTCGGTCGCCGCCTCCTTCGGGGCCAGGCCCTCGGAGTAGATGGTCGCCCAGAGCTCGGCGACGGCCAGGCCGTCGTCGGTCGCGAAGGTGGAGGCGCCCTCCTCGACCAGCTGCATGCCGTCGGTCTGCGCGATGTACAGCGGGTAGAAGTCGAACCAGGGCTGGAAGAACTCGTTCGTGGGAGAGGGCCAGATCGCGGCCGGCGCCGCGCCGGACTCCACGATCTTGCGGCAGCCCTCGAGGAAGGACTCGTGGCTGGACATGTCCGGGTTCTCCGGGTCGATCCCGGCCTCCTCGAACAGTTCCTTGTTGAACATGATCATCACGGGGTTCGACTTCCAGGGAAGCAGGTAGTACTTGCCCTCGTCATCGGCGTAGCCCTGGGCGACCTCGGCCCCGGAGCGCTCCTCGATGTAGCTCGCGCCGTCCTCGAAGGTGGTGAGGTCCACCAGGCCGCCCTGCTGGACCCAGCCCGGGGCGGCGGCGGTGGAGATGTTGAAGACGAGGTCCGGGGTGGTGCCGGCGGTGATCGCCGCGGTGATCGCCTCCTCGGAGCTCTGGCCGGCGGGGATCTCCTGGGCAGTGATCTCCTCGTCGGGGTGCTCGGCGTTCCAGGCCTCGACCATGGCCTCGCCCCAGGCGACCTCCTGCTCGTTGTTGGACAGCCAGATGGTGATCGGACCGCGGGAGCCGGTCGCCTCGCCGGCGTCGTCACCCCCTCCGCAGGCGGTCAGAGCGGTCGCGGCGAGAGGCGTGGCGAGGGCGCCCGCGGTGAAGGTGCGTCGGGAGATGTTCATCGGTGAACTCCTTGGGGTGCTGGGGTGCTGGGGTGCTGAGGTGTGGGGGTGTGGGGCGGTGCAGGTGGGCGGTGCGGGTCAGGCAGGCGGCGGGGCGATGCTGCCGCGGCGGACGACCACCGTGTGGTCGGCCAGGACGTCGGTGACGGGCTCGTCCGCGAGGACGGAGAGGAGGCTGCGCACGGCGAGCTCGCCGCGCTGCCGAGCGCCGGTGGCGACGGTGGTCAGTCCGGGGGAGAGGTGGGCGGAGAGCTCGGAGTCGTCGTACCCGGTGATCGAGAGGTCCTCGGGCACGCGCACCCCGCGGCTGCGGGCGAGGGAGAGCCCGGCGATCGCCATCATGTCGTTCGCGTAGACGATCCCGGTGGGCGGCTCGGCCAGCTCCAGGAGCTGGGCGGTCGCATCCCGACCGGCCGAAGCGGTGAAGTCCCCCTCGATGACCAGGGAGTGGTCGAGGCCGTGTGTGCGCATGGCGTCGGCGAAGGTCTCGCGGCGCACCCGCCCGTGCACATAGCGCGAGGGGCCGGCGACGTGGGCGATCCGGGTGTGCCCGGCATCGGCCAGCAGCGCGACGAGCTCCCGGATCGCAGGGGCGTCGTCGGAGTAGACGGTGGGCAGCCCGGCGGTCTCCTGCGGATCCGGGGCCTGCGCGCTGAGCACCACGGCGGGCAGGCCCAGGCCACGGACCAGCTCGAAGCGGGCATCGTGCTGCTGGACGTCCAGCAGCACCACCCCGTCGGCCCGCCCGGAGGCGAGGCGCTCGTAGACCAGGCGCTCGGCCTCCTCCGTGGTGACGGCGTGGAGCATGAGGCCCATGTCGTGCTCGGCGAGCACCCGTTCGCAGCCGGCGATGAACTTCGCGAAGAAGGCGTCGGTGGCCAGGACCTCGGGGTCGCGCGCGACGACCAGGCCGATCGCGCCGGTGCGGGAGGTGGCCAGCGCCCGGGCACGGTGGCTCGCGGTCCAGTGCAGCTCCTCGGCGGCGGCGAAGATCCGCCGGCGGGTCTCCTCCGAGACGGGACGCTTGCCGGAGTAGGCGAGGGACACGGTGCCCTTGGTGACGCCGGCGCGGGCGGCGACGTCACCGATGGTGGCCTTGCGGGGTGCGGTCAACGCGGCACCTCCTCGAGGAGCGGGGGACGGACGGGCACAGGACGAGCAGGACCGGCAACGTCGAGGGGCACGTGAGGTGCGAGTGGGTCACGACGGTGCACCCGCTATTGCGCAAACCGGTTTGATACGACACGATCAAACCGGTTTGTCCGGCGCATGTCAAGTCCCCGGCCGTGAGTCGCGGGCGGACAGCGCACCGATCCTCGCCGTGGAGGCATCCTCGTGATCACCCGACGCACTCTCCTTCGATCCACCGCCCTGGCCGCAGCCGCCGCCCCGGTCGCTCCTGCGCTCGCCGCACCGTCGGCGCCGCCGCAGGAGCATCGGCTCACGAACCTCTCCCACCTGCGCTTCCTGCTCGAGGAGGTGCCGCTGCCGGAGGTCGACGGGCACAGCGCTCCCGGCGCCGGGCCGGGCCTCGCGCCCTGGACATACGCCGACCACGAGGCGGACGGCAGCTTCACCCGGGTGGGCGGCGGCGACCTGGATCCCGAGACCGGCCACTGGACCCAGGGCGCCTACAACGCCGACGACATCTCCCGCTGCGCCATCGTGTTCCTGCGCGCCCATGCCGCCTTCGGCGATGCCGAGGATCTCGAGACCGCCCGCGACCTGCTCCGCACCCTCGCCTACCTGCAGGTCGACTCGGGAGAGCTCGCCGGCAATGTGGTGCTGTGGATGCAGGCCGACGGCACCCTGACCCGCAGCGCGATCCCCATCGAACTGCCCGATCCCTCGGACTCCGACGAGTCCTACTGGCTCGCCCGCACCGTCTGGGCCTATGGCGAGGGCATCGGCGCCTTCGACGGCGTGGACCCGGAGTTCACCGCCTTCCTGATGCGCCGCCTCCACCTCTCGCTCGACGCCCTGGAGCGCGCCTCCCTGGGCAGGTACGGGCAGTGGGAGAGCGCCGACGGGGTGCGCGTGCCCGGCTGGCTGATCTCCGGCGGCGCGGACGCGACCGGAGAGGCCGTGCTGGGCCTTGCCGCCGCCCTGCAGGCCCGCCCGGACGACGCCCGGGTCGCGGAGGCGCTGGGCAGGTACGCCGAAGGCATCGAGGCGATGGCCTCCGGCGGCGTGGGGGAGTGGCCCTTCGGCGCGGTCCTGCCGTGGACCGGCTCGCAGAGCTTCTGGCACGCCTGGGGCGGGCTGGCCCCGGCGGCGCTCGCCGCCGCCTCCGCCGAGACCGGCCGCGGCCCGGACGCGGCGATCGACGATGTCGGAGTGTTCACCCCGCAGCTGCTCACCGCCGGCGGACCGCACAACGCCTGGTCCCCCGTGCCCGGCGAATCCCAGATCGCCTACGGCGTGCAGTGCCGCATGGAGTCCCTGCTGCGCACCGCCGATGCCACCGGCGGCCCGGGCCTTCATGAACTGGCCGCCCTGGCCGCCGGGTGGTTCTTCGGTGCCAACCCCGCGGGAGAGGCGGCGTACGACCCCGCGACCGGCGCCACCGTGGACGGCATCGAGCCCGACGGCACCGTCAACCGCAACTCCGGGGCCGAGTCCACGATCCACGGACTGCTCGCCACCCTCGTGCTCGACGAGGACAGGGCGCTGCTGCGCACCGCCCGGACCCTCACCGCGACCTCGGTGACGCGCGGGATGCTGTGGCTGCCCGCCGAGGGGGCCGAACTCGCCGGCGGTTCCGCGGTGGTCACGCCGGAGAGCGCCTGGACGGGCGAGTCGAACTGGCACGGCGACCACGTGCTCGCCGACGAGGGCGGCACCGTCCGCTTCGCGCTCGCGGAGGACGCCCTCGCGGCGGTCGCCGCCGGCGGCGCGACCGCGCACCCGGTGTTCCGCCGCCTCGCCGAAGAGGCGGGCACCGTGACCTGGAGCGCGATCGACGCCGACGGGAGCCGCACGCACCTGGGCATCCTCGAGCTCGGCGGCGCCGGGGGCCCGGGCCTCACCGAATGGGACGGGGTGCTGAAGCCCGTGCCGCTCGAGGTGCCGATCCCCGCCGGGACCGTCGCGATCGAGGCGGTCGCGGACGGGCGCCTGGAGCTGGATGAGCTGATGCTGCTGCCGGCGGTGACCACCGCGGTGTTCCCCGCGACCCGGGGCCGGGACGTGACGCTGCACGTGGCGTCGATGGAGGCTGAGCTCGACGTGACCCGGGGCGCGGCGGGCAGCGCGTACCGGGCCGACGGAACGAGGACGGGACCGGTGACGCCCGGACGCCGTCGGGTGCGCGCGGGCGAGGTGGCGATCACCCGGGGGTGAGGGAGCTCGGGGCGAGCGGCCCGGTGCCCGCTCGTCGCGCGGGCGCCGTGGGTGCCGGGGCCCCTGGACCCATGGACCACGGCGGCCTCGCGGTGCAAGACTTCCCCTGAGCCCCACGACTCCACCGTCGCCCGGGTGATCTCTCCGAGGGGAGGCACTGCCGATGTCGATACCCGAGACCATGCACGCCGTGCAGCTGCGCGGCCACGGCGGACTGGACCAGCTGGTCCACGTCGAGGACGCCCCCACCCCGATCCCCGCCCCGGGCGAGGTGCTCGTCGACGTGCACGCCTGCGGCATGAACAACACCGACATCTGGGTGCGCGAGGGCGCCTACGGCAGCGACACCGACCCCGGTGCCGTCTCCAGCTGGCGTCGTGGCCGCCCCACCCTCACCTTCCCCCGTATCCAGGGCGCCGACATCGTCGGCCGCATCGTCGCCGTCGGTCCGGGCGTCGCGGGGGAGCGGGTCGGCCAGCGGGTGATGGTCGACTTCAGCCTGTACAACCGTCCCGAGGGGGACGAGTCCCTGGCCGACATCGACTACATCGGTCACGGCCGCGACGGCGGCTATGCCGAGTACGTCGCGGTCCCCGCGCAGAACGCCCACGAGATCACCGCCGACATCCCCGACGCCGGCCTGGCGACCTTCTGCTGCGCCTATCTCACCGCGGAGCAGATGCTCGACCGCGCCCGCCTCGGGCCCCGGGAGCGGATCCTGATCACCGGAGCCTCCGGCGGAGTCGGCTCGGCGCTGGTCCAGCTGGCCCGGGTGCGCGGAGCGATCCCCTATGCCGTCACCAGCGCCGGCAAGGAGGAGGCGCTGCTCTCGATCGGCGCCGAGGCCGTGGTGCTGCGCGGCGGCGGTGACCTCGTCGCCGAGGTCGAGGCGGCGGTGGACGGCCCCATCGACGTGGTGGCCGATCTGGTGGCCGGGGAGATGTTCAACGACCTGCTGCGAATCCTGCGTCCCGAGGGCCGGTACACCACCGCCGGCGCCATCGGCGGCCCCGTGGTCCAGCTGGACCTGCGCACCGTGTACCTCAAGCACCTCGAGCTGCACGGCTCCTCCCAGGGCACCCGCACCGCCTTCCGCCGCCTGGTCACCTACGTCGAGGAGGGCAGGATCCGGCCGCTGCTGGACCGCACCTTCCGCCTCTCCCAGCTCCGTGAGGCGCAGCGCGCCTTCCTCGACAAGCAGTACGTCGGCAAGCTGGTGGTGGTCCCGGACCGGCACTGGGCGCAGATCGGGGCGCCCCATGCGCCGTGAACGCAGCCTGGAGCTGATCGACACCCAGTCCGGCGGGGACGTGAGCCGCGTGGTCACCGAGGGCATCACCGCACTGCCCGGCCGCAGCGTGCTCGAGAAGGCCCGCTACCTGCAGACCGAGGGGGACGGGCTGCGCCGGCTGCTGCTGTCCGAGCCCTACGGGGACCCCGCCATGTCGGTGGACCTGATCGTGGAGCCCGAGCACGCCGAGGCGCAGGCCGGGTACATCATCATGGAGGCGATGGGCTACCCCATGTACTCGGGGTCCAACACCATCTGCGTCGCCACCGCCCTGCTCGAGACCGGGATGATCGCGATGGTCGAGGGGGAGCAGAAGGTCGTGCTGGAGTCCCCGGCGGGACTGGCCCGGATCACCGCCCGCAACGCCGACGGACGCGTCGAGTCGATCACCACGCAGGGCGAGCCGGCCTATGTCGCCGAGCGCGGTCTGTCGATCGAGGTCCCCGAGCACGGCCGGGTGGCGTTCGACCTGGTGTGGAGCGGTGCCTACTACGCGATGATCCGCGCCGCCGACCACGGCTTCGAGCTCACCGCCGAGGAGCAGATCGCGCTGGCCGCTTTCGGCGACGCCTTCGTGCGCGCGGCCCGCCCGGGACTGCGCCAGGAGCACCCCTCCCTCGGAGACGTGGGCCCGCTGCCCTTCGTGCACTTCATGGGCAGGGTGCGCACCCTGGAGGACGGCACCGTCGAGTCCCGCTCGGCGACCTATGTCCACCCCGGCGTGATCTGCCGCAGCCCGACGGGCACCGGCACCTCGGCCCGACTCGCCCTCATGGCCGGCCGCGGCGAGGCCGAGCCCGGGTTCACGCTGGAGACGATCTCCCCGCGCGGCAACCGCTTCGTCGGCACCCTGCTGGGGGAGACAGCCGTGGGCGACTTCCCGGCCTGGAACAGCACCACGACCGGCTCCGCCCGGCTGATGGCGCGGTCACGGGTGACGGTGGATCTCGACGATCCGCTGGTGGAGGTGGAAGGGCTGGAAGATCTGCTGCAGGAGTGAGGACGCGGCGCGAGGCGCGGGCCCCGCGGTGGTGCCGTCACCGGGCCACGTACCGAGGCCGAGGGGCACCGTCCCGTGCACCGATCGTGTCGAGCGTCGAGCGTCGGTCGGCGGCCGAATCCGACGGGCCGGACGTGAGGCGAGCTGGCAGCTGTGCCATCTCTCGTCGCCATCGGCCTGCGCTCGTCGTGCCGGCCCGGCCGTACAGGACGACCGACGGCTTCGCCGTCCCGTGGCGTCATGCTCGGCTCAGGCTCGACGCCCGAGCCTGGCGCCGTCCAGGACCTCCGTCGCCGCCGACAGCGCCGCTGCCTCGAGCCGCTCGGCGCTGCCGGGGGCGAACGGGCCGGGCATCTCGTAGTACCGGTGGGCGTCGGTGACCTCGTAGCCGCCCGGAGTGTACTCCTCGCGCGGTGGGAAGTAGCCGGGCACACCGTCGCAATAGCCGAGGGCGAGCACGGTGCCGGGGACGATCCCAGCCCGCTTCCCGAGCTGTTCCTCCAGGCTCGTCGCGGTGCGCAGGAACGGTTCTCCGGGCAGCGTGAGCAGCAGCAGGTCGCCGCAGCGGACCGCGCCGACGCGACCGCTCCAAGTGGGTGCGGGCGGCGGGCCGGCGAGTCGTCGATCCGCCCATCCGATCCATGCCTCCAGCAGCATCCGTGCCCCCGGAGGCGCGTCGTCGAGCTCGGCACGCCATACCGATCGCTGTGCGGCGACCTCCTCGCGACCCGCGACGGCGAGGTCGAGCTGCACCGTGACGACGGCGCAGACCACCGAGTCCGCCTCGATGTCCCGAGTCTCGGCCGCGAGTGCGCTGCGGGCGAGCGAGCGGCCGACACGCCGTGCGGTGGCAGGCGTGCGGGCGTCGCTTCCCGGAGCGTAGGAGGACTCGGCCGCATGGCCGGAGTTCACCTCTCCCGCGCAACCCGTGACGAAGACGGTGGCAGTGCCGTCCACGTCGAGCGCTTCACGCAGGTGGGCCGGATAGTCGCCGGAGATCTCGCGGTGCGCGGCATCGATGACGACCGGATGACAGGGGAAGTGAACCAGTCGGGCATGTGCACGACCGTCGCTGTCGCGGGCGGTCAGAAGAGTGATCGGCGGATCGATCTCCCGGCCCGCGCGGCGATCCCAGGCGACGCCCGTGCCGTACCCCTGGGCGAGTTCGAGCCGCGAGGGGACCGCCGCGGCACAGGCGCGGTGGGCGGCCTCGGTCGCCGCCGTCACGAGAGCCGCCTCGATCACGGGCAGGTCCGGGCCGAGCCGCCCACGAGCGCAGCAGGGGCCGGAGTGCGTGTGCGTCGCGGCCAGGATGCATTCGACCACACGGCCCTGTGCCTCCGCGAGCACGATCGCTCGCACCTCCCGGCAGGTCTGCTCGTGCAGGGCGCAGACGTCGGCGGCGATGAGCACCACCCCGCCCAGCGCGATGGCGAGCACCGAGGGGCGTTCGAGCACTCCCGTCGAGGGTCCGGTGCGCGCGGCATACCCCGCCATGGGCGTGCCGACCGGAACGTCCACGGTCTCTCCGGCGACTCCGACGGGGATCATCGGCTCACAGCCATTTCACCCGATCTCGGAATCGGTCCTGGAACCGTTCGTTCGCATCGTCGCCCCCGGGAGCGTTCCCGCTGCGCCACATCGGGATCTCGCCGCCGTCCACTGCGAGGAGCTCGATCACCGAGAGCATCAGCCAGTTCAGGGTGAACGCGTTCGCGAAGGTCGACACGGCCGCGGTGCGTTCCGGCACCCCGGGGACGTCCATGATCGCGTCTCCGATCGGCACCTTCGTGTCGATGTGCTGGTCCACGACATCGTGGAGGTCCGCCCGCGAAGGGTGACGGGCGGGATGATCCGCCGCGGTGCCCCGCGCGTGCTCGCGCGAGGAGACGCCGATCGTGTGCACGCCGCGCTCCCGGGCGCGCAGTGCCGCGTCGATCACCGCCGTGTTGATCCCGTAGGCGTTCACCAGCAGCAGCATGTCCTGTTCTCCCAGACGCAGATCGTCGACCACGAGACGCCCGTAACCGGGCGTGCGCTCCATCGCCATCGACCGCAGAGCGCCGCCGGACAGCAGCGTGCCTTCGTCCAGGATCGCGCTGACGTGCATCAGCCCGCCTGCGCGGAAGAAGACCTCCTGGCTGGCGAGGTTCGAGTGCCCTCCGGGGCCGTAGACGTGCACGAGCCGATCGGCGCGGATCTGCGCGGCGACGTCCCCGGCGGCGGCGTCGACAGCGGACTGCTCCTCCTCCAGGATCCTGCGCTGCAGCGCGGTGATCCTGTCGAGGTACTCGCGTCCATTCTCAGCAGACATCGCCGTCCATACCTCTCGGTGGTGAGAGTGACGACACTGACATGCAAACGATTGCAGTGCAAGGAGTCGCGTTGCGCCGGGTCGGCGCGGGGCAGGAGCTGTGCACGCTGGTCGAGGAGCTGTCGGGACTCCGGTTCTCGCCGGTCGGCGGCGCTCTCACCTCCCGCGCAGGACCGGCTGTCGGGCACCACCGCCTCGAGGGAGTCGAGACGAGCAGCGCGCATCTGCCGCGGCCACCTCCCCGCGCCCGCCACCCCACGCCCCGCGCCACTCGCCCGCCACCCCGCGGCCGGCGCTCGTGGCCCGCGGTCCCGCACGCGAAGGCAGCTCACGGCTGGTCCGTCACGAGGTCATCCCGCCGACGTCACCGCGCTGGCGTCACCTCGTCGGTGCTGCGTCCGGTCAGTCGTCCAGCTCGAGGTCGAAGTCGTCCAGGACATCGAGGATGTGCGCCGTCATTCGGACTTCGAGATCGCGAGGGCTCTCCCGGAGGAGGGTGGTGACCTCGCGGTGGCGAGCGACGGCGACGTTCTGCCGTGCCCTCTCGACCCCCGCGAACATGATCGACATCCGCACGACGCCGGAGATCTGCTCCCAGGTCTTGAGCAGCTGCTCGTTCCCGGAGGCCCTGCACAGGGTGCGGTGGAACTCGACGTCGGCCTCCAGCCGCACGTGGAGCGACTCGTCCTCGGCCGCGCTCATCGCTTCCAGCGCCTTCTCGAGTGAACGGAGGGCGCTGTCCTTCGCCGGGGCGGGGAGCTCGGCGATGGTGCGGGCGGCGAGGGACTCGAGGGCTGCGCGGACCCGGAACGTATCGCGGATCATCCGCGCGTCCAGCGAGCGCACGTGGAGCCTGCCGCGACCGTCCGTCACGGCGAGGCCTTCCTGCTGGAGCTGACGCAGAGCCTCGCGAAGGGTGCCCCGGCTGATGCCGAGATCGCTCGCGAGACGTACCTCTGCGAGGTGCGCTCCAGGGCTCAGGGAGCCCATGACGATGGCCTCGCGCAATGCCACGAGCGCCTGCTCCCGAAGGTTCTGGGTCTGGAGTGAGGGGAGCGAGGCTGTTGACGTCATCTGCGTATTGAATCGCGGCAGCGCACTTCTGGCAACTGTTGACAGTCGAACAGTAGGACCCGTAGTGTCCTCCGCACCGACCTCAGTTGCTCGGACATCGCCGTCCGCAAGGAGACAGAGTTGCCTCTTCACCAGCGCGTCATCTGCTCGACCATCAGCTTCCGCCGCCTCGATCTCGATGCCGCACTCCGCCAGATCGCCGACCTCGGATTCTCCGGAATCGACCTCGGTGCACTGCCCGGAGTCTGCGATCACGTGCCCTATGCGCTGACGGCGGACGCCGTGCGAGAGGTCGCCTCGACCGTTCGCGAGTCAGGACTGGCCGTGCGCTCGATCAACGCCGACATCGGCGATCTCAACCGGCCGCTCGATGCCGAGGGGCGACGTGCACGGGACGCGCATCTCGAGCAGCTCCTCGACCTCGCGGTGCAGGTCGACGCACCGGCCATCGTGCTCCCCTGCGGCTCTCCCGGGCACGCTCCGATCCGCGAAATCGCGGCCGACATCCGACTCGTCGCGCTCGAGCTGCGTCGTGCGTCCCGGATCGCCGCAGCCCGCGAGGTCCGGATCTGGGTCGAGTCCCAGCACTCGGGTCGGCTCTGCCATGACCTCCAGGGCGCCGCGCAGCTCGTCGGCGAGCTGCGTGGAAGCGGCGTGCGGTCCGTCCTGGACCTCAGTCACGTCGTGGCCTCCGGTGACGACCCGCTGACATGGATCGACCGGCTCGCTCCGGAGGTCGCGCACGTCCACATCCGCGATGCCCGCCGCGGCGACATCCATCTGACCCCGGGCAACGGCGATGTGGACTTCGCCGCCGCCATCGCAGCGCTCACCGCCGCCGGTTACCAGGGCGACTTCTCGCTCGAGCTGGAGACGGCTGATGTCGCCGACGCCGAGCGTCCCGCCGCTGCGGCCCGCGCCGGGCGCCTCATCTCCTCCCACCTCTGACCCCGACGATCCTGACCTCCCGACGATCGGATGACACCCATGGACCTGTCCCACTCCACCCAGCGCACAGCAGTCGTGACCGGTGCGGGGTCCCCGCGCGGCATCGGCCGGGCCACCGCCCGGCGGTACGCCCGTGAGGGATGGGCCGTCGTCGTGGCGGACCTCGACCCGGCGGCCGCGGAGTCCACCGCCGCTGTCCTCTCCGAGGAATCCGCCGTCCCGGTGCTCGCCCAGCAGGTCGATGTCACCTCCGCCGGCTCCGTGGCCGCCCTGCGTGCCGCCGTGACGACCTCGGACCTGCCCCCCGTGGGCGCAGTCGCGACCATCGCGGGCATCGCGGACCCCACCCCCTTCCTCGAGGTCACCCCGGAGCTGTGGGAGCGAGTCTTCGCGGTCAACTCGACCGGCACCTTCCTCACCGTGCGGGCCTTCGTGCCCGACATGATCGAGAACGGGTACGGGCGGGTGGTGACGATGTCCTCCGTCTCCGCGCAGCAGGGCGGAGGGGTGTTCTCGAAGACCCCGTACTCCGCGGCGAAGGCTGCCGTCCTCGGTTTCACGCGATCCATCGCCCGGGAGCTCGCTCCGTACGGGATCACGTGCAATTCCGTCTCGCCCGGCGCAGCAGACACCGACATCCGTGCCGGCGCGACCGATGACGAGCGCGAGGCGGCGCTGTCCGCTTCGATCCCCCTGGGCCGGCAGGCGACGCCGGAGGACATCGCCGCACTGTTCGTCTTCCTCTCGAGCGAGGACGCCTCGTACATCACCGGCACCACCCAGAACATCAACGGCGGCGCCTACATCGCCTGACGGATCCGGAGAAGGAGGAACCATCATGAAGTCAGCGACGAACGTGGTGAAGAAGGTCCTCGACACGGTCGAGAGAGCGGTGATGCTCGCCGCGGTGGTGTCACTCGCCGTCATCGTGCTCACCGTGGTGTGGCAGGTCTTCGCCCGCTACGTGACCAGCCAGTCCACCTCCTGGGCGCCCGAGCTCGCCCAGACCGCCTTCGTCTGGACGGCGTTGCTCGCGATCCCGCTGGGCACCCGCAGCGGGCGACACATGCTGGTGGACATCTGGCGGGGGCGGTCCGAGACGCTGCAGAAGCTGATGTTCACGCTGGCCTCGGTCGCCGTGATGCTCATCTGCCTGGCGCTCTTCGTCTACGGGATCGAGATGCTCGCCACCTCGTCCCAGCGCAAGCTCTCGAGCCTCGGGATCTCCTCGGGATGGCAGATGGCCGCCGTTCCCGTCGGGTTCGGGCTCAGCTTCATCTTCCAGCTCGAGGTGCTCGTGCGGCGATTCATCGCGCCCGCCACTGTCGAGGTCGACCCCGTCGAGCAAGCGCTCTGAGCCGGGAAAGGGACTGCTGACATGGGTGGAATGCTCCTGGGGTCGTTCGGCGGCGGAATCCTCGCCCGGATCCCCATCGGGTTCGCACTGGCCGGCGCCTCGCTGGCCACGCTGTACCTGATGACCAACAACAACCTGGCGATCGGTGCCCAGCGCATCGTCGCCGGGATCACCCCCTACCCGCTCCTGGCCGTCCCCCTGTTCATCCTGGCCGGTGGCCTGATGAACGTCGGCGGCATCTCCAAGCGGCTGCTCGGGCTCGCGGACGCGATCGTCGGCCGGCTCGCCGGCGGCCTCGCCCACACCAACATCCTCTCGTCGGTGTTCTTCGGCGGTCTGTCGGGCTCGTCCGTCGCCGACGTCTCCTCGCTGGGCCGGATCCTCATCCCCGCCATGAAGGAGCGCAACTACACTGCCGCCTATGCGGCAGGCGTGACCGCGGCCTCGGCGATCATCGCGCCGATCCTGCCGCCGTCCATCACGCTGATCCTGTACGGCGTGGTCACCGGGACCTCGATCGGGCAGCTGTTCTTCGCCGGCATCATCCCCGCGATCATCTACATGGCGGCACTGATGATCACCGTGCTGCTCACGGTCCGGCGTCGCGGCTTCGACGCGGAATCCACTGCGACGGTGGATCCCAAGGAGATCGGTCGCACGCCGAAGGAAGAGATCCCTTCGCTCCTGCCTGCCTTCCTGCAGGCCATCCCCGCGCTGCTGCTGCCGGTCCTGATCCTGGTCGGCATCCGGGGAGGAATCTTCACCCCCACCGAGGCCGCCGCGATGGCCGTCGCCTACTCCGTGCTCATCGGTGCTCTCGTGTACCGCGAGCTCACGCCCGGCAAGATCGTCGAGGCCATGAAGGACTCGATCGTCCTGATCGGTCTGATCCTGCTCGTCATGGCGTCGGCGCAGCTGTACTCCTGGGCACTCACCTCGGGGGGAGTGCCGCAGGCGATCGCCGGGGCGCTCATCGAGGTCTCCCAGAGTCCGATCGTGATCCTCCTGCTGATCAACGTCCTGCTCCTGATCGTCGGGATGTTCATCGAGGCCAACGCCGCGATCATCATCCTCATCCCGATCCTGTTCCCGGTCGCCATGGAGCTCGGCATCGACCCGCTCCACCTGGGCGTCGTGATCGTCGTGAACATGGGCCTGGGCCTCGTGACCCCTCCCGTCGGCCTGAACCTGATGCTCGCCTCGGAGATCGCCGAGATCGACATGTTCGAGGGCGTCCGGGGCATCTGGCCGTTCCTGATCGCAGGACTCGCCGTCCTGATGCTGCTCACCTTCGTGCCCGTGCTGACCACCTGGCTGCCGGGCATCGCCTTCTGACCCCCGCGACGGGCACCCGCCCGGCGCACCCTGCACCACCACCACAGAGGAGTGTTCGACGATGATCACACGCAGGCAGTCACTCACCGGTATGGCCGCGCTCGGAGCCGCCACCCTCGGTCTCGCGGGGTGTTCGAGCCTCCGGCCCGACGGCGGCAGCGACGGCGACGGCGGCGGCACGAACACGCTCGTGCTCGGCCACGCAGGCTCCGAGACGGATCCCCGCCAGCTGGGCTCCGAGCAGATCAAGGAGATCGTCGAGGAGCGCACGGACGGCAGGATCACCGTCGAGATCCACGCCAACTCCACCCTCGGCTCCTGGGAGCAGATGATCGAGGGCCTCCAGCTCGGCACGACGCACCTGGTCATCGAATCGATCCTCGCGCTCGAGGCGTACACCGACCTCGCTGCGGTGGAGACCGCACCGTTCCTCTACGAGTCCGACGAGCAGTTCTTCGGAGTCTGGGAGGGGGAGCTGGGGACCGAGATCAAGACCGCGCTGACCGAGGAGACCGGCTTCGAGCTGCTGGGCAACATGTTCCGCGGCGCACGCAACCTCACGGTGAATTCCGAAGTGGCGACGTTGGACGCGCTCAGGGGACTCACCATCCGTACGCCGTCCACGCAGACCATGGTGGACACCTGGCAGATGCTCGGCGCACGTGCCGAGGCGATGCCCTGGGACGAGGTGTACTCCGCCCTCGAGCAGGGAGTCATCGACGGCCAGGAGAATCCGCTGGACGTCGCGACCTTCAATGCGCTCTACGAGGTGCAGACCCACTGCACCCTCACCCAGCACATGTACGCCAACTACCACTTCCTCATGTGGGGCGAGACCCTCGCGGACTTCTCGGACGAGGATCAGCAGATCATCCGGGAGGCGGCCGACGAGGTGGGCCGGACCTACACCGAGCGCACCGTCACCAGCCTCGAGGAGTACCGCACCACGCTCGAGGACGAAGGCATGGTCTTCGTCGAGCTCGAGGACCGCGAGCAGTGGGTCGAGAAGGTCGCCCCGATCATCGATGAGCTGCCGGACCAGGTCGCCACCTGGGTCGAGCAGATCCGGGGCCAGGCGTGAGCCGATCCGTCGACGCGGTGGTCGTCGGGCTCGGCGCGATGGGCCTGCCCATGGCGCGGGGCCTGGCGGCCGCCGGCCTCGAGGTCGTCGGCGTCGAGACCTCGACGCAGCGCCGGGCCGACGCCGCTGACCTCGCCACCGTGGGCTCCCTCGCGCAGGCCCCGCCGAGCGCGGCCGTCCTGGTCATGGTCGCGACTCCGGAGCAGCTGAGCTCGGTGGTCGACGATGCTCTCCGTGCCGGGTCGACCGAAGCGACATGGATCCTCTCGGGCACCCTCGGCACCGACGCCGTCCTCGAGCAGACCGAGCGGCTGCGGACGATCGGGGCCCGGGCGGTCGACGCGCCGGTGACCGGTGGGGTCGCCGGAGCGACGGCGGGCACGCTGGTCCTGTTCGTCGGCGGGGCCGACGAGGACATCGCCGCGGCACAGCCTGTGCTCCGCGCTCTCGGCACCCCGGAGGTGGTCGGAGGTCGGATCGGCGATGGCCAGATGATGAAGATGGTCAACCAGCACCTGTGCTCGATCCACCTCGCCGCGGCCGCCGAAGCGCTGGTCCTCGCCGGCCGGCTGGGCCTCGACCAGCAGCGGGTGCTCGATCTGCTCGGCCGCGGTGGCGCCGCTTCCTGGATGCTCGCGGACCGCGGCCCTCGCATGCTCACCCCGCCGGAGACCGTCAACTCCTCGGTGGACGTCTTCGTCAAGGACTCTCATCTGGTGCAGACGGCCGCCGAGCGCGTCGACGCACCGACCCCGGTGCTCGCCGCCGCGCGCGGTCACTTCGTGGACGCCCATCGGCGCGGGGCGGGATCCGCCGACGACTCCCAGATCTTCGCAGTCCTCGACTCCCCGCCCTGACCGTGAGCGCTCGCAGCGCGCGAGCGCCAGCCCGACCGTCCCCGACACCCCCGAACACCTTCTCGTCTGAAAGGACACCACCATGAATCTGCACGAACTCCTCCAGGGCCGCCAGGACGCCGGAGACCCGATCAGGATCGGCCTCATCGGCGCGGGGCGCTTCGGGACCATGTTCCTCTCCCAGGTGCGCAACACCCCCGGCATGCACGTCGTCGGCATCGCCGACATCAACACCCAGCGTGCCGAGGGCGCCCTGGAGCTCGTGGACTGGCCGGCCGATGCCATCGCCTCGAGCGTGGAGGACGCCCTCGCCCACGGCTCGACCGTGGTCGTCCCCGACGCGGGTGAGCTGCTGGACGCGGACCTCGACATCATCGTCGAGGCGACCGGCAATCCGATCGTCGGCACCGACCATGCCCTGCGCGCGATCCGCGGCGGCAAGCACATCATCATGGTGACCGTCGAGGCCGATGCCCTGTGCGGCCCCGCCCTCGCGGCGGAGGCGAAGAAGGCGGGTCTCGTGTACTCCCTCGCCTACGGTGACCAGCCGGCACTGATCTGGGAGCTCGTGGACTGGGCCCGCACCTCCGGGTTCACGGTCACCGCCGCCGGGAAGGGAGCGAAGTACCTCCCGCACTACCACCAGATGAATCCGGACAACGTGTGGGAGAACTGGGAGTTCTCCAAGGAGCTCACCGACTCCGGTCAGCTGAACCCGTACATGCACACCTCGTTCCGGGACGGCACGAAGGCCGCGATCGAGATGGCGGCCGTCGCGAACGCGGCCTCGCTGTTCCCCTCCGACGAGGGTCTGACCTTCACCCCGGGCGACGTGGAGCAGATCGCGTCGATCTGCCGTCCCGCAGCTGATGGCGGCGTGCTCGCGCACAACGGGTCGGTGGACGTGATGAGCTCGGTGACCCGGGAGGGCGAGTGGATCGACCACAACACCCAGGAAGGCGTGTTCGTGGTGGTGGAGGCGACGAACGACTACGTCTCGGGATGCTTCACCGAGTACCCCTGGCACCCGGACGCCACCGGGCGCTATGCCGCGCTGTACCGTCCGTACCACTACGTCGGCCTCGAGCTCGGCATCTCGATCGCCAACGCCGTGCTCCGCGGGGTGGCGACCGGCAGCCCGGTCGGCTTCTATGCCGACGTCGTCGCGACCGCGAAGAAGGACCTCACCGCCGGGGAGGTGCTCGACGGCGAGGGCGGCTTCTGCGTGTACGGCAAGCTGATCTCCGCCGAGACCTCGGTCGCGCGCGGCGCTCTTCCCGTCGCACTCGCCCACAGCGTCCCGCTGATCCGTGACGTCGCCGCGGGCGAGGTCGTCACCTGGGACGACGTCGAGATGGTCGACGGAATGGGGACCGTGCTGGAGATGCGCCGCGCAACCGTTGCCCTGATGGAGAAGGCCGCCGAGTCCGCGACCGTCTGAGGCCCGAGCCTCCACGACGGGGTGGGGCGCTGCCGGGCCTCGCATCGGCAGCGCCCGCCTCCTCATCTGCTGCGGCGCGGACAGCCGTGGCCCGCATCGATCTCATGAAGGAGACCCCCGTGCAGCATCCGGCAGTCGCAGAAGAAGCAGCAGTCGCCGTCGTCGGCCTCGGCCCGATGGGTCACCCGATCGCGACGAACCTGCTCGCCTCCGGTCGAGAGGTGACGGTCTGGAACCGCACCCCGAGCCGCGGGGACGATCTCGTCGCCGCCGGTGCGCGGCGGCCCGGGACGCTCGCCGAGGCGGCAGCGCCCGTGATCCTGTCCGTCCTGCCGGACGTCCACCATCTCAGCGCGCTCCTCACCCCCGAGGTGCGGCAGGCCTGGTCGCGGGCCGGGGCTCGGCTGGTGGTGCTGTCCACCACCGGGCCGGAGAAGGTGCGCGCCCTCGCGGAAGATCTCGCCGCCGACGGGATCCGCGTGGTCGACGCCCCCGTCTCGGGAGGAGTCGCAGGGGCCCGGGCAGGGACCCTGGCGATCATGGTCGGGGGAGCGGAGGAGGACGTCGACGCGGTGCGTGGCGTGCTCGAGACCATCGGCTCCACGGTGCTGCACCTGGGCCCACTGGGCAGCGGCGCGACCGCCAAGCTGTGCAACCAGATCGTCGTCGCCGGCACCCTCGCCTCCCTCGGCGAGGCCCTCGCGCTCGCCCGCCGCAGCGGGCTGGACATCGATGCGCTGGTCGCCCTGCTCCAGGGCGGCCTGGCCGGCAGCGAGGTGCTCACCCAGAAGCAGGAGAACCTCCGCTCGCGCGACTATCCGCTGGGCGGCTCCGCGGACAACCAGGTCAAGGACCTGCTGTACGCCACCGAGGCGGCCGACGCCGTGGGACTGCCGGCTCGGATGATCCCGGTGCTGCGCGAGCTGTTCGAGGCCACGGTCGAGCAGGGCCACGGCCAGGAGGACCATGCCGCGGTGCAGGAGATCTTCCTCGAGCGCTGAGGCGAGGCCGCGCCGGAGACGAGGGCGCGGATCCTGACGGTTCCGCGATCACAGAGCCGACACCCTGCTCCCGGTGATCCGCACGTTCGTGATCGACGGGCGGGGCCGGCGCTGTGGAACTGGACGATCCGCTGGTGGAGGTGGAAGGGCCGGAAGGGCTGCTGGAGGGTTGAAGGACGGTCCGCCCCCGTCGGAGACCCTCTTGCACCCCATGCCCTGCTGACCCACCATGTGGCCATGCGACTGATCTTCCTCCACGGACCTGCGGCGGCCGGCAAGCTCACCACGGCGCGGGCGCTCGCCGAGATCGTCGGCTATCCGGTGTTCCACAACCACCTCGTCGTGGACACCCTCACCACCGTCTTCCCCTTCGGCAGCGACCCCTTCGTGCGCCTGCGCGAGCAGTTCTGGCTCGCCGCCTTCGAGGAGGCGGCCCGAACCGGCCGCTCCGTGATCTTCACCTTCGCTCCTGAATCGACGGTCCGCAGCGGCTTCCCGGCGCTGGCGGTGGAGGCGGTCCAGCGCCACAGCGGGACCGTGCACTTCGTGAGGCTGGCGGTGGGGGAGGCGGAGCAGGAACGGCGCATCGAGAACCCCGACCGGGCCGAGTTCGAGAAGCTCCATGACGTCTCGACGCTTCGCCGCCTGCGGCAGGAGCCGGGGGAGGTCGAGCAGCCGCCGGTCGATCTCGAGATCGACACCGAGCACAGCAGCGCGCAGGAGTCCGCTCTGGCGATCGCGCAGCACTTCGCGCTTCCTGTCGTCGCGGCGGAGGGACGATACGGCGAGATTTCGTGAGCAGGGGCGCCGCGGCCACCGCCCGCCGAGCCGCCGTCCCATGGACCGATCACTGGCGCACCGCCGGGCTCCCGAGGGGTCAGAGGCCGCGCGCCGCCAGCCAGTCGTACCCCTCGGAGACCACCTGGAACGGGTCCAGTGAGGTCCGGTCGAGCTCGACCAGGGCCCACTCGAGCTGTTCGGGCAGAGCGGAGACGGCGCCGTCGAGATCCGCGCTGCCGTATCCCAGGGGCACCTGGTCCGCGAGCGGATCCTCCGACAGGCCGGGCCCGTCCTTGAAGTGCACGAGCCGCACCTGATCACCGAGCCGCTCCAGCAGCTGGGGGACCGCCCGGCCGGCGGTGTGCGCCCAGTAGAGGTCGAGCTCCACGACGATCGACGGATCGAGGGCCTCGACGAACCGGTCGTAGCCGTGCGTGCCGTCGGGCAGCTCCGGCCAGTCCCACCAATGGTTGTGATAGCCGACCCTGACTCCGTGCTCCGCGGCCCTCTCGGCGAGGTGCCCGAAGTGGTCCGCGAACCGCTGCACCCCGCTCGGGGAGGTGAGGACGTCACGGCCGAACCCGAGGACGTGCTCGGGGATGCTGGCGATGGCGACGGGCACCCCGACGAGGGCCAGCTCCTCGAGGAGCCAGTCCATCTCCGAGGGCAGCGGGAACCTGGTGTGCGCGGAGCTCACCGTCATGCCCGCGCGGTCGATGCTGCGCCGGAGCATCGTGGCTCTCGTGAGCCGGTCCCCGCGGTACAGCGACGGGTCGCCGAGCCCGAAGGGCTCCACGCCGGCGAAGCCGATCTCGGCGACCTTCTCGAGCGTGCGATCCGGGTCGAGCGCGAGCTCCTGTCGCACCGCATACAGCGCGAGACCCTTCGACGGCATGGTGCTCCTCTCTCCATCCACCATCCAACTTACCTTAGGTTAGTAAGTATGGTATCCAGGTCGCTCCGACGCAAGGAACAATTCTGAGCGAGCATGCAGCCCACCAGAGGAGAACGACGTGACCCCACTGCGGCACCGCACGGCGAACGAGACGGCCATGGCCGTTCTGGACCTCGTCCGTCGGCGATCACCCATCTCCCGCGTGGAGCTCTCGCACGCCACCGGGCTCACGGAGACGTCGATCTCCAAGACGGTGCGCCGGCTGCTCGAGTCCGGGTATGTCGAGGAGGCCGGTCAGGACTCCTCGGGCCGCGGGAAGTCCCGCACGATGCTCCGCCTCGCTCCGTCGGCGATGCATGCGGTGGGCGTCGTGCTGGACGACACCAGGGTCCAGTGCGTGCTCACCGACTTCGCGGGCACGCTCCTCGCCTCGCGAGAGCTCCCGGGGACCCGCGGCACCCTCCCTCACCTCGTCACCGAGCGTGTCTCGAACGCCGTCCTGCAGATGATCGCCGGCGCCGGGCTCACTCCCTCCGATCTCGCGGGCGCGTGCCTGGCGAGCCCGGGTCGTTTCGACGAGGAGAAGAAGCAGCTGCGCCTGTCGGCCCATGCCTCCGAGTGGGAGGACTACGACGTCCAGGAGCAGTTCACCGCGCTCACCTCGATCCCGGCCCGGCTCGAGAAGGACTACGGCTGCGCGGCGCTCGCGGAGCACTGGGTCGCGCGGGACACGCCCTCGGACTTCATCACGGTGTACCTGGCCAACGGCATCGGCGCCGGGATCATGATCGACGGCGAGCTCTACGGCGGAGCCTCCTCGAACGCCGGGGAGATCGGGCACATCTCGCTCGATCCCGACGGGCCGGAGTGCTCGTGCGGGAACCGGGGGTGCCTCGAGCGCGTCGCCTCCCCCCAGTATCTCGTCGCGGCGGCGGTCGCGGATGCGCCGCTCGCCGCGCGGCTCGAGCTCTCCGGGGCGCGGGACACCATCCGCACGGACTTCGAGAGGATCGCCTTCGCTGCGACACGCGGGGACGACGGCGCCGTGAAGCTCGTCAGCGCCGCGGCCGAGCGGCTCGCCCAGGCCGTCGTCGGCCTCTCCAACACGCTGGACCCCGCCGAGATCGTCCTCGCGGGCCCCGCCCTCGAGCTGGTGGGCGAGATCTACGCCACGACGATCCGGGAGAGGCTGGCGACCAGCTTCTTCATGCGCCCCGTGCACGAGGTGTCCGTGCGCCTGTCCGGACTGGGCCTCGACGGCGCCGCCCTCGGCGCCGCGACCTCCGTGCTGCGCGCCGAGGCCCATTCCCTCTGACGTTCCCTCTGACGCCTGCCCTGACGGCTCCCTCCGGCGGCTCCCCGGGCGCCGTCGCGCCTCGTCGGTCGTGACGCGGCGCCGACTGCCGCCGCGCCCTGAGGAGACGGACGGCGCCCTCCGGTCATGTCCTGCCCGCCCTCCGGTGCTGTGCATGCCTTGACTTTTTTACTTACTCAGGTTTAGAAAGGTGTCCACCCGGTTCGCCACTGCCTCGGCAGCCAGTTCAATGAGGAGCTTCACCATGGGCACGTCAACTCGTTCGAGCATCCCCCGGCGCACTGCGCTGAAGTACGGCGCCACCACGACGGCGGCCGCCGCCGCAGCCGCGGGCCTCGCGGCCTGCGGGGGCAGCGGCGGCAGCGGGCAGACAGAGGTCCGCATGTGGTCCTGGTACAACGAGCAGGAGGAGGTGCTTCCCCGGGTCATCGCCGAGTTCGAGGAGAAGAACCCCTCCATCACCGTCACCAACCGTCTCTTCGGCAGCCCCGACCAGTACCTGCCGGCGCTCCAGGCGGCTGTCTCGGGCGGCGACCTCCCGGAGATCTTCGCCCCGCACACGCGGGCGCTCGAGTACGGCAGGAACGGGATCAGTCTCGACATCAAGTCCGCGCTCGGTGCCGACTTCACCGACCAGTTCTTCGACTCCGCCAACGACCAGTACACGCTGGACGGCGCGCAGTACGGCATCGGATGGATGGCCCAGACCTTCGGCGTCTTCTATGCCCCGGAGATGCTCGAGGCCGCCGGGGTCGACGGGGAGCCGGAGACCTGGGACGACCTGATCGCCGCCGCGGAGCTGCTCCGGGACGCCGGGACCGCACCGCTCGCCGCCTCCTTCAACCCCGGCACGAGCGGTCTGGACTTCTTCCTGCCGCTGATCACCCAGGTCACGGACGACCCCACCTGGTATCTCGGTCTCGATCAAGGCGAGGAGGGGTACGAGTACACCTCCCCGGAGGTCGTGGAGGCCCTCGAGCTCTTCGAGAAGATCGTCCAGGGCCAGGTCTTCCAGGACGGGGCGGGAGCGACCCAGGGGCCCGAGGCGACCCAGATGTTCTACACGGGACGGTCCGCCATGCTCTTCAGCGGGTCATGGACGCCCCAGGGCCTCGGGCAGGACGCCGATCCGGAGTTCGTGGAGTCCTACAGGGTCATGAGGACCCCCGCGATCAGCAGCGGCCAGCGGCATTGGACCGCGAACCAGGCCGGCGCCGGATGGGCGGTCACCTCGGAGGAGAGGAACCAGGACGCCACGCTCGAGTTCCTCCAGTTCCTGTACTCCGACGAGCAGTACTCGACGCTCATGAACGAATCGGACTCGATGCCGGCGACCAAGGCCGCCGCGGAGACGATCGAGAACCCGATCATGAAGCAGATGACCTCGTGGCTGCTCGATGGCGACGGGTGCCCGCACATCCCGTTCGGCCCCGGGTCCTCGGAGGCCGGTGGGCCGCTCTCGAACATCCTCGACGGCTCCGGCACGCCCGAGCAGGTCGCCCAGGAGATGCAGGACGCCGTCGAGAACGCCCGAGGCTCCAGCTCATGACACCGACCGTGCTGCGCCCGCACACCTCGACGTCGCCCCCGGCACCCGCGCGGCGCCGACGCGGGGTCCCGCCGATCCGTCGCAAGGAGATGCTGGCCGGCTACGGATTCGTGCTCCCGACGCTGGTGCTGTTCGCACTGTTCGTCGGCTTCCCGATCCTCCGGACCTTCTCCCTGAGCGCCACCGAATGGAGCGGCTTCGGGGAGGCGGACTTCGTCGGCCTCGACAACTACCTCCGAGCGGCAGGGGACCCGGTCGCCCAGCGCGCCCTGACGCTGACCATCGTCTGGGCGCTGGCGACCACCGTCCTGCAGACCGCGATCCCCCTGGTGATCGCGGCGATGGTCGCCACCGTGCCGGGGCCCGTCTCGGTGGTCGTGCGCACGGCGCTGTTCATGCCCGGCATCGTCTCCTTCGTCGTCTCCGGGGTCCTGTGGCGTCTGATCTACGACCCGAACTTCGGCACGCTGAACGCGGCGATCCAGAGGATGGGGTTCGAGGGCTTCAACCACCCGTGGCTGGGCTCGGCGAACTCCGCGATCCCCGCTCTTCTCGTGGTGGCGGTCTGGCAGGGAGTCGGCATGAGCATGCTGATCTTCTTCGCGGGCATCCAGGGGATCGACCCCGGGCTGAACGAGGCCGCGATGATGGACGGCGCCGGAACCATCCAGCGGTTCCGACACGTCACGCTGCCGAGCCTGCGCTTCGTCACGGCGATCGTCCTCGCGCTGAACCTGATGAACGGCTTCAAGGTGTTCGACCTGATCTATGTCATGACCGGCGGTGGGCCCAACAACAGCACCCAGGTGCTCGGCACCTACCTGTACGGCCTCGCCTTCGGGTCGGCCTCGGGATCGGTGCCCCAGCTCGGGTACGCCTCCGCCCTCTCGGTCGTCGTGATGGCGCTGTGCACGGCGGCGGTGCTCTTCCAGATGCGGCTGAGCAGAAGGGCCTCGCGATGAGCACGACCACCACCTCGATGACGGGGCAGGCGCGGGCGAAGAGCATCGCCACCAGCGCCGTCCTGCTGCTGATCTCCATCGCCACGGTCTATCCGTTCGTCTGGATGATCCTCACCTCGATCCGGGAGTCGAACTCCGTGTTCGGCGGGAGCTTCCTGCCCGAGAGCGTCACGTTCGATGCGTACGCCAGGGTCCTCGAGTTCACCGGATTCGTCGGCCACTACTGGAACTCGATCTGGATGACCACGGTGACCTGCGCGGTCGTCCTCGTGCTGTCGACCCTGTGCGGATACGCCTTCGCGAAGCTCCGGTTCCCCTTCAAGAACGCGCTGTACATCGTGCTGCTGTCGACGCTGATGATGCCCGGGACGGCGCTGATCATCCCGGTCTACCTGCAGCTGCGCTCCTTCGGCCTGCTGGACAGCCAGCTGGGGCTGATCATCGTCTACGCCTCGGGTGCCGCGCCGTTCTCCATGTTCCTGATGCGCGCCTTCTTCGAGTCCCTGCCGGACGAGCTCGTCCACTCCGCGCGGGTCGACGGGGCCGGCGAGCTGACGATCTTCCTCCGGGTCGTGCTGCCGCTGGCTCGGCCCGGGATCGCGACCGTGGTGATCTTCCAGTTCCTCGCGACCTGGAACGAGTTCCTCATGGCCAACACGGTCCTGCAGACTCCGGACAAGCTGCCGCTGCAGCCGGTCCTGTTCTCCCTGCAGGGCCAGTACTCCACCGACTGGACCACGCTCAGCGCAGGGCTCACGCTCTCCGCGATCCCCGTGATCCTGGTCTACGTGTTCCTGCAGAAACAGTTCGTCGCCGGCATGACGCTCGGCGCCGTGAAGAGTTGAGAAAGAGGATCCATGAGCATCGAATCGATCACCATCAACGTCCGGGACGTCGCGGCCTCGCGCGCCTTCTACACCGAGCACCTCGCGGCGCAGGTGATGGAGGAGGACCACGAGCACGCGCTCCTGGACCTGGTCACCGCGACGATCCGCCTGCAGCGCGTCGACGGCTCCGTCGCCTCGTCCTGGCACAAGGACGACCTGCACCGGGGATTCCGCCACATCGGCTTCAAGGTGGCCGACACCGACGCCCTGTTCGCCGGCGTCGAGGCCGATGGCGTGCCCGTCCACCTCGCCCCGATCGATGCCGAGGGGGGCGTGCGCATCGCCTTCTTCTACGACCCGGACGGCACCCTGCTGGAGTTCGTCCAGGGCGACCTCCAGTACCACCACGTGGTCGATCAGGAGCTCGTCGATGCCGAGCACGGACTCGGCGTCCCCGACCGACCGCGGTTCGACCACGTCGCCGAGACGGTCGACAGCTTCGAGGCGACCCAGGCCTTCTACGCCCCCCTCGGGTTCCGTCATCACGGGAGCATCGACCAGCCCGCCGACCCGCGCGGCTTCGGGATCCGCTTCCTCACCCAGGGGAGCACCGTGCTCGAGATCTTCACCTACGAGGCGGAGACGACGCCGACCGCGCCTGCTCCGGGAGCTCCGGGCTTCGACAGCATCGTGGTCAGCGGGGGAGAGGCCTGGCCTCCGCGCGGAGCGGGGCAGCACGACGATCTGGTGCTGGATCCGGACGGTCTCGTCCTGAGGAACGGTCTCGGATGAACGACCTCGAGATCCCCCGGCCGACGGGACCGGGCTGGACCAGGCCGCTCGGCCGCACCGGGCTGCAGGTCTCCGCGGTCTGCGCCGGGGGCGGCGTGCTCGGCTCCGTGCCGCAGATCTTCGGATACGAGGTCTCCGAGGACGCTGCGAGCTCCCTGCTCGCGAGGCTGTTCGAGTCGCCCATCTCCTTCCTCGACACCTCGAACGGATACTCCGGCGGTGAGAGCGAGCGGCGCATCGGCGCTGCCCTCCGCGCGCGGGGCAACGCCCCCGAGGGCTTCGTCATCGCCACCAAGACCGACGGACGAGGCGGGGACTTCTCGGGACGTCGGGTGCGCGAGTCGATCGAGGAGTCGGCCGGACGACTCGGCATGGACGGCTTCCCGGTCCTCCACCTGCACGACCCCGAGTACTACCCGGACGTGGACTTCTTCGCCCCCGGCGGCGCGGTGGACGCGATGATCCAGGCCCGGGAGGAGGGGCGCGCCGACCATCTGGGGATCGCCACCGGGAGCATCGAGCAGGCGCACCGATTCCTGGACACCGGGGAGTTCGAGGTGCTGCTGATGCACTCGCGGTACACGCTCGTCGATCGCAGCGCCGATGCGCTGTACGACCGTGCCGCGGCCGAGGGCGTCGGGATCGTCAACGCGGCGGTGCTCGGTGCCGGGGTGCTCTCCCGCCCGCAGCAGGACCACACGCTCTACGG
Organism: Brachybacterium sp. AOP43-C2-M15; assembly: GCF_052446295.1. Taxonomy (NCBI): domain Bacteria; kingdom Bacillati; phylum Actinomycetota; class Actinomycetes; order Micrococcales; family Dermabacteraceae; genus Brachybacterium; species Brachybacterium sp. AOP43-C2-M15. The sequence goes on from NZ_JBQSWB010000012.1 coordinate 74,715, forward strand.
CTACCTTCCCATCGAGCCCGGTGTGCTCGAGGCCGCTCGACGGATGGAGGAGGCCGCGGTCGCGGAGGGGATCCCCCTGTCCACGCTCGCGATCCAGTTCTCCCTGCGGGACCCGCGCATCGCCTCGACGGCCGTCGGCTTCAGCCGGGCGGAGCGCATCCCCCAGACCCTCGAGGCGCTGAGCACCGAGGTGCCGCAGCGCCTGTGGGAACGGATCGAGGAGCTCGTCCCCGCGGAGGAACTCTGGCTGCACTAGCTGTGCTCGGCCCCGCTGTGCTCGGCCCCGCTGTGCTCGGTCTCGCTGCGCTCGGTCGGCAGGTCGGGTGCGCGCTCCCCGCGCCTCAGCCGAGCGTGGAGCTGCGCACCACCAGGCGAGGGGTCACCATCTGACGGCGGGGCGGACGCTCCTTCCCTTCGACGAGCGCGAGGAGGGTCTCGCCGGCGAGACGGCCGATCTCCGCCAGACCGATGTCGACCGTGGTCAGTGAAGGCCGCGACGCCAGCGCCATGACCTCCCAGTTGTCGAAGCCGGTGACGCGGACGGCTCCCGGCACCTCGATGCCCTTCTCGCGCAGGCGGTCGGTCACGCCGCGGGCGATCTGATCGGAGCCGCAGGAGAAGCCGTCGATGTCGCCGTTCGAGGCGAGCACCATGTCCACGGCCTGTCGTCCCCACTCCTCGGACCAGTGGCCGAACAGCGGCGGGACGACGAGTCGTCCGTCCAGGAACTGCGAGACGGCGGCCGCTCGCGTGGCCGCCGAATGGTGCCGCTCCGGTCCGGTGATGTGGACGATCCGCTCTGCGCCCATCGAGAGGAGGTGCTCGGCCGCGAGCACTGCTCCCTTGCCCTCGTCCGTGGCGACCGAGAAGTCCTCCGGATCCACCGACGGCGTGAAGGCGTAGACGGTGGGCACCGGCAGCCCGATCGACGGCCGCGGATCCGTCAGCCGACCGGTCACCACGATCCCGTCCACGCGCCGTTCGCGCAGTGACTGGAGATAGTGCTGTTCCCTCACGACGTCGTCGCGGGTGTCGCACAGGATGATCGCCATCCGCCCCGCGGCGAGCGCATCCTCCATGCCCATGAGCAGCGGCATCGAGAAGCGGCCGAAGGTGTCGGTGGTGAGCAGCCCGACCGTGTAGGTGCGCTTGCTGGTGAGGCTGCGTGCCGCGAGGTCGGGGACGAAGCCGAGGCGCTCGGCCGCCTCCTTGACCCGGGCGCGCGTCGCCTCGCGCAGCTGCCCGGTGTCGTTCATCGCCTTCGAGGCGGTGCTGACGGAGACGCCCGCCAGCGCGGCGACGTCGGCGATGCGGGGCGCCGTCCCTCGGTTGTTCTTCATCGGAGACCTCCCTCGGATGATCGCACGTGACAGCTCCTTCTCTCGTGCACGACGCCGAGGCACTTGCGTGCGACACCGGCGTGCGACGCCGACGTGCGGCGCCGAGGGGGAGCGCCCCTCGGTGTCGCTCGTCGTGATCCCGGGTCTTGTCGTGCTGTGTGATCCGTGCCAGCATTATGCCATCAACCGGTTTCCGTGGTTTCCGCAACGATGCATCACGTGAGGTGTTCCATGACCAAGACCCTGTCCCGTCTCGCTGCCCCCGCCATCCCCAGCGATCGCGCGCATGCCGCGCTGCGTCCGCTCCAGCCAGGACATGCCCAGATCGACGGAGGCTTCTGGGGAGAGCGCCAGCACCGTAACCGGATCGCGGGTCTCCGCTCCGGCTACGAGCAGCTCGAGGCGTCGGGCACTTTCCGCAATTTCCGCGTCGCGAGTGGGGTGGAGCAGGGGGAGGCCTCGGGGATGATCTTCCAGGACTCTGACGTCTACAAGTGGGTCGAGGCCGTCGCGTACGAGCTCGGCCGGTCCGAGTCCGCGGACCTGCGGGCGATGCTGCGGGAGGTCGCGGACCTGATCGCCTCGGCGCAGCAGTCGGACGGCTACCTCAACACGGTGCACAGCCTGCGCCACACCCCCGAGGAGAGGTACTCGCACCTCGCCTGGAACCACGAGCTCTACTGCTACGGCCACCTCCTGCAGGCGGCCGTCGCCGCTTCGCGCAGCGCCGGGGACGACCAGCTGCTCGACGTCTCGCTGCGCATCGTCGACCACCTGCGTGGCGTGTTCGGCCCTGGAGCCCTCGAGTCCACCGACGGGCATCCGGTGATCGAGATGGCGCTCGTGGAGCTGTACCGGCTCACCGGGCGAGAGGACGTCCTCGACCTCGCGCGGTTCTTCCTGGACGTCCGCGGCGGGGACGGGGAGTCCTTCCCCGCCGCCAGGCCGGGTCCCGGATACTTCTCCGCGCGGGTCCCGGTGCGCGAGACCACCTCGGTGGAGGGGCATGCGGTGCGTGCGCTGTACCTCTTCGCAGGAGCGACGGACGTGGCGATGGAGGACGGCGACACCGAGCTGCTGTCCCGGTGCGAGAGCGTCTTCGCCGATCTGCTCGCCTCCAAGACGTACGTCACCGGAGGCATGGGCACCCGCTGGGACTGGGAGGCCTTCGGGGACCCCTTCGAGATGACGACGGACCGCGGCTACGCGGAGACCTGCGCCGCCATCGGCGCGGTGCAGTGGGCCTGGCGACTGCTGCTGGCGACGGGGAAGGCCGAGTACGCCGATGCCATCGAGCGTCTGCTGTTCAACGCCTTCCTGCCCGGCGTGTCCCTCGCCGGCACGGAGTACTTCTACGTCAACTCCCTGCAGCTGCGGGAGGGCGCGCTCGCCGACGAGGGCCGCTCGATCGCGCACGGGCGCCGCGGCTGGTTCGACTGCGCCTGCTGCCCGCCCAACATCATGCGCACCGTCGCGAGCCTCGACCATCTCGCGGCGACGTCGAACGCGACCGGTCTGCAGATCCACCAGTTCGCTCCGGGCACCTGGCAGGCAGGGGAGGGCGCGGATCGTCTGCAGGTCACCGTCGCCACCGAGTTCCCGTGGCAGGGGCGAGTGACGATCACGATCGACGCCGCACCCTCGACGCCCCGCACCCTCGCGGTGCGGATCCCCGCGTGGTCCCGCGGCGCGGCCCGGCTCGCCGTCCGCGGCCAGGACGTCGACCTCGCCGCCGACGCCGGCTACGCCGAGATCACCGAGACCTTCCAGCCGGGCGATGTGCTCGAGCTGGCGCTCGAGATGACACCGAGGTTCGTCACCGCGCATCACCGCATCGACGCATCCCGGGGGAGCGTGGCGCTGGAGCGGGGCCCGCTGGTCTACGCCCTCGAGAACGAGGACCAGGCCACCGGCGCGACCGTCGACGACGCCTGCGTCGACGCGACCAGCACACCCGCTGCCGGGGACCCGATCGCGGAGCTCGACGGCGCCGTGCCCCTGGCCGTGCAGGGGAGCATCGTGACCGTCTCCGACGTCGCGTCGGCGTGGCCCTACCCCGTGCACGGCACGGACGACGCGGCCGTCACGCACACGCCGACGACGTGGACGGCCATCCCGTACTACGCGTGGGGCAACCGCACCGTCGCCCCGATGCGGGTATGGCTTCCTGTGGGAGACCAGTGATCCGGTGATGCTGTCACGACGAGAGCTCCTCACCGGGGCGGCCGCGGTCGCCGCCGGAGCGGCCGCGGTCCCGCTGTCCGGATGCAGCGGCGGCCTCGCCCCCACGGACACGTCCTCGCCGGGGTTCGGGGAGGAGGCGAGCGGCACGGTCACCGTCTGGTGCCGCGCCGCGACGCAGGTGGCCATGCAGGACGTCGCGGCCTCGTTCAACGCGCAGAGCTCGGAGCTCGAGGTGGTGGTGGTGCCGGTTCCGGACGCCCAGTACGTCACGAAGCTCGCCACCTCGATACGCGGCGGCTCGGTACCGGACATGGTCGACTTCGACCTGATCAACTGCCCCCTGTTCTACGTGCGCGACGCGTTCGCCGACGTCACGGACCTGATCTCGCAGCTGCCGTTCCTCGACACGCTCTCCGCCGGGCACGTCGGCCTGCTCACGCACGAGGACCGCATCTACGGCGCGCCGTTCCTGGGCGACTACTCGACGCTCTTCGCGAACACCGACCTGCTGGCCCGGGCGGACATCGACCTCGCGGAAGCGGCCCGGAGCCTGCCTGCGCTGATGGACGCCTGCCAGAGCGTCAAGAAGGCGCTGCCGGACGTGCATGCGTGGACGTTCCCCGGCAACGCGTCGGGCGCCATGGGCTTCACGATCCAACCGATGATCTGGGCCGCCGGCACCGACCTGATCCGCGGCGAGCTGGGCGCGCAGGAAGGCAACATCGTCGGCAACGACGTGGTCGAAGCGGTGCTCGAGTTCCACCGCCAGCTGTGGGTGGACCAGCTGGTTCCGCAGCGCACCTTCGTCGAGGACGGGGCGCAGTGGGGGCACGACTACCGCTCCGGCGAGGTCGCGTTCTTCCCCGGGAACTACGGCAGCGCCGTCCAGGAGGCCGACGACGCCTTCCGGCCGCTCTCCCAGAACGTGCTGCTGACAGGGCCCGACGGAGGTGCCGCGACGTTCTCGGGCGGGGACAACCTGTGCATCGTCAATGGTGCCCCCAATGCCGAGGGGGCGTGGGCGTTCATGCGCTACACCCTCGAGCTCGAGGTGCAGAAGTCCATGCCGGAGAGCGGATACATGCCGATCCGGTCCGACAGCGCCGATGCCGAGTTCACCGCCGCCTACGAGCAGGCCGCCGTGCCGGTCGAGAACCTCGACGAGGGGTACGTCCCCACCACCCTGGCCTACAACCTGCTGTACAACCAGCAGGCCGGACCCTGGCTGCAGATGATCCGTCAGGCGGTGTTCGACGGTGACACCGCGGGCGCGATGACCCAGGCCCAGGACGAGTTCGACCGCATCCTCAGCCAGACACAGCTCTAGGAGTACGCCATGTCCGCACTCGACGCAGGCGCCCGCTCGGACCCGCTGGCGGCCGGCCCGGTCCGGGACGGCGCCCGCACGCCGCCGGGACGCCGACCCGTCTCCCTGACCCACCGACCCGTCACGGGGATCCTGCTGATCTCCCCGGCCATGGCGCTGGTGGCGTTCTTCGCGCTGATCCCCATCGTCTTCGCCGCCTACATCTCGTTCACGAACTGGCCGCTGATCGGTGACTACCGGTTCGTGGGGCTGGAGAACTATCGGCTCGCGCTGGCCGACCCCGGCATGTGGAAGGCGCTGCGCTACACCGTCCTCTACACCGCGATCGTGACCGTGCCCATCCTGGTGCTCGGCTACGGACTGGCAGTGCTGGTCAGGGCGAACCGTCCCGGCGCGACGGTGCTGCGCACCGTCTTCTTCACGCCCTACGTGGTGGGGCTGACGACGCTGAGCTACATGCTGGTGCTCGAAGCGCAGCCCGACTCCGGAGCGCTCAACCGGATCCTCGCCGGGCTCGGCCTCTCCGACGGGACCACCGCCTGGCTGCTCGACGGGGTCCTGGCCACCGTGCTCCTGTCGGCACTGGTGATCTGGGCGGTGCCCGGGCTGACGATGATCCTCCTCCTGTCGGCCATGCAGGGCGTCCCGCAGGACGTCTACGAAGCGGCGGACATCGACGGCGCGACCTGGCTGCGCCGCGAGCTCTCGATCACGGTGCCCATCATCCGCCCGGCCATCGGCATGTCCCTCATCATCTCGGTGATCGGCTCGTTCCTGGCCTTCAACCAGTTCTTCATCCTCACCAAGGGCGGTCCCGGCACGGACACCACCACGATCGTCGGCCACATCTACAACCGTGCGTTCGTCGAGCTCCAGCTCGGCTCTGCGACCGCCATGTCGCTGATCCTGGTCGTCTTCACGGCCCTCGTGACGATCGCCCAGTTCGTTCTGCTCAAGGGGAGTGACGACTGATGAGTCGGAAGACCACGGGCACCGATGCCCGGACGATTCCCTATGCGGTGCTCGGCGTGCTGTTCGCGCTGATCTTCAGCGTGCCCCTGCTGTGGTCGATCCTGCGGGCGTTCCAGCCGCACGAGGTGATCCTCGGGACTCCCGGACTCGCGGAGACCTTCGACCTCACCGCCGAGAACTTCGCCGTGTTCTTCTCCGAGTCGACGATGTGGCGACCGGTGCTGAACAGCATCATCGTCTCGCTGTCCACCGCTGCGCTCACCGCGCTCGTGGCGACCCTGGCCGGGTACGGATTCTCCAAGTTCCGCTTCCGCGGTTCGCGGCTCGCGTTCAGCCTGATCCTGCTGTCGATGATGGTGCCGTTCCAGGCGATCCTCACGCCGCTGTACCTGCAGATGAACGCCGTCGGCCTCACCGATTCGCTGCTGGGGCTGATCCTGTTCTACTCGAACTTCGCTCTGCCGTTCGGGATCTTCCTGATGAAGAACACGTTCGACACGATCCCGCAGGCTCTCGAGGACTCCGCGATCGTCGACGGGGTCGGGACGGGACGGATGCTCGTCAGCGTGCTGCGGCCGTTGATCCTGCCCGGGTTCGCGAGCGCGGCGCTGTACGCCTTCCTCACCTCCTGGACGGAGTTCCTCGGGGCGCTCACCTTCCTCACCACCGAGAAGTACTTCACGCTGCCCATCGCGCTGCTCAACATCCAGGTGGGCACCTACGGCGAGGTGGACTTCGGGCAGCTCGTGGCCGGGGCGGTGATCGCCATGATCCCCTGCGTGATCCTGTACGTCAGCCTGCAGAAGTTCTACGTGAAGGGACTCGCGGCGGGTGCGGTGAAGGGGTGAGGCGGGGCCGTGCCGAGCGGCGAGAGCTCTCCGTGGAGCCTCGCCGAGGTGAGGTCCTCGCCTGACCCTGACCGCGCTCAGGCCGTCCCGCTCCCTTCCGGCACCGCCTCCTCGAGCTTCTCCTCCACCTCGGCCTCCCGGCTGCGTCGGTTCCTCGTCGACAGCCGTTTCGAGAGTCCCAGCACGGCGATGAGCAGCACGCCCCAGATGGCGTTCGACGCGAAGGAGGAGCCGGACCAGCTGCCCAGGGCCATGTTGATCCCCGTCTGCAGCATCTGCATCGCTGCGGCGCCCAGCAGGACCGCCCACAGGCGGCCGGCGCCGCCGTACGGATTGATCCCGGCGATGACTGCGATGAGGATCGCCTGCATGAGATAGGAGCTCGCGAAGGACACGTTCGCGGCGTTGGTCGAGGAGAACATGATCAGGCCCGCGATGGCTGCCAGCACTCCCGAGGTGCCGTAGGTCAGCAGGATGGTGCGTCCGACGGGCAGCCTCGCGAAGCGGGCGACCTTGTCGGACTCGCCGAGCGCGTACATGTGGAAGCCGGTGCGGGTCTTCAGGGTGACCACCGTGAGGACGGCGAGCAGTCCGAGGAAGATCACGAACGTCATCGGCATCATGGCGATCGTGGAGGTGCTGAGTCCACTCAGGTAGCCGTTGCCGAAGACGGTCGCACCGTTGGTGATGCCGGTGCTGATGCCGATGAACACGCTCATCGTGCCCAGCGTGATCGGGATCGGATGGACCCGCAGGGTGGAGATCAGGAACCCGTTGACCAGACCGGCCAGCAGCCCGATCCCCAGGGCTGCCGCCGCGGCGGCCAGGAATCCGGCCGCGCCGGCATCGGGTCCCATCGCCTCTCCCACGTACGCCGCGGTGATCGCGGCGGCGTTCGCGACGGCGACGATCGACAGGTCGATCCCGCCTATCAGGAAGGTGATGCCGATGCACAGGGCGAGGATCGCGAGCGGCGCGATCTGGCCCATCATCGACTGCATGTTGCGCAAGGTCGGGAAGGTGCTCGGAGCCAGAGCGCTCAGGGAGGCGGCGAGCACGACGACGAGGGCGCCGAGCAGCGCGATGTGAGCGCGGGGGCCGAGACGTGCCTCGATCATTCGGAGACCACCATCCCTCGTCGACGTTCGTTCCGTCTCTCCCGCAATGCAGGTATTCCCACGCCGAAGAGCACGAACAGGCCGATGAACAGCTGCTGCCAGGCGGTGGGGATCCCGACCAGGACCAGGCTGGATCCCACGATCGTGATGAGCAGGACACCCAGCAGGGTGCCGAGCACGCTGCCGCGGCCACCGGTGACGGCGGTGCCTCCCAGGACCACGGCGGCGAGCACCATCATCTCCACCCCGTTCAAGGAGGCGGGGTCGGCTGTCCTGCTCATGGCGGCGTAGAACAGCCCGGCGAGTCCGGCCAGTGCACCGGAGAGCACGAAGGCGGTGATCCGGATCCTGGCCACGGGAACGCCCATGCGCTCGGCGGCCCCCTGGTTGTCGCCGATCGCGTAGATGTACCGGCCCCACCAGGTGCGGCTGAGGGCGAGCGCCAGGACGACGGCGAGGACGACGAGGATGAGGACCGCACCGTGCAGGGCCACCAGGCGGCCGCCGTCGGAGGTGCGGAAGACGGCGAAGCCGGAGAACTCCGCCATCTGCGCCGGCAGGGTCCGGAACCGCTCGGTGCCCACGAAGGCGAGCAGCGCTCCTCGGTACAGGGTCAGCGTGCCGATGGTGACGATCAGCGAAGGAAGCTTGAGCCAGGTCACGAGGATGCCGTTGACGAGCCCGAGCACGGCGCCGATGGCCACGGCCAGCGCCACGGCCAGGAGGAAGGTCCCCTGGTAGTCGAAGGCGATGAGCGTGACGGTGGTCAGGTACATGGAGCTGACCGCGATCGCGGAGACGGAGATGTCGATCCCGCCCGTCAGCAGGACGAGCATCACGCCGAGGGCCATGAGCCCGAGGTAGACGGTGGAGCGCCCGAGACCGAAGAGGTGGGCGAGCGAGAGGAAGGAAGGATTGGCGATCGCGAAGAGGACGACGGTCGCGATCACGACGGTGACCAGCAGGATCTCGCGTCGTTCGAGGAGGAGGCCCAGAAAGCCCTGACGGGAGGGTGCTGCGGCGGTCTGTGCGCTCATGCCGCCTTCTCCTGCCCGTTGATGTCGATGATCCCGTCCTCGTCGATCTGGTCCGCCGCACGCCGCTGCGTGATGCGGCCGTCGACGACGAAGGCGATGTCGTCACAGACGCTCATGAGCTCGGCGGGCTCGTCGGAGATCAGCAGCACCGCAGTGCCGTCGTCCGCGACGGAGCGGACGAGGTCGTGGATCTCGGCGCGGGAGCCGACGTCCACGCCGACTGTCGGGTTGTTGAGGATCAGCACGCGGGGGCCGGGGGCGAGCGTCCGCGACAGCAGGACCCGCTGCTGGTTCCCGCCCGAGAGCGCCGAGACCGGTGCGGCGACCGTGGGCGTCTTGATCCGAAGCCGCTTGCGCCAGAGACGGCCGAGGTCACCGAGCTTGGCCACCGACTGGAGCCCTCCGCGACCGGCGGTCTGGTCGAGCGAGTTCACGGCGATGTTGTCGGCGATGGACCAGTCGAGCATCAGCCCTTCCGTCAGGCGGTCGTCGGGCACGTACTGGATCGACGGCTCAGAACGGGGGTCGCGCAGCACCGTTCCGTCGAGCTCGATCCGGCCGCGGTCGATCGGGATCAGACCCGCGAGAGCCAGGCCGATCTCGATCTTCCCGCAGCCGACCAGGCCGGACAGTCCCGTGACGCGTCCTGGATGCACCTCCAGGTCGATGTCGGCGAACACGGACCCCAGGCGCAGACCGCGCGCGGCGAGCAGCGGGCGCTCCGAGGGGTCCCATGCCGCGTCGCGGCGGACGTTGGAGACCGCGCCGCCGGTCATCAGCGTCGAGATGCGCTCCTGGTCGAAGTCGGCGGCGCGGCCGCCGGCCACGATCCGTCCGTCGCGGATGATCGAGACGTCGTCCGCGATCTCGACGACCTCCCGCAGCTTGTGGGAGATGAACACGAAGCTCAGGCCCTGGCACGCGAGATGTCGCACCGTGGAGAGGAAGACGTCGATCTCCTTCTGCGTGAGCGCGGCGGTCGGCTCGTCCATGAGGATGATGCGACCGTCTGCGGAGACGGCGCGTGCGATCGCGACCAGCTGGCGCTCCGCCGTGGACAGCGAGCCGAGGCGGGTCGAGGGCGAGATCGACAGCCCGAGAGTGTCGAGCGCCTCCCGCGTCCGCTGCGCATTCCGCGCGCGGGGGACCAGGCCTGCCGGTCTCACCCCGCCGTCGAAGCCGATGTTGTCGGCGACCGTCATGTTCGGGAAGAGCGCGAAGTCCTGGTAGATCACGCGCACTCCCTGGCGCAGCGCGTCGCGGGGCGTGAGGTCCTCGATGAGCTCGCCGCCCAGGGAGACGGTGCCCGCATCCGGCGGATGCGCACCCGCGATGACCTTCGTGAGCGTCGACTTGCCGGACCCGTTCTCCCCGACGAGCGCGTGGATCGTCCCACGGCGCACGGCGAGATCGACGTCGTCGAGCGCACGGACGGTGCCGAAGGTCTTGGTGACGCCGTCGACCTGGACGGCGAGATCCTCGCGGTCCGGGTCGACGGCGTCCGGGTCGTCAGTAGTCATAGTCGCCGGAGTTCTCGGCAGTCACGTTGATCCACGCCTGGTCGCCGTAGACCACCTTGTCCTCGATGGTGATCTCGGAGTAGCCCTCGACGCCGAGGTCGGCCCCGTCCTCGACGCTCTCTCCGTCCAGGAGCAGCTTCGCGATCACGTTCTGGGCGTAGGCGGCGAAGCCGGGGTCCCAGAACTGGATGACGTCGATCGCCCCGGAGTCGAGCAGATCCACGGTGTCCTGCGGGGTCGCCGTGCCGACCACGGAGATCGTGTCCTGCAGTCCGGCCTCCTCGACCGCCTGACCGACTCCGACGACGTCCGTGGACGCCGATCCCTGCACGCCCTTGAGGTCCGGGTGGGCGCTCAGCAGCTCCTGCATGCCCTCGTAGGCTCGCTGAGCGTCGTCCGAGGTCTCGACGCGATCCCCGACGAGCGTCATGTTCGGGTAGTTCTCCTCCTGGTGCTTCTTCGCGGCGTCGACCCATTCCATGTGGGTGGTGGAGGAGAGCGACCCGACCATCTGGGCGTACTCGCCCTCCTCGCCCATGGCCTGGGCGAGCTCGTCCATGAGGTTGATCCCGTACTCGTCGTTCTTGAAGGCCTCGACGTCGTAGTCGGCGTTCTCGATCGTGGGTGCCTCGTGGGTGATCACGATGATGTCGGAGTCCATCGCCTTGGCGAGGACCTGCTCGACGGCGTCGGGCTGGAAGGGGGTCACGCAGATGGCCGTGACACCGGAGGCGATGAGGTCCTCGAGCACGCGCACCTGCGCGGCGGCGTCGGCCTCCGCGGACCCCTGGTAGTAGGCGTTCTCGCCGGTGTCCTCCGCATAGAGCTCGACACCCTCCTCCATGCGGTTGAACCACGGGATGCCGGTGAGCTTCGGGACGGTGACCACGGCGCCGGCCATGTCACCTCCGCCGCCGCCCTCGCCGTCGACGGGAGCGGCGGGATCTGCGCCTTCTTCCGTGGTCCCGCAGGCAGCGAGTGCGGCCGGCAGGGCGAAGACGCCGAAGCCGGCGTAGAACAGGGAGCGTCGGCTGGGTGTGGGGCGAGTCGTGCGGGACATGGCGTCCTCCTGGGTGTCGATGCGATGGATGGAGCGTCGATGCGATGGACGGGGTGACGGTGCGGTGGGCGGTGTTCAGCCGGGCCGGTTCTCGAGATGGTCGACGAGATCGTCGAGGAAGCGGAGCGCCGCGACCTGGCCAGGGTCCTTCCGGCCGACGGAGCGCTCGCCGACCCAGGCCGCGCGCCCGCGGAGCGAGTGCTTCTGGGCGTGGACGTCGACGGCGGAGGAGACGGCGTCGCGGGCCGCTCGTGCTCGGTCGGAGGGTGCGGCCGACGCCGTCTCGCCGAGCGAGGTGCGGATGGCGTCGATCGCGTCGAGGACCGTCTTGTCCCCGACGTCGGCCCCGCCTCTCTGGGCGACCCGCTCCTGGATCTTCTCGACGAGGGGCAGCGGGTCGATCTCCTCGTGCGCGGCGGCCCCGGCCGCGGCGAGGGTCGCCCCACCGATGAGCGCGGCGAACGTCGAGGGATTGGCCGAGGCGAAGGCGGTGCCGGCGGCGCGGAGCACCTCCCGGGCAGAGGCGTCGGCGGGCAGGGCGTCCAGCGCATCGTGGACGGCTGCTGCGCCGGCGGACACGGTGATGCCGAGGTCGCCGTCGCCGAGGGCGGCGTCGAGGTCCCGCAGCTCGTCGTTGTGGGCGGGCAGGCGGGTCGCGACCGCGATGAGCGTCCCACGGAGCGGACCAGGGTCCTGGACCGTCTCGATCTCGCGGTCCCCCCGCGCGGAGTCGAGCGCGGAGTCGACGGGCCGGGTGGTCGGATGCGAGGCGGAGGACGACTCGTCGGAGCCCTCAGCGGACGACGCGGTGGACGTGTCGACGGTGGGGCGGCCGTGGGTGAAGAAGGGGGAATCGGCCGGCTGCGCGATGAGCTCGGAGAGCTCCTCGTCGAGATGGCACAGCGAGACCGAGGCGCCGGCCATCTCGAGGCTGGTCGCGTACTCGCCCACGAAGGAGTGCGCGATCTCGACGCCGCGCTCGGAGAGGGTTCCGTGCACGCGACGGTAGAGGAGGTACAGCTCCTCGAGCGGGGTGGAGCCGAGGCCGTTGACGAGCACCGCGACCTTCTCGCCGGCATCGAGCGGGAGCTCCGTGACGAGTTCGGCCATGAAGCGATCGCTGATCTCGTCGGCGGTCTCGAGCGGCCCGCGGTGATGGCCGGGCTCGCCGTGGATGCCGATGCCCACCTCCATCTCCCCGTCGTCGAGGGTGAAGGTCGGCTCACCGGCCGCCGGGAGGATCGTGGGGGAGAGGCCCACGCCCATCGTGCGGGTGCGATCCACGGTGCGCTGCGCGATCTCGGTGACGGTCTCCAGGTCCTCGCCCTGCTCTGCGGCGGCACCGGCGGTCTTGTAGGCGAAGAAGAGTCCGGCGACGCCTCGACGCGTGCTCGCTCTCTCCGTCGGCGCCGAGAGGATGTCGTCGGTGCCGACCACGGTCGTGGTCCGCACTCCGTCGGCGGAGGACAGGTCCGCGGCGAGGTCGAAGGTGTAGACGTCCCCGCCGTAGTTCCCGTACAGGTACAGCACCCCGGCTCCGTCGTCGCTCGCGACGGTGGCCGCATGGATCTGCTCCGGCGAGGGGGAGGAGAAGACGTTCCCGACCGCGACGCCGGAGGCGAGCCCGCGGCCCACGTACCCGAGGAAGAGGGGGAGGTGTCCGGAGCCGCCGCCGGTGACGATGCCGACGCGTCCGGCGGCGCCGGCGTCGGCTCGCACGATCGCGCGACGGTCGGCGTCGGCGGCGCGCAACCTGTCCGGGTGGGCCAGAAGGATGCCGTCGATCGTCTCGTCGACGAAGTCCTCGGGGTCGTTGATGATCTTGCGCAACACGCTCTCCTTGCCGGACGACAGGCCACAGCTCTCGACGAACGTCGTGGCCATCCCGTCATCCGCGGAGATCGGTGGTGCTGCATGCATCTCCGTGAAATGCTCAGATGAGCACGACGCCGTGCTCCTCTGTGCAAAGCTATGGTGAGTGTGCGGTGGTGTCAACCGTCACATCTGAAAGCATCCGATCTGAGACCTCGGGAGGTGCTCGGCCCGTGCGAACCGCCCCTTTCCTCGGCCATGCCGGCAAGGACGATGCAGCGCACGGCGATGCCCTGAGCGGGGACCAGCTGCTGGCCGAGCTCGGGCGGCTCTACTACCTCGAGGACGTCTCGAAGGTCGATCTGGGCCGACGCTTCGGCCTGTCGCGCTTCAAGATCGCCCGCATGCTCGCCAAGGGCCGCGAGCGCGGGATCGTCCGGATCGAGATCCATGAGCCGACCCAGAACCTCCCGGTGGTCGCCGATCCTCTGAAGACGACCCTCGGCCTGCCGCTCGTGAGGGTGGTCGAGTCCAAGGGGTCGCCGGTGCAGGTGCGCGACGCCGTCGGTCTGATGGGCGCCCAGCTCCTGCGGGAGTCGCTCGAGGGCGGGGACGTGGTGGGCATGGGGGGCGGGAGGACCATGCATGCCCTCGGCGCGCAGATCCAGGAGCCGCCGGCCGTCACCCTCGTGCAGCTCGTCGGCGCCCTGCCCTCCACCTCGCCGACGGCGCCGTTGGACGAGCTCCGCCCTCGAGTGGAAGGCGCGGGAGGAAGCGTCCACACCTTCGGCGCCCCGCTGTTCGCCGGCAGCGTCCAGCGCCGGGACAGCTGGACCTCGCAGATGAGCGCAGTGCGGGAGCTGTACGACGGACTCGACCTCGCCGTGGTCGGCATCGGAGCCTGGGGGTCGGCGCGGTCGGTGCTGCGCACTGCCTACCCGCCGGCGGTGTGCACCCGGATCGATGACGAGGGGCCGGTCGCCGAGATGCTCGGACACTGGTTCACGGCCGACGGCGCCGTCGTCGCGCAGGACGTCACCCGGATGAGCGTCACGACCGAGATCCACCAGCTCAGCGCAGCTCCGCACGTCGTGGCTGTCGCCGCGGGCGCGGACAAGGCGAAGGCGATCCTGGGTGTCGCGCGCTCCGGACTGATCACGGGGCTGATCACGGATCGGCAGGCGGCGGAGCGCATGCTCGAGATCGCCGGCGCCGCGGTGTGAGCCCGCCAGTCACCGGCGCGCGCTCAAGGCACCGCCGAGGCTGGGTGAGGGCGATCTTCATGCGCCGCCGCGATCCGCTGAGGTGATCCTCGCATGTGAACATCGCGAGAACCTCGGTGCGCGACCGCGCAGGGCTGCCACGGGCGCGCCCGTGAGCGTGGTGGCAATCCTGGGGTGGCGTTGGAGCTGCTGGAACGCGATGACCCGTCGCCAGTCTGCGCTGTCCGCGTTCGGCAGTGAACTGCTCCAGGACCGCGACCTCGCCCACGTCGGGGACGATCACGGGCCACCGTGCTGCACCGCTATCCGTGACTCGACGTGCGCCACATCCCTCCACAGGTGGCATCGTGGGGGTATGCGGTCGATCTACGTCGAGCACCCAGTGCAGATGGCATACACCCGCGGGGCGGCGGTGTGGGCGTTCGACGCGGACCTCTGGGGCGTGTGCGTGCAGGCACCGACCGTGGAGCGGGCGACGGCGTCGTGGAGATCCATGCACGGCCCGAGCACGGTCGTCGAGGCTCTGCAGGGTGATGAGCAGGCCTTCGGCCGCGACTTCCTGCCCGCCACGGACGCGGAGGTCGAGCGGACACTCGCGATCCTGGCGGAGCAGAGGCCCCGGGCGACAAGGCTGGTGGACGAGCTGTCCGCAGAGGCGCTCGACGCCGACGACCCGGGCCGCGTGCTGCCGGGGTGGGCGCGCTGGCGCACGATCAGGGACATGCTCTGGCACATCTGCGACACCGAGTCGCGCTACTACCTGCCGATGACCGGCCTGCCCGCCCGCGAGCGGGACGCTGATCTGCGCACGGAGCTCGCTGCCTCCCAGCGTCACGTCCGCTCCGTCCTCCACCGGATGCCCCGCGCGCAGGTGCATCGAGAGCGCGGCGAGGTGTGGACCGCGACCAAGCTGCTGCGGCGTCTGGCCTGGCACGAACGAGGGGAGCTCGACGCCATCGATGCGCTGCTGGCCGCGCGTCAGTAGGCCGCGAGTCGCCGCGCGTACCGGCCGTTCTCCTGCGTGAGCAGCTCGATGTCGCCGACAGCGGGGAGGGTGGGCGGCAGGCTGGTGAGATCGGTGCGCCGGGCCGGGGCCTCGCAGGCCGGCACCTGCTCGGTGCCTGTCAGGCCGGGGAGGTGTGCGCCCCGGCCAACCAGGTATGCGCCCCGCCCTCATCGTGCAGGCGCTGGGCCAACCCCGCGGCGAGGCCTCCGCCGGCGCTCACACCGCCGATCGCGATCCAGCCCGCAGCGATGCGGAGCTCCGCGATGTGGGCGTGCATCCTCTGCCACGCGGCATGCACGTCCTCGTGCGCGCCGAGGACGTCCTCGGGCGTCGCGAGCGCGGCTTCTGACTCGTCCCGGCCGCAGCCGAGCAGCGATGCCCCTGCGACCCAGCGGCGGTGAGCTGCCGGAGGCGGCGCCGAGGCACGGGCCGAGCGTCGGCCCTCATGCGTCAGCCCCGGTGAGCGAGGCGGGCGGCAGCCAGTCGGCACCGAGGAGCTGGGCGATGTCGGTGAGGCCGGCGGTGTCGCCGCCCACGGTGTCGGAGGCGGCGGCGATCCGCTCCACCATCACCTTGGAGACCTGCTCCTCGACGGTGCCCTGGGCGTAGGCGATGTGCCAGGGCGAGACCTGGTGGTCGCGGTGGGTGCGGCCGGTGACCTGCCGGCCCGCGATGCCCGAGAAGCGGGCCTGGTGGAACACGCCCACACGCGGCGCGGTGCTCGCCCGGCGATCGCCCTCGAGGGTCTCCCCGGCGTGCAGGCTGATCGAGGCGACCGTGGTGAACACGCACACCGTCGCCTGCCCGGTCTGGAACTTCAGCCGCTCGGCCTCGACGTCGAAGCGGCCCTGGCCGTAGATCGTGGCGACCTCGAGCCCGGCGTCGCGCAGCCGTTCGGCGATCGGGTCGGCGGCGGTGCCGACGAACTCGACCGAGCAGGCCACCTGGCGCTCGGCCTCGACCTGCTGCGCGATCCAGGCGACGGTGGAGTCGACGCGGATCATCCCGGCCTTCTGTCGGAAGCGCAGCAGCGCCGCCCGGCCCTTGGCGGTGTTGCGACCGCGCCGGGCGATGTCCATCTCGCGGCAGAACTCTCCCCATTCCGCCTCGTAGGCCGCGCGCTCGGTCGGCGTCAGCGTCACCGGCATCCCCGAGATCGGCACCGGTCCCCACGGTGCCGCGCGATGCAGCATGGCGGTGGGCCGCTGGTCCTCGAGCCAGCCGCGCACCCGCGCGAGATCCTCCGCCCGACGAGTGGCGTCGGAGGTCCAGGTCGCGCCGTAGCGTCCCTTCTCCAGGGCGATCCCATGGCGCTCGAGGGCGGCGGCGAAGTCGGCGCCGGGCTGCTTGACCGAGGTCCACTGCGCCATCGGCTCGCCGTGCGCCTGCGCGTAGGCGGGCGCGAGGTAGGGCAGCTCGAGCGGGGTGTGCCCGGGCGTCGCGGTGGTCGCGATGACGAACGGTGCCTTCTCGTGCGGCCGCGAGTGACCGGAGATGCGCGCCCAGAGCTTCCACCGCTTCGTGGTGGTGCGGCGCAGGGCGTGGGCCTCGTCGGCGATGATCACGTCCCAGTCGTGGCCGGCGACCTTCTCGAGCCGGTCCCAGGTGATCACCACCCACTCCAGGCCGGCATCGCCCAGGGCCGTGATGGTGCGGCACCAGTGCCCGATGGTGATCGCGGCGGGACGGTCCGCGACCACCAGCACCCGCTCCGCGCCGCGCAGGTCGCCGACGGCGCTCGCGCCGAGCACGGCGGAGATCGTCTTGCCGACGCCCGGTTCGTCGGCCAGCAGGAACTGGCGCCCGCCGGCGGCGGCGTGCTCGGCGATCGCATCGGCCGCCTCGTACTGGTTCTGGCGCGGTTCGAGCTCCTCGGACGGCTCGGGGACCGGGGCGGGGTCGCCGGGGTTGAGGGTGTTCTCGAGGAAGCGGCCGAGGGTGTGCGGGCCCGGTGCGTAGGGGACGAGATGCTCGGGCAGCGTGCGGCCCACGTGCAGGTGCATCGTCACCGCCGGGTGCCAGGAGGCACCCTCGACCTGCGTGCCGTAGGGCACGTCCAGCACCCACGTCCGCTCGCCCGGGCCGACGAAGGGCAGCGGGCGCTGCGAGGCGCCCATCCGGCGGGGGGACCGGCGGCGTCTGCGGGTGCTGGGACGACGAGTGCTGGCCACCCCGCGAGGGTATCGGGACGTGGCGCCCTGTCGCGTAGCGATCGGCGTCGACCCGCCTCATCGCCCCTGCCGCCGGTACTCCCGCGGCGTCATCCCACAGGCCGCGCCCACGTGCTCGTAGAAGCTCGAGAGCGACCCAAAGCCCGCCGCCTCGGCGATCTCGGTGATGCGCAGCGGGGTGGTCAGCAGCAGTCGCTGCGCCTCGGCGACCCGGCACATCGTCACGTACTCGCCGAGGGTGACCCCGGCGGTGCGGCGGAACACCGTCATCGCGTGCGAGGGCGTGAGGTGCACGGAGGCGGCGATGTCCGCGACCGCGAGAGGGGAGCGGTGATGGTCCCGCACGTACTGCGCCATGGTGCTGACCTGGCGCAGCCGCGCGGCGGGCACGGAGCCGCCGCCGTCGCCCGGCGCCTCCGGGTGCGCGCGGGACGAGGCCCGCAGGATCCTCCGCACCGCCGCCTGGATCTCGAGCAGCGCGATCTCCGCGCTGTCGTCGTCGGCCCTGCTGTCTTCGCCGTCGGCGCTGTCGACCCTCTCCGGCTTGTCGGCCCCGTCGCCCGCGGGCCCGGCCGTGCCCCCGCTCGTCGCGCCACCGGGCTCGACCTCGCCGACCTCTTCGCCCCAGCGCTCGGCCATGTGGGCGATGCGGGCGGCGAGGCCCGGGGCATGGGTGATCAGCGGCTGGGCGCTGAGCAGGGGAGCGGTCTGCGGCTCCGGCAGACCCCAGGCCAGGAACATGCTGAAGGGCACGTGCACCCAGCACATGTCTCCGGTGCGGGAGCCGACCAGGCCGTGGGGCTGGGCGGCCCAGAACACGGCGATCTCGCCCTCGCGGATCGTCAGCGGCTGCCCGCCGAAGAGGTAGTGCAGCTGCCCGTCGAGCACCACGTTGATCTCGACGTCGTCGTGACGGTGCATCGAGAGCATCGGCGGAGGGGGCCCGCGGCGGATCCACAGACCCGGCGGCATGTCCTCCACCGCGTCGCTGATCGGCCACTGCGTCATCCCTGCACCGTAGACCACCAGCGACCAGGAGCGTCGTAGGATCCTGGAACTTTCGCCAATGATCTCGGGAGACCTCCGGCCATCTGCGCCCCTAGCGTTGCGGGCATGACAACGACGTTCGTGAAGAACCCCAAGATCACCCTCATCGGCGCCGGCGGATTCGTGTTCCCCTTCCGCCTCATCGGGGACATCCTCTCCTTCCCCGCGCTGCGCGAGTCGACCCTCACCCTGATGGACATCGACCCGGACAAGCTCGGCCCGGTCGCGAGCGCGACCCGCGAGCTCGTCGCCCACCACGGCTTCCCCACCACGGTCGAGGAGACCACCGACCGTCGCGCGGCGCTCGAGGGCGCGGACATCGTGATCATCACCTTCCAGGTGGGCGGGGTGGAGTCCTACCGGCACGACGTCGAGATCCCGCGCAGGTACGGGATCGACCAGACCGTCGGCGACACCGTGGGCCCCGGCGGCGTGTTCCGCTTCCTGCGCTCCGTGCCCGCCTACGACCAGATCGCGGCCGACGCCCTCGAGGTGTGCCCGGACGCCACCTTCATCAACTACGCCAACCCCATGGCGATGGCCACCGCGTACCTCAACGCCAAGGGCCTGCGCACGGTGGGGCTGTGCCACAGCGTCCAGGGCACCACCCGGATGCTCGCCCGCACCCTGGGCGTGCCCTACGAGGAGATCTCCTACCGCTGCGCCGGCATCAACCACCAGGCCTGGATCCTCGAGTTCCAGCGCGGCCAGGAGGACCTCTACCCGCAGGTCCGCGAGGTCATGGCGGCCCGGCACCAGCGTGGTCGCGGGGCGGAGGACCTCGCCGGGGACGACGGCGACCACTCGGAGGCGGCCGACGGGGCGAGCACCTACGAGGGCGGCAACGAGCAGGTGCGCACCTCGATCATGAACGCCTTCGGCTACTTCCAGACCGAGTCCAGCCACCACGCCTCGGAGTACCTGCCCTACTTCCGCAAGACCCCGGAGCTCGCCCGGGAGTTCATCCCTGAGCGCTGGGACTACTACGAGATCTGCGTGGGCCACGACGACCAGGGCGACATCGACGCCCAGCTGACGAAGCTGAAGGCCGAGCTCGCCCCCAGCGTCGAGTACGGCGCGCAGATCGCCAACTCGATCGTCTCCGGCACCCCGAGCGTGGTCCACGGCAACGTGCCCAACGCCGGCGCTCTGATCACGAACCTGCCGGACGACGCCTGCGTGGAGGTGCCCTGCCTGGTCGACGCCCGCGGGGTGCAGCCCACCGCCATCGGCGACCTCCCGCCGCAGCTCGCCGCGCTGAACCGCACCAACGTCAACGTGCAGACCCTCGCGGTGCGCGCCGCGCTCGAGGGCGAGGTGGAGAACGTCCACCACGCCGTGGCGCTGGACCCGCTGACCGCAGCGCTGCTCACCCTCGAGGACGCCCGGGCGATGACCGACGAGCTGCTCGCCGCGCACGCGGAGCGGCTGCCGGAGCGGTTGTAGGTGGGGTGAGTCGCCCTAAGTGGCGAGTCTCAGTCTCGGCATCAACTCCAGAAGAATTCTGATGCCGTAATCTCGAGATGGGGTTGTGGATTATTTGGCGGCCATATCGCGGGAATGGCTATCCTTGCCCGGTGCGAATACGTTCCAGGCGAACACTGACCAGTTTGGCGTGTCCAGTTGGCCGGGCATTGAAGGTCGAGTGGAGACCTTTGGTGGCATGCTGGGCAGTTTGTTTGCGAGTCGTTCGACTTGCTTTGCATTCAAGAGGCCATGCTGTCCGCCCGTGGTAGTTAGAGAGAAGTGCGAAGCGCTATCTCTTGGCGGAGCATGGAGTAGTCTCTGGTTTTTTGCCCCCCGAGGCCCGAGCAGTCCTTGCCGTAGGATGTTTTTAACCGAGCTTTTCGGTCCGGCAAGGACAAAGAGGCAAGCAACAGGTCTTTCGCCAGCGGCAATGAGGCTGAGTCGGCATAGGTCGCTCAGGATGTTCTCGTCATTGCAATGGGTTGACGCGGCCCATTTCGCCTCGATTGCAATCGCGATTTCGCGATCCGTGTAGTTGATGCTGGATCTGTGTTCGCCCGCTACCTTTGTGGTGACGGCGAAGTCGAGCTCGCGCTTCCGCCCAGCGTTGGCGCCATCCCCTTGGAGTTCCGGTGCGGCATAGTTGGGCTCGAGTGCCCATTTGTGATGATCTATATTTGAAGCTAAGATTTCATTCAGGGCTCCGTGCATATAATGCTCTCCGAACGAGTGTCCTCGCTCGTTTGCAAAGTCGAACTCCAGCTTGCCGTGGAGGCCATCGGATAGTTTCTTGGATAGCTTTTTCGGCTCGATTGGGAGGCTCATGTCTGTATTGCACCATGCTGAGGGGCGCTTGTCCGGAGCTTTCGATTTTCAAGGTGGAACGTGTCGCTGATCGCCAATCCAGCTGGTTTCGGTCGGGTCACGGCAAGTGGTCAGCTCGGCCATCGCGGCCAGGCTGACGGCGGTCGAGCGAAAGTGTTGTGTTTGGCGAGGCCAGAGCGCAATGTATGCAGTCACTCCTGTGCGAGCTCCCTATGCGCCGTCGCCAACACCACCTCTATCAGGCTCTCGAGCAGCGCCAACGGCGTCTTCGCCACCTGCCGCCAGAACAATGCGGAGGTGAGGGGGTCGCCGCCGAGAGCCACCAGGTCGCCGCTCTCGCGCCGACCATTCCTCCACAGAGTTGGGTTGTCCACAGCTCCGCCCGCGTCGCCTTTGCCAGGGCAAGGATGGCGGCATGCCGAAGAAGAAGCGACGTCGTCGTCCCAGTGCCACCACGCCTGCGCGACGGAGAGCCCTGGTTCGGCACGACAGCTCGGCCATCGACGCCCTGTTGGACGAGTTCGTGATCTGCCGCTGCTCCTCGGTGACCTTCGAGCAGGCGGCCGCTGAAGCCGATCACGTGAAGGCGCTGCTCGTGCTGGCCACCGGTGTCGACGGAGATCCAACAGAGATCAGATGGACGGAAGAACGGCTCCGCCACTTGCTCCTCGAGCTCGTGCCCCGTCATCAGTGGCAGCCCCGAGAGATGCTGTTCGCGCAGATCCCGGCGCTCGGGGAGTTCTTCACCATCCTCGACGCGCACGGCCGCTGGCACCGCGAGAACATGGAGCTCGGTGCAGCTCAGGCGCTGCTCGGTGAGCTGGTCCTCCCCGTCCTCGAAGCTGTCGACGATCCGTCGCGCCCTTCGGGGCCGGAGAACATCCATGCCTACGCCGCCTCCCTCGGCGTCCGCACCGACGACGAACGCTCGCTCGCGAAGTTCATCGCGTGGTTCAACGGCCATCTGACGAGAGAGCAGCGCCTGCAGATCGCGAGCACGGGCCGATTCGAGGGGTGGCCTCCTGCCGGGCCGTAAGTTCACCGGGCTCGGACTCAGCGCCTCCGCGAGAGTCGGGCGCGCGCCCGATGGCCCCCTGAACCGCCCCGTGTTGCGTCCCCGGTGAACTAGGGTGCGAGCACAGGCGCGAGGAGGTGCGCGATGAGAGACCCGCTGCCGTTCCTGGACCGGTCCTCGCCCGAGGCATGGTCGATGCTCGGAGAGGTCCAGCGCACGATCGCGGAGGCCGCCCGGGCCGCCGGCGTGGCCGAGGCGGCGCTCGAGCTGATGAACCTGCGCATCTCCCAGCTGAACGGCTGCGCCTTCTGCGTGCACCTCCATCATCGCCGGGCCGTGCGCGAAGGAGCTCCCGAGGAGCAGGTCGCCCAGCTGCCGGTGTGGAGGGACTCGCCCTGGTTCGACGAGACCGAGCGGGCCGCGCTGCTGCTGGGGGAGACGATCACGATCCTGCCGGACCCCATGGTCCGCGACCGCGATCTGATGGCCGTTCGCCACGTGCTCGGGGAGGACGCCTTCGCGGCGCTGGAGTGGTCCGCCGTGCTCATGAACACCTACAACCGGCTCTCCGTGCTCTCCCATCATCCCGTGCCCGGTTCCCGCTGATTCAGTGCCCGCTGAGCAGGCATCGTCCACCCCGTCGAGAGGACCCGTCATGACCGAGGACCACACCCCCGCAGAGCCCGCCGCCGAGGACGCCGTGGAGGTGCGCGACAACCCGGAGCGGCATCGCTTCGACATTCTCGTCGACGGCCGACAGGCAGGCTTCTCGTTGTACACCGCCGCGGAGGAGAGCCCTGACGACCAGCGGATCTTCCATCACACGGTGATCGATGACGCCTTCGAGGGGAGAGGCCTGGCGGGCGTGCTCACCCGTGAGGCGCTCGCGGTCTCCGTTGAGCAGGGGCACCGGATCGTGCCCGTCTGCGCGTACGTCGCGCGCTGGCTGCGCGGCCACGACGACTTCGCGGACTCCGTGGACCGGGTGCGGCCCACGCACCTCGAAGCGGTGCGGCGCGCGAACGCCGAGGCGGACGGCTCGGCGCAGTGAGGTCCCCGGTCCCGGACTATCTCGAGGAGGTGGTCGATGCACTGCGCGAGGACCGCCGCGGCGAGGTCGCCGACTACGTCCCCGAGCTCGCCGCCGCCGATCCCGAACGTCTCGGCATCGCGCTCACCACCACGCAGGGCCGCACCTACGTCGCCGGGGACGCCGACGTCGAGTTCACGATCCAGTCCATCTCCAAACCCTTCGCCTACGCCGCCGCGCTCATGGATCGCGGCACCCGGACCGTGCTCGACGCCGTCGGCGTGGAGCCCTCCGGCGAGGCGTTCAACGAGCTGTCCCTGGAGCAGGACACCCGTCGGCCGAAGAACCCGATGATCAACGCCGGCGCGATCACCGTCCATGCGCTCCTGGTGGGTGAGGACGCGAGCTCGGCGGAGCGGGTGGAACGGTCGCGATCGTTCTTCTCCCGCCTCGCGGGCCGCGAGCTGCGCATCGACGAGGAGGTGTGCGCCTCCGAGCTCGGCGCCGCCCATCGCAATCTCGCCCTGGCCCACATGCTGCACAGCTACGGGATCCTCGACGGCGACGTGCCCGCCGTGGTGGAGGGCTACACCCGGCAGTGCTCGATCCTGGTGACCGTGCGCGACCTGTCCGTGATGGCCGCGACCCTCGCCACCGGCGGGATCCAGCCGGTGACGGGTGAGCGGGTGCTGGATGCCGGGGTCGCACGGCGGGTCATGGCCGTGATGGCCGCGGCGGGGATGTACGACGGGGCGGGGGACTGGCTGGTGCGGGTGGGCATCCCGGCCAAGAGCGGCGTGGCCGGCGGCATGGTGGGCGTGCTCCCCGACCTGGTGGGCATCGGCACGTTCTCCCCGCGCCTGGACCCCCAGGGCAACAGCCATCGTGGTGGGCGCCTGTTCGAACGGCTCTCCGAGGACATGGGCATGCACCTCTTCGCCGCGGACGGCTCGCGCCTCGACGCCGCCCGCGCGACGACGGTCGACGGGACGACCACCGTCACCCTCGAGGGGGTCGTGCAGCTGACCGCCGCGACCGAGATGCTCGACCTGCTCGAGACCTCCGACCCCACGACCGATGTGCTGCTCGACCTCGAGAAGGTCCACACCGTCACCGACCTCGGCCGACGGATGCTGCTCGAAGGGCTGCGCAGGGTCCGGCTCGACGGTCGCGGCGCGGTGCTCCGCGACCCGCGTGGGGTGCTGCCCGCGCCGGATCTCGGGGACGGGAGCTTCCCGGACCTCGTGGAGTGAGCGCGGTGTCCACGCCGTGACGCCGCAGCCGAGTGCCGCAGCAAGGTGCCGCGGCCGCGTGGCGTGAGCAGGGGGCCGGGGGCGTCGGCCCGGATCGTCCCGTCGCGAGCGTCGGAGCCGTTCGGGCGAGACCGGTCGCAGGGCTCGGTGACGCCGTCTCGGCAGTGCACAGGAATCCAGGACGAGTGACGCACAACGGTGCTGGACGCACCGAACGCACCGCCGAATCTTTCTGCCGGAGGATTGTCGGAAAAATCCTGCGGCCCTAGCGTTGCCCGCATGACCGATCAGATCGGCGTTCTCGCACTGACGCGACGAACCCACGAGATGCGGGTCCTGGCCGCTCTCAGGAGCCGCGGGCCCTCCAGCCGCGCCCAGCTCGCGGAGACCACGCGGCTCTCCCGCACCACCCTGTCCGAGATCGCGGCGGATCTCATCGCCCGCGGGGCAGTGGTCGTCGCGGACACCGACGCGGCACAGCGCCAGGGGAGCGGACGGCCCGCGGCGCTGCTCGCGCTCGACCCCGGGTCGGCGCAGTTCCTCGGACTGGACTTCGGGCACCGCCGCGTCGCCCTCGCGATCGCCGGTGCGAGCCACGACGTGGTCGCGCAGCGGGAGGTCGAGTACGACGAGCGCAGCAGCTGGAGCGAACGCGCAGAGAGTGCGGTGGACCTCGCGAGATCCCTCGCGAAGGAGCACCGATTGCACTTCGGAGCGATCCAGGGCGTGGCCGCCGGGGTCACGGGGCGCAGTCGCGCCGCCGCCGAGCCGGTGGTGGCCCAGGTGCTCGCCGAGGAGTTCGGCGTCGACGTCGTCGTCGACAACAACGTCCGCTTCGCCGGGCTCGCCGAGGCCAGCCAGCGGGGGCGTCGGTTCACCCATGCGATCTATCTGCATCTCAGCGACGGCGTGGGCGGTGCGGTCGTGGTCGACGGACGGCTCTACCAGGGCGCCGACCGTTTCGCCGGGGAGTTCGGGCACGTGGTCGCGCACCCGGGCGGTGCCTCCTGCCGCTGTGGGAAGCGCGGGTGCCTCGAGACGATCGCGAGCATCGGGGCGCTCGAGGGCGCCGATGCCGCTCAGCTGGACGAGGTCGCCCGCGTGGTGGGCACGGTGCTCGCGGCGGCGGCGATGATCCTGAACCCTGACCTGATCGTGGTCGGCGGGCGCGTTCCCACCGAGCACCCCACGCTTCTCGCCCGGATCGAGGACGCCGTCCACGAGGGTGCCGGAGGATCGGCCGGATCCCGGCCGGAGGTCCGGGCCGCGGTGTGCGGGCCGTTCGCCGGGGCCCGCGGCTCGCTCATCGCCGCGATCCACGAGAGCCCGCTGCTGACGGGATACGACGACACGGTCTTCGCGACCACCCCGCGCGAGACCTCACGGAAGGCCACCGGATGACCCGTCCCAACATCCTCGTGCTCATGACCGACCAGCACCGGGTCGACACCTTCGGCGCCTACGGCAACCGCTGCGGACTGACCCCGGTGGCCGACGAGATCGCCCGCACCGGCACGCGCTTCGACCGCTGGTACACGCCCACCGCGATCTGCACCCCGGCCCGTGCGAGCCTCCTGACGGGCATGGCGCCGTTCCGTCACAGGGTGCTCGCCAATCACGAGCGCAACGTCGGTTATCTCGAGGATCTCGCCGAGGACGCCTTCACCTTCTCTGCGGCGCTCCAGGAGGCCGGGTACGCGACCGGGCTGGTGGGCAAGTGGCACGCGGGCCACGAGCGGACCGCCCGCAGCTTCGGCTTCGACGGCCCGGACCTCCCCGGGGACGCCTGGCACAACCCCGTGGACGCCCCCGACTACCTCGCCTATCTGGCCGAGCACGATCTGCCGCCCTACGAGATCAGCGACCGGATCCGCGGCACCCTCCCCAACGGCGGCCCCGGCAATCTGCTCGCCGCCCGCCTGCACCAGCCGGTGGAGGCGACCTTCGAGCACTACCTCGCCACCCGCACCATCGAGCTGCTGGAGCGCTACGCCGAGGGTCGCGAGCGTGAGGGCGCACCGTTCTACCTGCAGCTGAACTTCTTCGGACCGCATCTTCCCTACATCCTCCCGGACGAGTACTTCGACCTGGTGGACGTCGAGGACGTGGAGCTGCCCGGTTCGGTCGAGGAGACCTTCCGGGGCAAGCCGCCGGTGCAGGCCAACTACTCGGCGCACTGGGCGTTCGACACCATGCCGCGGGAGACCTCGCGGAAGCTGATCGCGATCTACTACGGCTACGTCGCGATGATCGATGCGCAGATGGGACGCGTCATGGACGCGATGGAGCGCCTGGGCCTTATCGAGGACACCGCCGTGGTCGTCACCTCGGACCACGGTGAGTTCACCGGCGCGCACCGGCTGCACGACAAGGGCCCGGCGATGTACGAGGACATCTACCGCACGGCCGGGATCCTCCGGGTGCCGGGGCAGGAGCCCGGCATCGTGCGGAGCGAGTTCGTGAGCCTGCTGGACTGCACCGCCACCATCCTGGATCTCGCGGGACTGGACCCCTCCCTCGCCGTCGACTCCCGCAGTCTGCTGCCGCTGATCACCCGCGACGAGGTGGCGTGGCAGGAGGACATCGTGTGCGAGTACCACGGCCACCACTTCCCCTACCCCCAGCGCATGCTCCGGACCGAGCGATACAAGCTGGTCGTGAACCCGGAATCGGTGGGCGAGCTGTACGACCTCGACGCCGATCCGGACGAGATGCACAACCGCTTCGAGGACCCGGAGCTGGCGGAGGTGCGTCGGCGGATGTCCCGCCGTCTCTACGAGCTCCTGGTCGAGCGCGGCGACAACTTCTTCCATTGGATGACCTCGATGTACGACATCGGCGAGGTCTCCTACGACCCCATGATGAGCGGTCTCGACGAGATCACTTATCAGCAGTACTGACCGAGCAGCAGCACCGATCTCCCAGCAGCACGGATCTCCCAGCAGCACCGACCTCCCATCAGCACCGACCCCGCGCGGCTCCGTCGCGCACTCAGCCCGGCACCCCGCAGGACCCACCCCGAGGAGGACACGCATGGCGACGCAGGCGACGATCACCATCTCGACCCACGAGCGCGCGGAGGTGGACCGCGACGTCTACGGTCACTTCCTCGAATCCGCCTTCTTCGGCAACATCGAGGGCGGCGTGTTCGACGAAGGCTCCCCGCTCGCGGTCACCGGGCACGGCGCCCTGGACGGCTGCCGCGCCGACGTCATCGAGGCGTGCCGGGAGCTGGGCCTGCCCGTGGTGCGCTGGCCGGGCGGGAACTTCACCTCCGCCTACTGGTGGCGCGACGGCACCGGGCCCCGCGACCATCGCCCGCGCCGGCTCGAGCTGGCCTGGGGGTCCGAGGAGTCCAACCGCTTCGGCAGCCCGGAGTTCCTCGCCTGGATCGAGGCGGTGGGGACCGAGCACGCTCCCACGTCGGCCTATCTCCACCACAGCGCGCGCAGCGTGGAGGACGCGGTGCGCTGGGTCGAGTACACCAACTACGCGGGCACCACCGAGATGACCGGCCTGCGCGCGGCGGATGGCCACCCGGAGCCGTACGACGTGCGGTGGTGGGGGATCGGTAACGAGGTGTACGGGCCCTGGCAGATGGGGCACCGCAGCGTCGAACGGTATGTGGAGGATGCGCGCGAGCACATGCGCTTCATGCGCCTCGTGGACAGGAGGCTGAAGTTCATCGCCTGCGGCTGGGAGCGCGAGGCGTACACGGAGAAGCTGATCTCCGGGATCGGGGACCAGGCCGACGCCGTGTCCCTGCACCTGTACGGCCTGGACCACCACCTCACCGATCCTTCCGAGACGGAGTTCGACGACGTCGTCGCGCAGTCCGTCCACTTCGAGCAGACGATCGCCGAGTACGCCGACGAGATCCTGTTCGCCGCGGAGCGAGCGCATCTGGAGTCCGTGCCGTCGATCGCC
Organism: Brachybacterium sp. AOP43-C2-M15; assembly: GCF_052446295.1. NCBI lineage: Bacteria > Bacillati > Actinomycetota > Actinomycetes > Micrococcales > Dermabacteraceae > Brachybacterium > Brachybacterium sp. AOP43-C2-M15. Next base: position 102,897 of record NZ_JBQSWB010000012.1, read on the forward strand.
ATGGACGAGTGGAACAACCGGCACATGGAGTCGGTCGAGCTCGAGGATCCGGTCCCCGCCCGGGACGGCGGCTTCGAGCCCCACGGCACGGGCGGCGTCGAGGACCGCAAGCGGGTCAACCGCCACAGCCCGCGCACCCTCGCCGACGCGCTCATGTACGCGGGGGTGTTCCATGCGATCCACCGCGCCGCCGGCCACGACGTGCCGGTGACGATGGCCAACGCGGTCAACCTGATCAACGCCAACGGCATCCTGCAGGTGCGTCCCGAGGGCGTGATCCGCACCCCCGTGTTCCACATCTGGCATCTCTACCAGAACCTGTTCCAGCCGCTCGCGGTGCCCACCGAGGTCACCGCCCCCGCGAGCTGGCGGCGGCTCCGCCTCGGCGCCGATCGCCAGGACGCGCGCGGGTACCCACGGCGCACGCGCCCGGCCGCCGTCAGCCTGCTCGACGTGAGCGCGTCCCTGTCCCACGACGGGCGCACGCTCACGGTCGCGGCGATCAACCGCTCCGCGACCGATGCCGTCACCACGCGTCTGGCGCGCGCCGAGGGCACGCTTCCCGACGTCGCGACATGCCACGACCTCGGCACCGAGGTCACCGACCTGTTCCAGGCGAACACGCTGAGCGAGCCCGGGGCCTGCGCTCTGCGCGACCGCGGAACGGTCACGCTCATCGGCGGTGAGTACAGCTTCCCCGCCCACAGCGTCACGCTGCTGACGTTCGCCCTCTGACCGGGCGAGAACACCCCACGCGACGAGGAGGTCGCCCCATGACCGCGCAACAGGGACCCAGGAGCACGACCACGAGGCGGCAGCTGTTCTCGGTCGCTGCGGTGACGGCGATGGCCGCCGCCGCGAGCGAGGACTCCGCCCATGCCGACGAGGAGCGCGCTGTGTCCGACGACGTCCCCGTGTACACCAACCCGCTCCTTGCCGGGGTGACCGAGAACTTCGCCGACCCCACGATCATCCGCGGGCGCGACGGCTGCTGGTACGCCTACGCCACCAACGGCCCTCGCTTCCCCGGCGACGAGCGTCAGCTCATGATGATCACCCGCTCGAGCGACCTCCTCGACTGGGAGTGGGTGGGACCGGTGTTCACCTCCGAGACGATGCCCACCTATGACGGCAAGCCCGCCGACGCGAACCGGCAGTTCTGGGCACCGGAGATCGCCTACGTCGCCGGTCGGTACGTCCTGTACTACTCCTACGTCGTCGAGAGCCCGGGGGAGCCGTGGCGTGTGGTCGCGGCGGCGACGGCCGACCACCCCGCGGGCCCGTGGACCGACACCGGCGAGGTGGTGGTCGGCAACGAGACCTGGGAGGTGCGGCCCGGCGTCACCGAGATCAGGAACAACATCGACCCGGATCTCCTCACCGCGCCCGACGGCACCCGCTACCTCTACTACGGATCGGTGCAGGGCGGGGTGCGCGTCGTCCGCCTCTCCCACGACGGGCTGCGAGCAGAGGGCGATCCCGTCCAGCTCACCGACGCGCACCGCTATGAAGCGGCCTACGTGCTCCATCGCGACGGCCGCTACCACCTCATGCTGTCCGTCATCGGCGGCTGCTGCGCCGGGGCCGCCTCCGCCTATCCCATCATGGTGGGACGCGCCGAGGACCCGATGGGGCCCTTCGTCGACCGCGACGGTGTTCCGCTCGCCGGGCCGACCGGCGGCGGCACCCCCGTCCTCGCCCCGAACGGCAACAGGTGGGTGAGCACGGGCCACAACGCCGTCGCGACCGACCTGTCGGGCCAGGACTGGATCGTCAGCCACGCCATCGACCGTGCCGCACCGTACGTGGAGGGGCGGGAGAACGCCCGCCACCTGGTGCTCACCCGGCTGGACTGGATCGACGGCTGGCCGGTCGGCAACGCGGGGGCGGGGGTCCCCGACGGTCCCGAACCCGGACCGCGCACCGCCGCCGCCCTCGCCGACGCCTTCGAAGGGGACCTCGCCGCCTGGGACGTCCCGGAGGGATGGAGGATCCGCTCCGAGGCGGCGGGCGGATACGTCCACAGCACCGGGGACGGGAGCCTCGTCTCGCACGCCGTCCTCACCCGGGACAGCCGCGTGCGCGGGGCGGTCCGTCTCGAGGCCGGGGACGGCGGTCGCGCCGGGATCGTCGTCGGAGCGTCCGGTCGCAAGGGCGTCAGCACCTGGATCGACAGGAACCGCGGACAGCTCGTCGTCGAGAGCGACATGGGCCGTCACCGGGTGCACGGATCAGCACCGCTGCCGGACTCCTTCGACTACGACACCTGGCACGAGATCCAGGTGGAGGTGAACGGCGGCAGGTTCCATGCGGAGGTGAGCGAGTCCGGGCAGTACGATCCCGTCGCCGAGCTCGACACCGCGCTTCCCCCGGGCGCCGCCGCCGGGCCCGTCGCGCTGAGCGCGGAGGGGACGGGCGCGGACTTCGACGACGTCACCGCCGCCCCGTACCGCGTCCTCGACGCCCGGCCGGTCCCGCTGCCCGAGGTGGGTGACCTCGACCCGGACCTGTCGACGGACTTCGCGGACGGCATCGGGCCGGGATGGAGCTGGACCGGCGATCCCGCGGCGACCACGGGTGAGGGAGGACTCAGGTTCGTCATCCCGTCGGCGACGCTCATCGAACGGCGCCGTCCCGACGGCGGCGACATCCCGTCGCTGCTCCTGCGGGACATGCCGGCGGGCGCATGGACCGCCGAGACCACCGTGACGATCCCCTTCGGGGACACGATCCCGTACGGCTGGCCGCAGGCCGGGCTCATCGCGCACGGCACCGACGAGGACTGGGCCGCCCTGGCCTACACCACTCGGGAGTCCCGTCGGTTCACGGCCTTCGCCCGCCAGGTCCCGCCGCCGGACGCAGGGGAGGCCGTGTACGGGCACGCCGCCCTCGGGCCGAGCCGCGACACCATGCACCTCCGCCTGCACCACACCGTCGCGGGCAACGGCGAGCACCGCTACCGTGCGGCGCTCAGCCTCGACGGCGAGGTGTGGCAGTGGCACGGCACCCGCACCCTCCCCGCCGGGCCGCAGCCCAGGGTCGGGCTGTTCGCCATGGACCACGCGGAGTCCGACGACCACCCGCTCAGCGCCGCCTTCGACGGCTTCCGCGTGTACCGCTGAACCGCCGTGGCGTCTCCCGCGCAGCTTCTCCACCGCAGCACCCGTCAGCACCCGCCGCATTCCACTCGACGACGAGGACAGGAACCATGACCACCACCAGGACACCCCGGCCCCGACTCTCACGGACCCCTTCCGGTCCCTCCCGCCGCGCCCTTCTCGGGGCCTCGGTCCCGCTCTCGATGGCCGCGCTCCTCGGCGCCTGCACCGGCGGGGGCGGCAGCGCCGAGGAGAGTCCCCGCGCCAAGGACGGCATCCTGCGGTGGTGGGACCAGTTCCGCCCGCTCACGGAGACGTTCGAGAACGAGCTGTTCGCGCCGTACACGGAGGAGAGCTCCGACCTCACGATCGAGCGCCGGCAGCTGGACGCCGCGGACCTGGGGGAGGCGCTGCAGGTCGCCCGTCGCAGCGGGCAGATGCCCGACGTGCACTCGAACGCAGGGCTCGGCGCGACCCCTGCGGCGCTCATCAGCCAGGACTGGTTCCAACCGATCGGGGACCACATCGACGTCGAGTCCCTGCCGGTCGCGGAGGAGATCTACGACGGGGTGCACCGCTTCGGCGGCGACCTCTACTCCGTCCCGATGTTCTCCGGGCGGATCCACGACGCGACGCCGTGGGTGAACACCGAGCTCGCCGAGCAGGCGGGTGTGGACCCCGACTCCTCTCCCGGGACCTGGGACGAGTTCAGGGCTGCGGCGAAGCAGATCACCGATGAGACCGTTGCCAGCGGTTTCGTGCTGCCCCAGAAGGACACGCAGTTCCTCGACGGGTTCGTCTCGTGGATCGCGCAGTCCGCCGGCGCCCCGGGAGGGATCGACTGGACCACGGGGGAGTACCAGTTCGCGACTCGGCCGTTCGTCGACGCGATCGAGTTCCTGAAGTCCTTCCAGGACGACGGCATCATGCATCCGTCCTCGCCGTCGATGGGTCCTCGCGACGCGAGGGCCCGCTGGGCCGCGGGCGAGATCGGGATCTACATGTGGGGCTCGTGGATCATCGGCGGCCTGAGCGTGGACGAGCCCGAATCCATCGAGCGCGGGATCCAGGCCTGGAGCATCCCGCGCCAGGACTCGACCCGTCACATGCTCACCCGCGGCCCCGGGGCGGGGCAGTTCTGGGTCGCTGCGGATTCTCCCTACGCCCAGGAGGCCGCCGAGCTTCTCGCCGCCATGTGCGGTGAGGAGTTCCAGGCGGCGCTCGCCGGGGCGATGGACCAGCCGCCCGCGCTGCTGTCGGCGGTGGAGGGCGCGGACGTCCACCCCGCGTACACGCGGATGGTGGAGCACTTCACCGAGGACGTCCGGATCGCGCCGGTCCCGGAGTCGGGGAACCCCGCGACGTGGAGGGTCGTCGCCGAGATGACCGACATCCACCCGAACGTCGGCGAGATCGCCCAGTCCTACCTCTCCGGGGCCACCGACGACCTGCAGGGCGAGCTCACCGCGTACTACGACGCGATGAACGCTGAACGGGAGCGGGCCGTCGAGTCCGTCGCCGCGCAGGGCGAGGACGTCGGCCTCGAGGACTGGGTGTTCTCCAACTGGGACCGGAGCGCCGACTACACCGCCGACGACTACGCGAGCAGGTGAGCCATGACCTTCGTGTCCGCCGACCTCGCCCGGAGCGCCCGCACCGACGCGCCCCGGAGCAGGAAGTCCCTGCTCCGTCGGATCCGTGAGCGGTGGTGGGTCTACCTGTTCCTCCTGCCCACCCTGGTCGGCTACGGCCTCTACACGGTGTATCCGCTCATCGCGAGCTGGGTCTATGCGTTCATGGACTGGCCGGGATTCGCCGTCGGCGGGACGTTCAACGGGTTGGAGAACTTCGTCCGGCTCTGGAACGACCCGCTGTTCTGGAACGCGTTCGGGAAGTCCCTGCTGTTCCTCGTCGTCGCCATGCCGACCCGGGTGGTGCTGGCACTGCTGCTCGCCCTCTGGCTGAACAGCCGGGCGACGCCCTTCAAGGGGGTCTTCCGCACGCTGTTCTTCCTCCCGGTGGTGACCACCGGCGCGATCATCGGCATCGTCTTCACCCTGCTGCTCGACGCCCAGGGCCCCATCAGCCTCGCACTGGTGTGGGCGGGCATCACGGAGAGCCCCACGAACTTCGTGGCCCATCCCGGCACCTCGCTGTGGGCGGGGGTCGCGGTGTGGGTGTGGAAATGGCTGGGCATCACGATGATCTACTGGCTGGCTGCGCTGCAGACCGTCCCCGCCGACGTGCACGAGGCCGCGCAGATCGACGGCGCGAGCGGATGGCAGGAGTTCTGGCGGGTCACCCTGCCGCTGCTGATCCCGTTCCTCATCATCATCACGCTCATCGACACCGTGAGCGCGCTGAACGTCTTCGACCTCATGCAGACCATGACCGGCGGCGGGCCCGCGTTCTCCTCCGAGGTCATCGAGATCTTCATCTACCGCACCGCCTTCGCCGCCACCACGCCGCAGCTCGGGTACGCCTCCGCCGCAGCGGTCCTGTTCGGACTGCTCACCGTCGTCCTGGCGGTCGTGCAGGCGCTGGGCATCCGTGCGGCCCGCGGCATGATGCCGGGAGGACAGTCATGACGCTCGCCGACCCCGCGTCCACCGACCCCGCGTCCACCGACCCCGCGCTCACCGACACCGCCCGATCCGGGACGCGAGGCCCGAGGACGCGCGTATCGCGGAGGCGTCGGCCGTGGAGCGCGCGGCGCGTCCTCACGTTCGTGCTCCTGGTGCTGATGACGCTGGTGTGGGTCTACCCGTTCATCTGGCTCGTCTCCGCTTCGCTCAAGCAGTCCTCGGAGATCTTCTCCAGCGGTCTGAGCCTGATCCCCGAGACGTTCCGCTGGGAGAACTACGCCCGCGCCTGGACCGAGGCGGGCTTCGCCCAGTACTTCCTCAACAGCGTGATCATCACCGTCGGCGCGATCGTCATCGTCGTGGTGCGCAGCGCGCTGGCCGGGTACGTGCTGGGTCGGTACGCGTTCCCCGGCAAGAAGATCCTCATCGGCATCTTCCTGGTGACCTTCTTCCTCCCCGAGGGGTACACGATCATCCCCGTCACGCAGCTGACCGACCAGCTGGGTCTGCTGAACACGCATGCGGGCGTGATCCTCGGGCTCGGCGCCGGCGGGCACATCGCCGCCACCCTGCTGTACGCCGGGTTCTTCCGCGGCCTGCCCAAGGAGCTCGAGGAGAGCGCGAAGCTCGACGGAGCCGGCGCGTTCCGCACCTTCTTCCAGGTGATGCTGCCGCTGTCGTGGCCGATCACCGCCACGGTCACGATCCTGACCTTCCTCGCCGCCTGGAACGCGTACCTGCTTCCGCTGGTGTTCACGCTCAGCTCCCCGGAGCTGCAGACCCTCGCGGTCGGGATGACGTCCTTCGTCAGCGACTACGGACAGGACTGGTCCGGCATGGCGGCCGGGGCCGTGATCTCCCTGGTCCCGGTGGTGATCGTGTTCGTGATCCTGCAGCGGAAGTTCGTCGACTCCATCGCGGGCGCGGTGAAGCAGTGACGTGATGACACGCGGAGAGCCCGCGACGCGATGACCCGAAGCACGAGACCTCCACGGAAAGGACGGCCATGACTCGGCCGAACATACTGCTCATCTCCACCGATCAGCAGCGCCACGACATGGTCGCGGCCGCAGGGAACCCGGCGGTGAGCACTCCGCACCTGGACCGCCTCGCCGCCCAGGGCGCGCTGTTCGAGAACTGCTACGTGCAGAACCCCGTGTGCTCGCCCTCCCGGGCGAGCCTGATGACGAGCACCTACGTCTCCACCCACGGCCTGTACGAGAACGGGGTGGACATCCCCCCGGGAACGCGGGTGTTCTCGAAGGATCTCGCCGACGGCGGGTACGACTGCGGCCTGGTGGGGAAGTTCCACCTCCACTCCTGCTTCCACGGCCGCACCGAGCCGCGCCTGGACGATGGCTTCCGCGTGTTCCGCTGGGCGCACGACCCCTATCCCGGTTCCAGCGAGAACGCCTATCACCGCTGGCTGCGGGCCACGAGGCCGGATCTGTACGAGAAGGCGCTGGAGGATCGGAGCCTGTTCGACACGATGCCCACCGAGTTCCACTACAGCCGCTGGATCGCGGAGGAGACGATCTCCTTCCTGCGCACCGATCGTCGCGCCGAGCAGCCGTTCCTCGTCGTCGCGAACTTCTTCGACCCGCACCACGGCTTCGGGGCGCCCGAGGAGTACCTGCGTCGCTACGACGACGTGGATCTCCCGCCCGTGAACACCCGGGACGGGGAGCTGGAGGACAAGCCCGAGATCCAGCGGCACACCTCCGCGCACAGCAGCGCCGGGATGCCCAGCTGCGCCGACCTCACCGAGCAGGAGCTCGACGAGGTGCGGCGCGCCTACTACGCGATGGTGAGCCTGGTGGACGACGAGGTGGGCCGCATCCTCGCAGTCCTCGAGGAGGAGGGCCTCGCCGAGAGCACCATCGTGGTGTTCACGAGCGACCACGGCGAGCTGCTGGGCGACCATCAGCTGCTGCGCAAGGGCCCGTTCCTCTACGACTGCTCGGTGAAGGTGCCGCTGATCATCCGCTGGCCCGGCGTGATCGAGGCCGGTACCCGTCGCGACGAGCTGGTGCAGTGGGTGGATCTCGCCCCGACCATCCTCGAGGCCGCGGGACTGGACCGCCCCCGCCCCTACCAGGGGCGGAGTCTGCTGCCGCTGCTGCGCGGCGAGGCCGCGGACTGGCGGGACTGGGCGCTCAGCCAGTACCGCTCCAGCGGTGACCCCGCCACTGCGCCCGCCCACCTGACGATGCTGCGCCACGACCGCTGGAAGCTCATCGCCCACCACGGGTCCCCGAGCACCTCACGAGAGCGGACGGGGGAGCTGTACGACCTCGAGACCGATCCCGGGGAGTTGGAGAACCTGTGGGACGACGAGGCGCACCGCGGGGTGCGGCTCGAGCTCGCCGAGCGGCTGCTGGACGTGCTGACCGGGGTGGAGGACAGGAGGGGCGTGCAGCTGGCACCGTGGTGAGGGACAGGGACGATGCATGTCTGCGCCCTCGACGTCGGCCGTCCGACAGCGCACGTCGCTGCGGAGTCCCACCACATCGCTCGCCCGACGAGGCGGCCCGATGGCGAGACCGCTGTCTGTTCGAGGAGGACCCTGCTCCGCGTCCTGCCTGCATCTCGATGGGGAGATCTATGTTGCACCCCTCGCGCATCATCGCCCGACTCCGCCTGACGATCGCCGCTCTGGCGGCCGCAGCACCGAGGACGGCCGCGAGATCGCGCAGCGCCTCGAGCTCAAGGGCTCCGGGGGCGCCTGGTCCCAGTCCAGCAGCGGTGACGAGGACCGCGGCGCCGGAGGCGGAGAGCGACACCTTCTCCACCCGCGCCGCGGGCGCGGACGACGGGACCCTCGTCGAGGACGTGGAAGGCACGGAGGTCGACGTCTCCGGGCTCGCCGTCGGCGAGGCAGTGATCCTCGATGAGCACTGCGAGGAGGTCACCGACGCCCGCGCGTGAGAGTCCGGCGCCCAGCATTCGCCCTCGACCGGCTGCAGCCTGGGGAGATCACCTTCATGGCGAGGCTGACCCCGCCGGGGAGGGTTTCGATCCTGGTACCGGGGCCGGGGACGACGCAGCCCCGGGGAACGACGCAGGGGGCTCGACGCCGGAGAGCGGCGGCGCTCTCGCAGGCACCGGCACCGAGGCAGGACTGCTCTCCCTCATGGTTCTGACACTCCTGGCGCTCGGTGCCGGGCCGCTCCGGTCGTCGAAGGGCGCGCCCGCCGGGCGCCAGTAGCGTCGGGCCGGCGGAGATCGCGACCTCGATCTTCAGCGGCGGATCGTCGTCACCAGGTACTGGACGGGGATGCGGAAGGAGTCGCCGTCCGCGGCTCCGCTCGACCGCGCGAGCTCGACCAGGCGGCCGCGGGCCTCCGGCCAGCGCTGCCCGATCGCGCGGGAGCCGAGGATGATCGGGGCGCTGTGCCGCTGCAGCAGGTCGATGAACACCTCCGGAGACGGCACCCGAAGATCGAATGTCCTCTCCTCGACCGTGGCGTCGGCCCCTGTGATCTCACGGATCCGGGCGGGGTCCTCGTGCCAGGGGGCGGGCGTCTCGGGGAAGTAGGGGGCGAGCGTGCGGCGCAGCGCACCGAAGAAGCCCTCGCCGGACCAGCTGGTGACGAGGATCCGGCCTCCGGGCCGGGTCACGCGGCGGGCCTCGCCGATGGCGACCCCGGGGTTCGCGGCGAAGACGAGACCGAAGGTCGAGGTGACGAGGTCCGCCGAGCCCGACTCCAGCGGCACCGCCTCGATGTCGCCGAGCACCCAGCGCGGTCGTACGCCGGCCTCCTCGGCGCGACGCCGGGCGACGTCCAGCAGCGACGAGGTGATGTCCACGCCTGTCACGGAGCGCGCTCCGTGCTGGGCGAGGGCGATCGCCGTGACGCCCGTTCCGGTGGCCAGGTCGATGGCGTCGAGGCCGGCCACCCCGGTCGAGGCGGCGAGGTCCCGGCCGGGTGCGCTCCAGAGGTCTCCGACCACGGCGTAGTCGCCGGTCGACCAGAGTTCAGCAGGATCCATGGGGTGCTCCTTCGACGTGCGGGTGGTGCGCGGGGCGTACGCCGGGTGGTCCGTGGCGGGGGCTCATGTGGAGTGCCCTTGCCGGGGTGCGGTCCTGCGGTCCGTGCGGGGCACGGCGATCGGCAGCAGCACGAGGGCGATGACCATGGGGAGAGCGAGGGCGAGGCCCGTGCCCGCCATCCCGGCGAGCTGCAGTCCGAGACCTCCCAGGGCTGCTCCGACGAACACGCCGAGGCTCATCGCGGAGCCGTTGAGGCTGAAGACCGTTCCCGCCTGGTCCCCGGCGCGGTGGGCGATCAGCGTCGTGATCTGCGCGGCGATCACGGCGTGACCGAATCCCATCGCGACCGTGGCGGCCAGGGCGAGGGGGAGGAGCGTGGTCGTGAAGACAAGCAGCACGGAGGCCAGGGCCAGCACCAGCCCGCCGAGGATCAGGGCTCGGGCCGCACCCGGGGCGCTGATCGTGCGGCGTGCCCAGCGTCCGGCGAGGAAGTTGCCGACGAAGAAGGAGGCACCGCTGACGCTCCACACCAGGGTGAAAGCGGCGGCGTCGATCGAGAACGCCCGCTGGAAGTGGACGGCGAGGAACGCGAGGTAGCCCATGAAGGAGGCGGTCCGCAGGCCTGCCATCGAGATCAGGGCGAGGAGGTGCGGGCGTCTCGCGACCCTCCCGAAGGCGTCGAGGTAGCCCGACTGTCGGACGGCGGCGGACGGAGCGTCGACCCTCCCTGGGGGAGATCTCAGCGTCAGGAGCGCGATGGCCACCGCGAGCGCGGCCGTGATCCACAGCGTCCCCTGCCAGCCGCGCCAGAGGCTCATCAGGCCGATCACGGGCCCGGCGAGCACGGCGGCCAACGACTGGGTGGCGGTGACGAGGGTGGCGGCGCGTGCGGAATCGGCGGGCAGTCGGAAGCCGGCGGTCGCGCTGCTGAGCAGCGCCGGGGTCAGGACGGCGGTGGCCGCCCCGATCCCGAGACAGAACGCGACCAGCGCCGGAAGCGTCCCGAGACTGCCGAGGATGCAGGTGGCCGCGAGGAGCGCCAGGCTCGCGGCGGAGGACCAGCGAGGTGGGATCCGGGTCATCATCGGGGCGATGGCCACCCCGACCAGTACGGCGGCCACTCCGCCGGTGCCGCGGAGGGCGCCGATGCTCGCGACGTCCTCGTCCGCGGTCCGGGCGATCGGCACCACGAACGTCGAGTAGATGGTGAAGGGGAACAGGCCGACGATCCCGGCGAGGATCGCCGGATGGATCCGCCGCGCGATGGCATGGTCCGGGACGGGCGACTGATCCGTGTCGGTGGCCATGCCGTGGTCAGCGCCTCGCGTCATGGTCGCGCACGTACTGCGCGAACGACTCCAGCCCGTCGATGGTGCGCGGCCCCGAGATCGCTTCGTTGTAGTCCAGGATGAAGAAGTTCTCCTCCTGCACGGCAGGCAGCTCGGCGGTGGCGGGGTTGGAGCGGAGGAACTCGATCTTCTCCTCGGCGGGCTGGTCCTGGTACTCGAGGATGATGATGATCTCGGGCTCGGCCTCCACGACGGCTTCCCAGGTGGCCTCGGTCCACCGTGCCTCCACGTCGCCGAAGATGTTCTCTGCCCCGGCGTGACGGATGATGTCGTTCGGGGGGACCTGGCTGCCGGCGGTGAAGGGCTTGTCCGTGCCGGAGTCGTAGAGGAACACCTGGGCGGGATCACCCGTCGGCGCCTGCTCCTGGACCGTCGCGACCCGCTCCTCGTAGTCCGCGATCACCTCGGCCGCGCGTTCCTCGACGTGGAAGATCTCCCCGAGTCGCTCCAGATCGGTGTAGAGCCCGTCGAACGGCGTGTGCTGCTCGGGGAAGCCCGGGTAGTTGAAGCAGGACTCGGAGTGCATGAAGCTCTGGATCCCGAGCGTGTCGAGGATCTCCGGGGTGATGCCGCGCGCGTCGGAGAATCCGGAGTTCCAGCCGGCGACGACGAAGTCCGCGTTCGCGTCCACGACCAGCTCCCGGTTCAGCAGGTCGTCGGAGAGGAACTCGACCTGTGCGTACTCCTCGGCCCAGGGCGACTCGGTGACCGGGGGATTCGCGGGAGGCATCACATAGCCGTGGACATGGTCGGTGAGCCCCAGGGCGAACATCTTGTCCGCGCTGCCCCCTTCGTAGACGACGGCGCGCTGCGGGACGGAGTACTCGACCTCCTCACCGCAGCGCTGGACGGTGGCGGTCTCGCTCGACGCGCCGGGGGAGGACTCGACCTCCGCGCCGCAGGCGCTGAGGAGGAGCGTGGTCAGGGATGCGATCGCGAGGGTCGCGGCGAGGGGTGCTCGACGGGTGCGCATGGGGGCCTTTCAGAGGGAGGGATGGCTCTCAGGGGGACGGCAGGAGGAGGGCGTCGCGGCGGCGTCCGCGAGGGTGAAGAGGATCTGGGGATGGCCGGAGAGGGGGTGGGGGACGATGGCGGCGTCGACCCCGAAGACCTCGGCGAGCAGCTCCGCGGTGAGGACCTCCTCGGGAGCCCCCACCGTCACCAGCTCGCCCTGATCGAGGACGGCGATGCGGTCGCAGGCGGCCGCGGCGAGGTTGAGGTCGTGAAGCACCACGACGACCGTCGGCGCGCAGTCGTGCAGGCGGCCCAGCAGCTCTGTCTGGTGACGGATGTCGAGATGGTTCGTCGGCTCGTCGAGGATCAGCAGCTGCGGATCCTGGACGAGGGCACGGGCGATGAGCACCCGTTGGCGCTCCCCGCCGGACAGCCCCAGGACCCCGCGGCCGGCGAGGTCGATCACGTCCATCTGCTCCATGGCCCGGACGCAGGCGAGCTCCTCGTCAGCGGTCAGCGGAGCGTTGCCGCGCTTGTGCGGGGTGCGGCCCAGGGCGACGATCTCGCGGACCGTGTAGTCGAAATCGCTGCCGCCCTGCTGGGTGAGCGCGGCGACCTGCTGCGCGGTCTCCCGGATGGTCAGGGCGCGCAGGTCGCGACCGGCGAGGCGGACCGTGCCCCGGTCGGGGCGCAGCGCCCGGTAGATGCAGCGCAGTGCTGTCGACTTGCCCGAGCCGTTGGGACCCACCAGAGCGACCACCTCGCCGCGACGCACGTCGAGGCTGAGGTGGTCGATCAGGCGCTTCCCCGCGATCTCGACACCGAGATCGTCCAGCTCGACGTCCATCAGCCACCCCCGAGCAGGCTGCCGCGACGGCGCATGAGGACCAGGAACACCGGGACGCCGAGGAGTGCGGTCAGCACGCCGAGCGGGAGCTCCCGCGGGGCGGCGACGGTGCGGGCCAGCAGGTCGACCCACACCATCAGGATCGCTCCCAGGAGTGGGGCGACGACGAGCAGCCGCACGTGCGTGGCACCGACGAGCATCCGCGTGATGTGCGGGATCACGAGCCCGACGAAACCGATGGTGCCGCTGACCGCGACCATCGCCCCGGTCATCAGCGCCGTCACGCCGAACAGGACGCGGCGGATCCGGGTGGTGTCGATGCCGAGCGACGCGGCTGTCTCGTCGCCGAGCGCCATCGCGTCCAGCGGCCGGGACGCTCGGTGCAGCACGACGATCCCGACGAGGACGAACACCGCGACTGCGGGGAGCGAGCCCCAGGTGGCCGCCCCGAACGACCCCATCGTCCAGAACAGGACGGTCGACGTGGCCTCGCCGGTGGGCGCGAAGTAGATCATCACGCTCATCACGGCCTGGAATCCGAAGGACAGGGCCACGCCCGTCAGGACCAGCCGCAGCGGCGTGATGCCCACCCGACCGTAGGCGATCGCGTAGACGAGCACGGTGGCGCCGAGCGCCCCGAGGAACGCGCCGGCGGAGACGGCGTAGATTCCCAGGGCGGCAAGGCCGCCGAACAGGCTGACGGCGACGGCGCCCACCGACGCACCGGAGGAGACGCCGAGGATGTACGGGTCGGCCAGCGAGTTGCGCACCAGTGCCTGGATCGCTGCGCCGACCACGGAGAGTCCGCCGCCGACGATCATGGCCAGCAGCACGCGGGGAGTCCGGATCTGCCAGATGATCTGGTACTGCGTGAGCTCGTCCGCAGAGATCGTGCCGCCGCTGAGCGCCGCCCAGAGCAGCCTGGCCGTGCTCGCGGGAGGGATCACGGCGGCGCCCAGACCGATCGCGAGGAAGACGGAGACCAGGAGGACGCCGGCGAGCACGAGGACCAGGAGCGCACCGGTCCACGTCGCCCGTCGCTGCCGCGCGGGCGCGACGGTTCTGGTCATCGGGACATGCCGTCTCTCCGCCGAAGCCGTCGTCACCCGCACCCCCTCTAGATATTGCGACCCATTATCAACAAGGAGTGACGTTGTGGCGCGGTCAAGGTGTCGCACGTCACTGAATGCTCGGTGCCCTCGATGTTCTATAGGCTCCGGAACGCAGTCGTCGGCCATCAGCCCCCTCGACGCAGGAGGAGCGCAGCAGCTCCGTCGGCCGACGCCCGCGCACATCAGTCCCCACGAGATCCGGGCGCGCAGGCGCCCGGGAACGGCGGTCACTCATGAGCATCGATCATCTGCTGGCTCCCGGCGCCCGCCTGGAGAAGGTCGCGAGCGGATTCACCTGGGTCGAGGGCCCGGCCTGGATCGCGGCCCGCGGCGTGCTCCGCTTCAGCGACATCCACACCAACCGAGTCCTCGAGTACTCGGAGTCTGACGCCATCACGGTGGAGGTCAGCTCCGACGCGGAGTACACCAACGGCCGCACCACCGGCCGCGACGGCGCGGTGATCGAGTGCTCGCACGGTCGGCGTGCGGTGCAGGTCGATCGGGGCGCCTCCGAGCCGGGCGCCCCCTACGCGCCGGAGGTCCTGGTGGACCGCTTCGGCGAGGTGCGGCTGAACTCCCCGAACGACGTGGTCGAGAAGTCCGACGGGACGATCTGGTTCACCGATCCCTCCTACGGCATCAAGCGCCCTGAGGAGGGGCATGCCGGGGAGGAGGAGTACGGGGACCGGTACGTGTTCCGCTTCGATCCGGTGAGCGGCTCCCTGCGCCCCGTGGTCATCGACGTCGAGGCGCCCAACGGTCTGGCCTTCTCCCCGGACGAGTCGATCCTGTACGTCTCGGACTCCTCGCTCTCCCCGGCCGACCGCGCGCAGGAGGACCCCGACCCGGAGAAACCCGGCCCGGAGAACCCCGACCCGGAGAACCCCGCCCGGCCCCGCGGGCACTCGATCCACGCCTACGACGTGGTCGAGGGCCGGCACGCCAAGAACGGGCGCCCGCTGGTGGAGGTGAGCCCGGGCCTGCCCGACGGGTTCCGCGTGGATGCGGAGGGGAACCTGTGGTCCTCCTCCCTCAGCGGCATCCAGGTCTTCACCCCCGGCGGGGAGAAGCTCGGCGAGATCCCGGTGCCGGAGAAGGTCGCCAACTGCTGCTTCGGCGGCGCGGACGGCACCACGCTGTACGTCTGCGCGTCCACGAGCATCTACCGGATCCGCACTCGTGCCCGGGCCGCAGTTCGCCCGTGACGACGTCCACGGTCAGTCCGGCCCGCAGCTGACCCGTCCGGTCGATGGTGTCCGGGCACGCTGAGTCCGCCGCAGACAGGTCCCGGACGAGCTCCACGCGCGGGACGCGGCGAGGAGGTCGATCGGGCGATCGGCCGTGGGCGTCAGCGTCCGGTGCGGCGCACGGCGACGTGCACCGCGGGCTCCGCCTCCTGGCCGACCACGACGACGAACGCCACGGCACGGTGGGTGCCGCTCGCGATGCGGTCACCCTTCTTCTGCACGCCCTCACCGAGCTGAGCGGCCGCGATCTCCATGTCGTCCCGGTAGGCACGGGACTCGATACCGCTGGAGAAGTTCGCATCGACCCAGGTGTCGACCTGCTCCGCGGTGCCGGTGAAGGTGACGATCTTGTTCCATGCCTCGTCGCCGGCCGCCGGGCCATCGGCGACCTCGGTCTCGAGGTCCGGGCTCTCGAACCCTGCTTCGGCGAGGATCTGGTCGGCGTCCATCGGGTTCTCCTCTGGGGTGCGGGGGCCGCAGGACGTCGCGAGCAGGCCTGCTGCGGTGACGGAGGCGGCGAGGTGCAGGAAGCGTCGGCGGCTCACGGGACGGTGCCTTCGGAGCGCTGGGGAGAGGAGTCGCCCACGAGGTTGTACTCCTGGGCGATGCCGCCGTCCCAGTTGTACCGGTCCCGGAAGTTGACCTGGGTGTCGACCTCGTAGCGCCACTCCGGGTGGTCCGCGTCCGGCGGATAGGCGGTGACGGTGCCCGTCAGGTTGTAGTTGAAGCTCCCCGAGGCGTAGAACCAGTCGCCGTTCGCCGTGTGGCCATCCCACGCGGTGCTCAGCGGGTAGGTGACGGGACCGGTCGCTCCATCGGCGGGAGGGGTCCAGGCCGGCGGCTCCGGGGCATCGGCGTCAGTGCCGGGGACACCGTCACCGAGGCCGGTGTCGCCGGGAGCGGTGGCATCGGGCCCGGGAGTGGAGTACTGGGCGTTCGGGTTGTCCGCGTCCGGGTCGTAGTCCTCATCGCCCTCACGGCGCGGAGTGTTCTCTCGCCCCTCGCCGCGCCTGCCGCTGCGCTCATCGCCCCTGGTGTCCCAGAAGCCCAGCGAGGCCGACGCGACGGGGCCCGCCGGTGCCGCCATGCCTCCCGCAGGAGCTCCCGTCGGGGTGGCCGGCATGCTGGACACCGCCGTTCCGATCGCCGCCGAGGACGCGGCATCCTGCTGCTCCGCCTCCTCGACGAGGGTCGAGGAGCGGGCTCGGAGAGCGACGAGCGCCGTGTGCGCCGTGCCTCGCACGTCGGCGGTGTAAGCGGCGCGGAATGATTCCGCGTCCGAGCCCTGCCAGTTCTGCTCCACGAGAACGATCCCGTCGAGCGCATCGAAGAGCTCGGTAATCCTTCCGGCGGCAGTCGTGACGGACGAGCCGAGATCGCGCAGCTGGTCGGTCTGCGCTCCCCGGAAGGCGCCCATGGCACTCCTCGCTCGTCGATCGGCGTGTACTGGGACAACCGTAGAACAGTCCTGGGCGGCGGAGCCATGGGGAGCTCTCCCCGTGGTCAGGTCCGGGAGAGAGGGCGAGAGGCCCCCACAGGGATCGAGGTCGCGCGGGGCGACGGATCCGGGGTCCGCTGCCGCGTGTCGCCGTCGCCGTGAGTCCTGCCCACCCCGGCAGGCCGTGCGTCGCACTCGTTACCCTGGCCGAGGGCCCGCGACGGGCCCGAGCACTGCGCGTGCTCGACCACCCGAAGCGAGGGAGCAGACGGACATGCACGATGCGCGGAATCAAGGATCGTCGGCGGCAGTGGGGGCCTTCACCCAGATCATGGGGTCGCGGCACGTGCTCACCTCGCAGCGCGCCACCGCCCCGTACACCACGGGCGACCGCTTCGGCGCCGGAGAGGTCCTCGCGGTGCTGCGGCCCGGCTCCCTGGTGGACATGTGGCGGGCTCTGCAGGTGTGCGTGGACCATGACCTGATCGTCATCACCCAGGGCGCGAACACCGGGCTCACCGGCGGCTCCGGCCCCGGAGACCAGGACTACGACCGCGACATCGTCATCCTCTCCACGCTGCGGATCGACGGTATCCACCTCGTCAACGACGCCCGCGAGGCGATCTGCCTGGCCGGCGCCACCCTCTTCTCGCTCGAGGAGAAGCTCGCCGCCCACGGCCGCGAGCCCCACTCGGTGATCGGCTCGACCTCGATCGGCGCGACCGTCGTCGGCGGTATCGCGAACAACTCCGGCGGCAGCCAGATCCGCAAGGGCCCCGCCTACACCGAGCAGGCGATCTTCGCGCGGGTCGACGAGCAGGGGCAGGTCCAGCTCGTGAACCACCTGGGCATCGACCTCGGCTCCGACCCCACGCACGTCCTGGACCGCCTGCAGCGGGGCGAGTGGGAGGCCGCCGACGTCACCCCGCCGCCCCCGGACTCGACCGGCACCGACTACGCCGACCACGTGCGCCAGATGGCCGACACCCCGGCCCGCTTCAACGCGGACCCGACCTTCCTCCACGAGGCCTCCGGCAACGCCGGCAAGCTCATGGTGTTCGCCGTGCGCACCCGCACCTTCCCGCTCGAGAAGGACAAGGCCACGTTCTACATCGGCACCGACCGCCCCGCCGACCTCGAGGCGCTGCGCCGCGCCTTCCTCGCCGCGGACGGCCCGCTGCCGATCTCCGGGGAGTACATGAGCTCCCACGCCTTCGACCTGGCCGTGACGTACGGGAAGGACACGTACGTCTCCCTCAAGCACGCGGGCTCGGCCACGCTGGTGCGCATGTTCGCCCTCAAGGGCTGGGCGAACGGCGTGTTCGCGAAGCTGCCCGGCGTCGGTCCGTCGGTCGCCGACGCGATCTCGCAGAAGCTGTTCGCACTGGTGCCGGAGAAGCTGCCGAAGCGCCTGGTCGAGTACCGCGACCGCTTCGACCACCATCTGCTGGTGGTGGTCAGCGGCAGCGAGCGCGCGGCGACCGAACAGCTGCTGACCGAGTTCTTCGCCGGCCCGGAGCACGAGGGCGGGTTCTTCGAGTGCGACGCCGACGAGGCCAAGAGCGCCACCCTGATCCGCTTCGGGGTGGCGAGCGCCGCGAGCCGCTACTTCGTCATGCACCGGGCGGAGGCTTCCGCCATGGTCACCTTCGACGTGGCCCTGCGCCGCGACGACGAGGACTGGCTGGAGGTGCTGCCGGAGGAGATCGCCGATCAACTGCTCGAGAGCGTCTACTTCGGGCACTTCTTCTGCCACGTCCTGCACCAGGATCACGTGGCGAAGAAGGGCGTGGACCCCGTCGCTCTGAAGAAGGCGATGACGGCCCTGCTCGAGAGCCGCGGCGCCGCCGTGCCCGCCGAGCACAACTACGGGCGGCTCTACCCCGCGCCCGAGGCGATGGTCGAGCACTTCCGGGAGCTGGATCCGCTGAACATGTTCAACGCCGGGGTGGGGGAGACGTCGGCGAAGAAGGGGTGGGCCTGAGGGGCCTTATCCGTGGGGGATCTCCTTCATCAGAGCGGAGCACGGCGGACAGATCGTCAGAGACGCCGTATCCCGGCGGGGAACGAAGTAGACCCCGCAGATCGCCCGAGCTGCGCGGCCTTCGACGGTCTGCTCGGCGAGGTTGCGCGCATGCGCGTAGTGCGCGTTTCCGCCAGGTTCTGATGTTCCCACTTCGTGGCGGGAGGTCAGGTCGCGCAGCTCCGCGAGCCGCGCCGAGAGCGCGCCGATCTCCAGGAGGGTGGAGTAGAGCCCGCCACCAACGTCCCACTCCTGTTCAGGCGGGTTGATGGTCGCAAGCAGCTGGGTCGTGAGGGGCCAGACCAATCTCGAGGCCTTCCACCTGTCGGAGAAGGTGAGCTCGACGACGACGTCCTCGTAGTGGTCGTCTGGCTCGTCGTTGATCGTCACCGTCAGCTCGACGGACGCGAAGATGTCATCCTCGGCGGCGTCAGGCAATGGTGACCCGATTGTGAATGCTGTGATGCCGCCCCGCTGCACCGAGTCGACGGCCTTCGTGATCAGCGCTTGGTTCCGCAATTGCCAGGAGGAGATGAGCGCGTGGGTCCGTTCCTTCTTCAGGAGCTCGCGGTCCTGTCTGCCCGGTAGCAGATCAGTGACCCGGCCCGACTCCTCGATGCGCCGCAGCCGCTGGTAGAAGTCGTCCCGGTCCTTGTGATCCCCCTTGGCGAGACCTGCGGTGACGACCCAGCAGGCGACGTCGTCGATCCACACGCCGGCGCGCCACTGTCCCTGTTTGATCTCGAGCAGCGTCTCACTGCGCACCGAGGAGATGGCTCCGACGAAGGAGTCCTGCGACGGGTCGTCACCAAACGATTCCGCGGCTTTCCGGAGGATTGGGTGCGGCAACGCGCTGAGTGGTTGAGCCGCGGTGATCTCTCCCGCTTCGAGGGCTCGGCGCGTGAAGGCGTCGCCCCACTCATCCGCGAGCTCTTCCCTGAGCACGCGGAGGGTCGGACGGGCTCGGCGGGACATGACGTCATCATGCCGCAGGGCACGGACACGCCGACGATCCTTCAGAGAAGGTCTGCGATCTCCTCGATCGCATCGGAGCGATCGCGGTCCTGGGACGCGAAGCGCTCAGCGAGTTCTCGGCGCTCGGCGTCTCGCGCAGCGACGAAACGCATCAGATCGCTAACGAGGATACGGCGGTCACGGCCGACCCGATGGAACGCGACGGTGCCGTTGTCCAGGAGCTTGTAGAGGTGGGTACGGCTCATGCCGAGACGCTTTGCCGCTTCAGTCGGGGTGAGTGCTTGCTGTGGATCGACGGCGACGACGTCGTCGCCGTCTCGCAAGCTCGCGGCGAGTGAGTTCAGCACGTCACGGAGCTCGGTGGGCACGACATTCGCGAGCTGCTCGAGCTGGTCGATCTGGGACATGGGCAGAGGGGTGCTGCTGATGGTCTTCATAGGGCTCTCTCCTCAGATGTCACACATGCAACACCTGTCACAGGTGACATTAGTGCTTCCCGGCTCCGGCTGACAAGTGAAAGGCGGACGAAGGTCAGGCGCCTCACTCGTCCGACCGCGAGAACCGGTTCGTCATGCGATTGCTCGCCGTGAACAGCACTGAGGACAGCAGCGCGTCCGTCGCCTCCCGGATCTGCTCCGCGACCTCGGTGTTCGCCGCGGCCAGCAGCGCCGGGACGTCCTCGTCGGAGCCGGCTGCGGCGACTTCCTGGTCGGCCGCGTGCACGGCGGCGTGGCCGAGCGCGAGAGTCTTCAGCTGGTAGCGCTCGATCTCGGGGATGATCGCGTCGAAGTGTGGATCGGCCAGTGCCGCGATGAGCCGCGAGGCCCAGTAGAAGCTGTCGGTGCTGACCTGCTCGCCGGTGGTCGCCAGATAGGCGGGAGCCTCCTCGACGTTCGTGAACATCGGGATCAGCGTGGTGAACGGGTTCGAGGCGTAGGCGACCCACTGCAGCGCCCGGTGGGACTCGGGCAGGTCCGGGCGGATCTGCAGGATCGCGAGGGCGTTGTGGCGGTTGATGCCGATGGGGCGGAAGGCGCGGCGCTCCGCCTCGGTGCCGCGCGGCGAGTACGGGTCGTACACGGTGCCCTGGTAGTGGGAGCTGAGCACGTCCTTGACGTCCTCGACGGTGAGCAGGCGCTCGGGCCGTCGGCTCCAGGCCAGGTCGTCGGAGTCGGGGCTCGCACCGGGCAGCCCTGCGTCCCAGTCCTCGGCGTGGGGGCTGAGGATGCGCTGCATGGACCAGGCGCGGGGCGTGTTGTAGACGTGGTCGTGCTGGGTGTGGGATCCGAAGGCCTCGCGGGGGTTGAACACCGACGGGCTCGCGTCGGCGTCGCGCAGCGTGAGGTCCAGGTGGTGCTCGCGCAGGAAGGCGCGCAGGTCCGGGCTCGCGAGATGGTCGCGGCCGGGCCCCTCGGCGTCGGCGAGGTCGAAGGAGTCGATGCCCAGCTGGTTCGGCATCGTCACGTAGTGGTCCTCGGGCACGCGCCGCGCGATCCAGTGGTGCCCGCCCACGGTCTCCAGCCACCAGATGTCGCTCTCGTCGCTGAAGGCGATCCCGTTCATCTCGTAGGTGCCGTGCTCGGCGAGCAGCGCCCCGAGCCGCTGCACGCCCTCGCGGGCAGAGCGGATGTAGGGCAGGACCAGGGTCAGGAAGTCCTCCTCGCCGAAGCCGCCGGGCTGCTCCGCACTCGGCTCGACCAGCGGGTCCGCGCCCAGCACCCGGGGATTGGAGGTGAGGGTCTCCGTGGCGCTCATCGCGACGTTCGCCGCGTTGATTCCGGCGTTGCCCCAGATGCCCTCGTGCGGCAGGGCGTTGGGGACCGAGGTGTAGCGCAGCGGATCCTCGGGCAGCTCGATCGTGCGCCCGCCGATCACCGAGGTGTAGGTGCGCGGCTGGTCCTCGGGAGCCACCACCACGACGCGCTTGGGGTCGAAGCCCGTGCCCCCGGAGTCCTCGGTGCGGGCGACGAGCGGGGAGCCGTCGGCGCTGGCACGGCGGCCGACGAGGAGGGTGGTGCAGGGCATGGGGAGTGTTCCTTCGGCGGGCGGATGCGATGGAGTATCCACGGTAGACCTCGGCCGCCTCGGGTCGATGCCGACGAGCATGGCGCGGAGCTGATCGCACCGCCCACCCGCACCCCGTTCCGGACCCTCACCGCGAGGATCCAGGGGCCCGCGGGATGGCAGGTGACGTTCTTGCAGGAGCTCGAGACGCTCGAGGAGCGCTCGGCGCGGGAGGGGTTCGCGGCCGACGAGCAGCGGCCCGGTGAGCCGGGGCTGCGTGTCGTCACCGGCTGCTCGGCGACGCGCTGGGCGGCGGCGACGAGCTCGTGGACGTCGGTGTCGGCGATAGCCTGGCCGCCACCGGTGCTGCGAAGGAGCGACCATGGCGACCGCCCACGGACCGAACATCGTGCTGATGTACGCGGACGACCTCGGCTGGGGCGATTTGGGCTGCTTCGGCGCCGACGACATCCCCACCCCGCACCTGGACTCCCTGTGCCGGGACGGGGTGAAGCTCAGCCGGTGGTACTCGAACTCCCCGGTCTGCTCCCCGTCCCGCGCCGCGCTGCTGACCGGGAAGCATCCCGCTCACGCGGGGGTGGAGACGATCCTCGGCGGCTCCCGGCGCACCCCGGGACTGCCCCCGCAGCCCACTCTCGCCTCCCGCCTGCACGAGCGCGGCTACCGCACGGGCCTGTTCGGCAAGTGGCACCTGGGTGCGGCCGAGGAGTACGCGCCCACCCGCTATGGCTTCGAGGAGGTGTTCGGGTTCCGCGCCGGGTGCGTGGACTACTACTCCCACATCTTCTACTGGGGCGGGCACGATCCCGTCCACGACCTGTGGGACGGCGAGCAGGAGGTGTGGCGCAACGGCGAGTACCTCACCACCGCGATCGGGGAGCGCGCGAGCGAGTTCATCACCCGCCACGCGGGCCGGGATCCGTTCTTCTGCTACGTCCCGTTCAACGCCCCGCACTACCCGATGCACGCCCCCGCCGAGCACATGGAGCGGGTCGCGCACCTCCCGCCCGGCCGGCGCGGGACCGCCGCGATGATCGCGGCGATGGACGACGCGGTCGGGGAGATCCTCGCCGCGCTCGACGAGGCCGGGGCGCGCGAGGACACGATCGTGCTGTTCTCCTCCGACAACGGTCCGTCCCGGGAGAGCCGCAACTGGCTGGGCGGCGAGGAGATCTCCTACGACGGCGGTTCCGCGGGCGGGCTGCGCGGCGCGAAGGGCAGCGTGTTCGAGGGCGGGATCCGCGTGCCCGGCATCATCTCCTGGCCCGCGCAGCTGCCCGTCGGGGCGGAGAGGGACCAGGTGGGGCTCATGATGGACGTGCTGCCCACCCTTCTGCACGCGGCCGACGGGGTGGCACCCGACCTCGCCGACGTCGACGGGATCTCCCTGCTGGACGTGCTGCGCGACCCCGGGGCGGAGATGCCCGATCGGGCCGTGGCCTGGGCCTACGACGGACAGGTCGCCGTGCGCCGTGGCCGGTTCAAGCTCGTCGCGGACGCGCGGGAGGGGATGGATCCGCCGGCCGTGGTGGAGCGGGCGCTGTACGACCTCGAGGCGGATCCTGGAGAGCAGGTCGACATCTCCGCGCGCGAGGCCGAGGTGGCGCGGGCGCTGGGGGAGGAGCTGGCGGGGTGCCGGGAGCAGGCAGCGCGGTGGGGGACGGACCGGCACGCAGCGCATCGCTGAGCGCGGCGACGACCTGCCCGGAAGAGCGGACGCCGCGTGCCGGCCGCTCAGCCCACGACCACTCGCGGCCCGAGCTCCCGCACGGCCGCGGCGTCCTCGCCGGGCAGCGCCTCCTCGGTGACATCGCATCGAACTCGTCGAGCCGGGCCATGCGGTACGTCGCGAAGTGCCCGAACTTCCCGGAGTCGGCGAGGAGCACCGAGTCGGTGGCGGCGGCCCACGCAGATCAGGTCCACGCTCGGGTGGTCGAGGGAGGCGCCGGCGGTGCCGAGGTCGTAGGTGACCACGGTGAGCTCGCGCCGCTCCTGCAGCAGCGGGCGCATCGCCTGCACGGTGGTGCCCGCGTCGAGGTCGAGGGTCATCGAGTCGGTGAGACTCGCCGCGGCGGCCCCTGCCCTCGCCAGGAGCTCAGGCGGAACCGGTCGCAGCCCGAGCCGGTGCGTGCGAGTCGTCGGGCGACGGCAGCCGGGTGGGGGAGCGAGGTGTTCCTGGGCTGATCTGTCCCTGGCTGGGCACGCCGGAGCGATCCAGGATGAAAGAGCTCATCGCCCGCAGCGTGGATGCCGAGCATCCACCGCAGGGCGCACGTTCCCTGATCCGAGGAGACATCCATGACCACCTGGTTCATCACCGGCGCCGCCCGCGGCTTCGGGCTGGAGATCGCCCGTCAAGCACTGGAGCGCGGCGACCACGTCGTGGCGACCGCCCGCACCCCCGAGATCGTGCAGGACGCACTTCCCGGGCACGGAGACCGTCTGCTGACAGTCGCCCTCGACGTCACCGACGAGGAGCAGGCTCGTACGGCGGTGTCCTCTGCGGTGAACGCGTTCGGTTCCCTCGATGTGCTGGTCAACAATGCCGGACGTGGTCTGCTGGCCGCGGTGGAGGAGTCCTCCGATGCGGAGGTCCGCTCGATCTACGACATCAACGTCTTCGGCCTGCTGAACGTCACGCGCGCGGTGCTGCCGGTCATGCGGGCCCAGCGCTCGGGCAGGATCCTCAACGTGAGCTCTCTGGGCGGGTTCAGCAGCTCGGCGGGCTTCGGGATCTACTGCTCCACCAAGTTCGCCGTCGAGGGGATCTCCGAAGCACTCCACGACGAGCTGGCGGACCTGGGCATCGCGGTGACCGTCGTCGAGCCGGGCTACTTCCGCACCGACTTCCTCGATGACCGCAGCCTGCGCACCGAGGGCACCGTGATCGATGACTACGCGAGCACCGCCGGAGCCGTCCGCGAGGCGGTCCCTGGACTGAATCACACCCAGCCCGGTGATCCGGTCAAGGGCGCTGCCGCGTTCCTGACCCTGGCTGACGCGGAGAACCCGCCGCTGCGCGCTCAGCTGGGCAGCGACTGCCTGGAGGAGCTCGAGGCCAAGATCGCTCGGCTGCGCACGGAGTCGGCGGCCTGGCGGGACCTGGCCGTCTCCACCGACCACGACGACGTCCTCGCGCCGCGGTCCCGGGACGAGGGGCGGTGAACACCGCAGTGACCCTCCCGCCCCGGGACCTGCCGGTCCTGGCCTTCCCGGTCCCGGTCAGCCGAGCATCGCCTCCGCTTCGACCTCGACCAGGACGTCGGGCTCGAAGAGGTAGTCCACGCCGATGACCGAGACCGGTGGCAGCGGGCGCGGGATGTCGAGCTCCTCGGTGACGCTCTCGATCCCCGCCATGAACTCCGTGTACTTCTCCGGCGTCCACCCGGTGACGAAGAACCGAAGGCGCACCACGTCGGAGAACGACGCTCCTGCCCCCGCCAATCCCCGTGCGCTGTTCCGCAGGGCGTGGGCGAGCTGCCCGGCGAGATCCCCGGGCGCGAGGGGAGTGCCATTCCCGTCACGGGCGATCTGGCCTGCGACGTGCACATGTCGAGTGCCGGTCGACACCGAGACATGGTGGTAGGGGACGGGTTGGAACATGCCGTCGGGGGTGGAGAGGTGGACGGTCATCGGCGATTCCTTTCGCAGCCTGGTGGTCACCGATGTATACCTGGTACATGAAGAGCACCTCAACGAGACCAGGTGACATGGACGAAACCACCCCCGCCCGGATCGAGTACTCGCAGATCGCCACGGAGCACCGAGAGCTGCTGGACCAGGTGCTCGACAAGTGGTCCCTGCTGGTGCTCGACACGCTGTGCGAGAGCCCGCGGCGGTTCAACGAGCTGAGGCGGGCCATCCCGACCGTCACTCAGAAGTCCCTGACCGTCACGCTGCGACGGCTGGAGCGCAACGGCATGGTCGATCGCGTCGTCATCAGCACCCGCCCCGTCGCCGTCGAGTACCGGATCAGTGACCTGGGCGCCACGCTCCAGGACCTCATCGACGCCCTGTTCGGCTGGGCGACGGAGCACATGCCCCGGGTGGACCGGGCGCGCGAGGCGTTCGACGGCGCCGCCGGCGACCGGTAGCGCGCAGGCGCGGAGGTCCGCCGGTTCCGCCCGGATCCGCGGGCCTGTCACCGCGGCGCTCACGACCTCCGGTCGCGACGAGCGTAGGTGCGGGCCTTCATCCTGTTCCCGCAGGTGGCCATCGAGCACCACTTGGCCGTGCCCGGCCGGCTGTGATCGAGGAGGAAGAGGTTGCACTCGGTGTTGGCGCACGCGCGGAGCCGCCCGGGCAGCTCGTCGAGCACTCGTGACCATGCCAGCACCACGCGGGCGGCGAGCCGTCGGTCGTCAGGGGCGTCGAGCTGCCATTGGATGCCCTCGTCGGTCGCGGCCGGCGTCAGCGCCACTCCGCTCAGGCTCGGCGCGAGGGCTTCCGCGGCGTCGGCCTCCGCACGGAGGAGGGCGTGCAGGGCGTCACGTGCGCCCTGCAGATGTGAACGTTCGGCCGCCGTGCCGAGCCCGCCGAACCGGCCGATCAGCTCGCTGCCCGTCGGATCCTCGAGCTGATCGGTGCGCACGCCCTTGTCCACGGGCGCGCTGTTGAGCACCGCCATCAGCAGGTCCTCGTCCTCGATCACCGCAGTCCTCCGTCACGTCGCGAGCTCTGGTCCTCATGCTTCATGCCGCCATGCTAACGTCAAGCTAACCAGTTAAATACCGTTTAGGAGTGAGCAATGGCCCTCGTCCATCACCGCACCGTCACCCTCGACGGGGTGGAGGTCTTCTACCGTGAGGCGGGGCCGCAGGGGGCCCCGGTGCTTCTGCTGCTGCACGGATATCCCACCAGCTCGCACATGTTCCGGCACCTGATCCCGGCCCTTGCCGACCAGTACCGCGTGATCGCCCCCGATCACATCGGGTTCGGCCGCTCCTCGGCTCCCTCCGTCGACGACTTCGAGTACACCTTCGACGCCCTGGCCGACGTCACCTCGGCGTTCCTCGACGCGATCGGGATCAGCAGGTACACGGTGTACGTCCAGGACTACGGGGCCCCGATCGCGTGGCGGCTGGCCCTGGCGCACCCGGAATCCGTCGAGGGAGTGATCTCGCAGAACGGCAACGCCTACGAGGAGGGTTTCGTCCCCGGGTTCTGGGAGCCGATCTGGGCCTACGCCTCCGCCCCGACACCGGCCAATGAAGAGGCCCTGCGCCCTGCCCTCGAGCGCGAGGCCGTCCAGTGGCAGTACACCCACGGCGTGCCCGATGCGACCACCGTCGCCCCCGAGGCCTGGGAGCACGACATCGCCCTGCTCGCCCGGCCGGGCGTCGATCGCGCCCAGCTGGCCCTGTTCGCCGACTACTCCAGCAACCTCCCCCTGTACCCGCGGGTCCACCAGTGGCTGCGAGATTCCCGCGTGCCCGTGCTGGCCGTGTGGGGGAAGAACGACGAGATCTTCGACGTCGCCGGCGCCACCGCGTTCCGCCGCGACGCACCGCAGGCGCGGATCGAGCTCCTCGACGGTGGGCACTTCCTCCTGGAGTCCCACCTGGACGAGGTCGTGGGGATCATCCGGGACTGGCGCGCGGCCGTATGACCTCACGAGCGGCGGAGACCACGAAGAGGCCCGAGGGGACTGAGATGCCGGTCGAGTCGTCGCAGCGTCAGGCCCTCCGCTGGCAGCGAGCGGAGAACGCACTGATCGCCGCCGGCATCGTCGTGGCGATGATCGCCTCGGGGCAGCCGTGGTGGCTGCTGCCGGCCGCGTTCCTGGTCTTCGACCTCTCCGCGCTGGGCTACCTGGCGGGCCAGCGGATCGGGGCCGTCAGCTACAACCTGGTGCACAACTACACCGCCCCCGCCGCCCTGGTGACCGGCTGGGCGGGTCTGCGGCTCGCCGACATCGATGCCGAGTGGTCGGTGCTGCTGGCCGCCTGCTGGGGCTTCCACGTCGCCCTCGACCGCGCCCTGGGCTACGGGCTGAAGCTCGGCCCGTTCACCCACACCCACCTCGGTGTCATCGGCAAGGAACGAGGCGCCGAGACGGAGCACGCCGGCGGCGAGGGCCCGACTCGGCGCTGAGCCCTCCGCGGCCGATCACGCTGACGGTGCCGTCGATCCCGTTCCCGGGCCCGGACCCAGCGGGTGCACGGAGGGCCGTGCGCTGTCCTCGGGGATGCTCGCAGCGAGGAGCAGCAGTGCGTGGGCCGAGGCGGAGCCGGGCTCAGTGTCGTAGACCATGAGGGTCTGGTCGGGATCATCGCCGGGGGTCAGCGCCTGGTAGCTGACCGTGAGGTCTCCGACCAGGGGGTGGTGGTACCGCTTGGTGCCGGTGCTGCGCTGGTGCACGCGATGCCTCGCCCACAGCCGCCCGAACTCAAGGGACCGGATCGACAGGTCGCCCACGAGCTGACCGAGCTCGCGGTCGTCGGGGTGGTCACCGGCGTCCATGCGAAGCATCGCCACGGTGTCAGCGGCGACCTCGTCCCAGTCGGTGTAGAGCTCACGGGCATGCGGGTCCAGGAACACGAAGCGGGCCTGGTTCCGCTCGAGGGTCGGCATGGTCTCGAAGTCCGCGATCAGCAGGGCGGCGAGCCGGTTCTGCCCGATGATGTCGAGTCGTCGTCCCAGCACGAACGCGGGCTGGGAGGCCGCCTCGAGCGTGTCGAGCAGTGCACGGGTGGCCGGGTGCAGCTGCTGCGGTGTGCGACCGCGGCGACGTCGGGCCGGAGCGGGTCTGGCGATGGTGTGCAGATGCGCACGCTCGGTGTCATCGAGCTGCAGGGCCTCGGCGATGGCGTCGAGGACCTGCGTGGAGGCGCTCTTGCTGCGACCCTGCTCCAGCCGGGTGTAGTAGTCGACGCTCACCCCCGCGAGCATCGCCAGCTCCTCGCGTCGCAGGCCGTCGACCCGCCGGTGTCCGGTGCCGATGACGCCGGCGCGAGCAGGGGTGATCCGTGCACGCGCGGCGCGCAGGAACTCCGCCAGCCGTGGTTCCAGGTGCTCGGGGTGAGGGGGCATGCCTGCATTCTTCCCACTCTCCGGAGCGGTGGCCAGGTCACGTGGGGTGCCCAGATCGTCCCTGGAAGAGGTGGGCCTTCTGGACGGGGCCGCATATCGCGACGGTGGTCGTGTCGCAGCCCTGCGACACCTCAGCACCTTCGAGAGGAGCACTCATGTCTGTCTGGATGATCACCGGTGCCGCACGCGGCCTCGGGCTCGAGATCGCCCGCGCCGCCCTGGCCGGAGGAGAGCAGGTCGCCGTGGGCGCACGCCGGCCCGAGAGCCTGCCCGAGGACGTGCGCGCCCACCGCCACGCGCTGCCTGTGCGCCTCGACGTGACCGATCAGGCGCTGGTGGACGCGGCCGTCGCCGAGGTCACTGGCCGGTTCGGGACCATCGACGTGCTGGTCAACAACGCCGGCCGGGGCCTGCTCGGCGCACTGGAGGAGATCAGCGACGCGGAGGCCCGTTCGCTGTTCGACGTCAACGTCTTCGGCCTGATCAACACCACCCGCGCCGTGCTGCCGATCATGCGGGCCGCAGGGGCCGGCACGCTGGTCCACATCGGCTCTCGCTCCGGTTTCGAGGGCGAGCCGGGGGTGAGCATGTATTCCGCCTCCAAGTTCGCCGTCGCCGGTATCAGCGAAGCGCTGGCCGCCGAGCTCGAGCCGTTCGGCATCGAGAGCATGGTCGTCGAACCCGGCGTGCTGCGCACCGACTTCCTGGACGCCTCCTCCGTGCAGCGCCCCGGGCGTCTTCTCGACGACTACGACGGCACCCCGGCTCACGACACCCTCGACTGGGCTGAGGAGGCCAACCACACCCAGCTGGGCGACCCCGTCAAGGCGGCCGCGTTCATCTACCGGGTCGCTTCCGGCCGCACGCTTCCGCTGCACCTGCCCGTCGGGCAGGACGCCCTGGATCGCCGGGCGGCGATCACCGAGCGCATCGACCGCGAGTCCGCTGCGCTGCGCGAGGCCTCAGCAGCCACTGCGCACAGCGAGAGCGAGTAGTCGGGCGGGTCGGCATCACACCGGCGTCACCGTCCCTCGAGGTGGACGCTGGGCGGTCGGTGACGCGTTGCGCCCACAGGGTGGTCGTGGTCGGAGCGCAGCCGCGCATCGCACAGCCGGTTCGAGTGCGGCGCGGACTCGCGCGGCTCAGTTCCGGTTCAGCCCGGAGGTCCGCGACATGATTGCGTCCCCGTAGTGCGCCTCCGAGGCGTCGACGTCCGCCTTCGGGGTATCGGGGCCGAGCATGCGCTGGATGCTGAAGCGGAAGGATGCTGCGCGGGTGGGGTGGTGGGCCAGGAGGCTCCGCAGGCCCTCACTCCGAGCAGGTGCCGAGCTGCAACGGAAGCGAAATACGATGGCCCCAGGTCCTAGTAAGTCAAACCTCAAAGCATCTCTTCGCGCAAGCCTTCTTCGTCACCCCGATCGGTATTAGTATCTCCGGCAGAATCATTTGGCTCGTCAGGAGCATGCCCCCGAGGAAAGGATATGT
>NZ_JBQSWB010000013.1:0-107940 GCF_052446295.1 Brachybacterium sp. AOP43-C2-M15
ACTCCCGAGCCGGCCGCTCTCGCGGCTTGACTCAGAACATAGGGACACCCCCCCGCCTGACGCGACCGCCCCCAGCCCACGCGACTGCCCCCGCCTGACGGAACCACCCCCGCCCCACGCGACTGCCCCCGCCCCACGCGACTGCCCCCACCTGACGCGGGCGGGGCAGAGTTGGGGGAATCCAGCCCTCATTCCCCCACCTTTGCCCCGCTGACGCAGTGGACAGGTGCCGACAGGGGCTCCAGGGGACAGGTGCCGACAGGACGTCCAGTGGGCGGGAGCCGACCACGGGCTCGGTGCGGACGGCGGGACCCCACGCGCGGAAGCCGGCTCTCTCGCCCCACGAGACCCCGCCTCCGGGCCCACGAGACCCCCACCCCACGCGAGCGGGGCGGAGTTGGGGGTATCGGCCGTCCATTACCCCAACTCTGCCCCGCTCACGAATGGAGGGGAGGCGGCGGGACGGTCGCGGCTCAGCCCATGAAGATGCCGTTGCCGGGCCCGATCGGCAGGTCGAAGAAGAAGAAGATCGCCAGGATCGTGGTCCACACGATCCAGAACGGGATCACGAACGGCAGCATGCGGGCCATCAGCGTGCCCAGGCCGGCCTCGGGCTCGTACTTCCGCAGCATGCCCAGCAGCACGATCATGTACGGGTTCATCGGGGTGATGACCTGGGTGGCGGAGTCGCCCACGCGGAAGGCGGCCTGGGTGAAGGCGGGCTCGTAGCCGATCAGCGCGAACATCGGCACGAACACGGCGCCCATGATCGCCCACATGCCGGAGCCGGAGATGATGAACAGGTTCAGGACGCTGGCGAGCATGATGAAGCCGATGATGGCGCCGAAGCCGGTCAGGCCCGCGCCTTCGAGGGCGTCTGCGCCGGTCACGGCGATCCAGGTGCCGATGCCGGACCAGTTGAACAGAGAGATGAAGTTGCCCAGGATGAAGGCCAGCACGATGAACGGCAGCATCTCCTTGAGCGCGTCGGACATCATCTGCACCGCGTCGCGGGTGCTGCGCAGGGTGCCGACGATCGCGCCGTAGACGACGCCGACCACCATGAAGTACGCGACCACGATGAACACGATCGAGTCCAGCAGCGGGGACTCGGGCAGGAAGCCGCCCTCCTCGTTGCGCCAGGGGGAGGTCGGGACCAGCGCCGCGGCCAGGATCACGGCGGTGAGCACCGCGGCGGCGAGCACCGCGAACAGCAGTCCCTTGTTCTCCTTCGGGCTGAGAGCCGCGCGCATCTGCTCGGCGCTCTCGGCGGAGTCCTCGGCGCCCTCGACGGCGATCTCGTCCACGGGCACGTTCTGACGCCGCAGGCGGGGCTCGATGAGCCGGTCGATGATGAAGCCGGCCACGAAGCCCAGGATGATCGACGAGACGATGTTGAACCACCAGTTCGACACCGGGTTCACGGAGCTGAACTCGTAGCCGGGCAGCGCGTCCATCACCGAGGTGGTGATGCCGGCGAACAGGGCGTCGAGCGAGGTGGGGAAGATGTTGGTGGAGTAGCCGGCGCCGGCTGCGGCGAAGCCGCCCAGCAGACCGGCGACGGGATGGCGCCCGGCGGCCTTGAACACCAGGGCGGCCAGCGGCGGCACCACCACGAAGGCGGAGTCGGCCATGATCGAGGAGATCACGCCCACGAAGCCCACCACGTAGGGGAGCATCCAGGCCGGCGAGGAGCCGAACAGCTTGCGGATCCCGGCCGCGAGCAGCCCGGAGTGCTGGGCGATGCCGATCGCCAGCAGGATCGGCATGACCGTCACCAGCGGCGGGAACCCGATGTAGTTCACGCCGAGGTTGGTGGTCAGCCAGGCCATGCCCTCACCGGTGAACAGGCCCTTGATCACGGTGGGCTCGTCGGAGCCGGGGACGGAGACGACCACGCCGCTCCACTCCATCCCGGTCGAGACCACACCGGTGATCAGGAACAGGACGATGAACAGCATGAACGGCTCGGGCAGCTTGTTGCCCGCCCATTCGACCCAGTTCAGGGCCCTGTCCGTGAGGCCGGTCTTGGCAGGCTCGGTGGTCGCTGAGCTCATGGGGACTCCAGGGGGCGAAGGTGTCGGTCAGGAAAAGGGGCGGGGCCACGGAGAGGGCCGGGGAAGGGGCCGGGGGCGAGGACGGGGTCGGCGAACGGTGCGGGGCCGGGTGAGAGCCGGATACGGGCCGTGCCGCCCGGCGAGAGGTCCGAGGGCGCCGACCCGGCTGGTCAGTCGAAGAACCCGGGGACGTCGATCGCGCCGCCGGAGGCCTCGAACTCCTCGCCGACCGCGGTCGCGAGGGCCGGGTCGTGGAGGGTGTCCAGGACGGTCGCGGCGAGACCGTAGGCCCCGTCGGACGCGGCGGACTTCGCGTCCTCCGAGACGGCCCACTGCGCGAACTCGCGGGTGTGGAGGGCCACCTCGGGCGGGGCGATGCGGATCACCGGGTGGATGCCGGGCACACGGTAGCTGACGTTCCCGAAGTCGGTGGAGGCCGCGAGGGAGGGCGAGACGACGCCGTGGGGCAGCGGGTCGCGGCCCCGTCGGCGCTGCGACGCGACCCAGCGGCCGGTGAGCGCCTCATTGGTGCGCACCGGCAGCGACGGGGGGTGCTCGTCCCAGCGGACGGTGACGCCCACGCCGGCCATCAGCGCGGCGCCGCGGGCGACGTCCTCGACCCGCAGCGAGAGGTCCTTGAGGGTCTCGGGCCGCTGGGAGCGGACGTACAGGTCCAGCCGCGCGTGGTCGGGGACCACGCTCGCCCGGTCCCCGCCCTCGCGGATCACCGCGTGGATGCGGTCGGTGGACGGGGTCTGCTGGCGCATCAGGCCGACGCCCTGGTACATGAGGCTCGCCGCGTCCAGCGCGTTGCGGCCCATGAAGGGCTGGGCGGAGGCGTGGGCGGTGTGGCCGTGGAACTCGACGGTGAGGGTGCGCCGCCCGAGCCAGGTCTGGTCGGCGAGGTCATAGCCGTAGGGGTGCACCATCACCGCGGCGTCGAGGCCCTCGAACGCGCCCTCGCGGGCCATGTACTCCTTGCCGGTGTGGCCCTCCTCGGCGGGGGTCCCGAGGAACACGACCCGCCCGGGCACGGCCGACGGGTCCGCCTCGGCGAGCGCGGCGAGCGCGAGGAAGGCCCCCAGCCCCATCACGGCGATGACGTTGTGGCCGCAGCCGTGGCCGACGACGGGCAGGGAGTCGTACTCGGCGAGGATCGCGAGGGCGGGGGCACCCTCCGCCCCGCCGTCGGTGCCAGCGTCGGCGCTGGACTCCCCGTCGGCGCCGACACTGGAGTCGGCACTGGAGTCGGCGCTGGCACCGGAGCCGCCGATCTCGGCGCGGATCGCGGTGTCCAGGCCGTGGACTCCCACCTGGGCCTCGATGCCATGGGCGGCGAGGACGTCGGCGATCGCGCGGGCGGAGCGGTGCTCCTCGAAGGCGACCTCAGGGTGCTCGGCGAGGTCGAGCATCAGCTCGATCATCTCGGGGGCGTCCGCGGCCACCAGCTCCTCGAGCCGGTCGTGGAGGGCGGGAGCGGCGCCGTCGAAGGAGGAGCCGGGGTGGGAGGAGGTCCGCATCGCCGCCTCGCGCTCCTCGTCGAGCTGGCGGAGGTAGGCGGTGGAGACCTCGGAATGCTGCGCGTCGGAGCGCGGGGGCTGCTGGGAAGACATGCAGGGAAGGATAGGCGGGAGTCCCGGAGGCGCTCCACCGGGCCCGTGTCGTCACCCGATCGTGAGGTCCCTCGCCCTCGGGACCCGCCCGGTGGTCCTCGCGGGCCACCGTCCCCGGGGGAGGGCGTAGCCTCGTCCCCGCCCCCGCACGTGCCCCGGGGCCACGCGCCCGGGGTCCTCCGATCCCCGGGCACCGTCCCCGCATTCGTCCGGGCGTTCGTCCGGGCGCCGCCCCCGCGGACCCCGGCACCTGCCACCCTCTCCCTCTCGTGAGAAGAATCCCCATGTCACAGCTCAGCGATCTGGTCGATCCCTCGGCCGTCCTCCTCGACGCCGCCGCGCAGGACTGGCGCGAGGCGATCCGGCGCTCCGGGGACCTGCTGGTCTCCACCGGCGCCACCACGCCCGCCTACACCGACGCGATGATCCGCACCGTCGAGGAGCACGGCCCCTACATCGTCATCGCGCCGGGCTTCGCGCTCGCGCACTCCCGGCCCGACGACTCCGTGCTGCGCACGGCGCTGTCCTTCGTGCGCCTGGCCGAACCGATCGCCTTCGGGAACGAGGCCAACGACCCGGTCACCCTGGTCATGGCCCTGGCCGCCGCGGACAGCTCCGCGCACCAGGCGGCGCTCGCCGCGCTCGCCGGGGTGCTCGCCGACCCCGACGGCCGCCGCGCCCTGGACACCGCGGCGACCCCGCAGCAGGTGCTCGCCGCGCTCGGGGCCGACGACGCGACGCCCGGCACCGCAGCCACGGGAGCCGCTGCCGGCTCCGCGACCCCCGAGGACACCCCGGCCTCCGACGACTCCACCGACCCCGACGCCGTGCCCTCCAAGAACCTGATCCTCACCGTCTGCGGGAACGGCCTGGGCACCAGCCTGTTCCTCAAGAACACCGCCGAGCAGGTCCTGGACCGCTGGGGCTGGTCGCCGTACCTCGACATCCAGGCCACCGACACGATCTCCGCCAAGGGCCGTGCCAAGGACGCCGACGTCATCCTCACCTCCGGCGCCATCGCCGACACCCTGGGCGAGGTGGGCGTGCGCGTCGAGGTGATCGAGAACTTCACCTCCCAGGCCGAGATCGACGCCGTCCTGCGGCGCGTCTACGCCGTCTGACCTGACCCTCGACGTCCACCGCCCCGGGATGCCGGACCGCGCCCTCCCGCACCGCGCCCGCTCACACCGCACCTCCCCGCACCACGCCTGCTCACACCACGTCTCCCCACACCACGGAGCAAGACCATGAACGTGCTCGTCACGATCGCCCAGTTCCTCGTCAACGAGATCCTCAGCGTCCCCGCCTATCTCATCGGCATCATCACCGCGATCGGCCTGATCGCGCTGCGCAAGTCCGTCGGCCAGGTGGCCGGCGGCTCGCTCAAGGCCGTCCTCGGCTTCCTGCTCATCGGCGCCGGCGCGACCCTCGTCAGCGCCTCCCTCACCCCGCTGGGCGTCATGATCCAGGGCGCCCTCGGAGCCCAGGGCGTCGTCCCCACCAACGAGGCCATCGCCGGCATCGCCCAGGAGGAGTTCGGCGCCCAGGTGGCGTGGCTGATGATCCTCGGCTTCGTCGTCGCGATCCTGCTGGCCCGTTTCTCGCCGCTGCGCTACGTCTTCCTCACGGGCCATCACCTGCTGTTCATGGCCACTCTGATCACGGTGGTGATGGCCTCGGCAGGCATGCCCACCGTGGTCGTGGTGGTGCTCGGCGCGGTGCTGCTGGGCATCCTCATGGTCTCCCTGCCCGCTCTCGCCCAGCCCTGGACCCGCCGCATCTCGGGCGACGACTCGATCGCGATCGGGCACTTCGGCACCGCGGGCTACATCGCCGCCGGCGCCGTCGGCCGCCTCGTGGACCCCAGGGGCCGCAGCCGCTCCACCGAGGACCTCAAGGTCCCCGAATCCCTGCGGTTCCTGCGCGACTCGATGGTCGCCACCGCCCTGTCGATGGTGCTGATGTACCTCGTGGTCGCCGTCGTGTACCTGCTGCGGGCCGGGGAGGCGACCGCCTTCGAGGCGTTCGAGGACGGTGCGAGCGACGTCGGCAACTACCTCATGCAGTCCGTGACCCAGGGCCTCCAGTTCGGCATCGCCGTGGCCGTGATCCTCTTCGGCGTGCGCACGATCCTCGGCGAGCTGGTGCCCGCCTTCCAGGGCATCGCCGCCAAGGTCGTCCCCGGCGCGATCCCCGCTCTCGACGCGCCGATCGTCTTCCCGTACGCGCAGAACGCCGTGCTCATCGGCTTCCTCTCGAGCTTCGCGGGCGGTCTCGTGGGCCTGCTGGTGCTCGGCGTGTGGCTCGGGCCGGTGCTGGGCCTGGCGCTGATCCTGCCCGGGCTCGTGCCGCACTTCTTCACCGGCGGTGCGGCGGGCGTCTACGGCAATGCCACCGGCGGCCGCCGCGGCGCCGTCGCCGGCGGCTTCGTCAACGGCCTGCTGGTCACCTTCCTGCCGGCGCTGCTGCTGAAGGTGCTGGGCTCCTTCGGCTCGGCGAACACCACCTTCGGGGACACGGACTTCGGCTGGTTCGGCATCCTCATCGGCTACTCGGCCCGCACCGGGGTGCTGCCCGGCATCGCCCTGCTGATCGTCGTCGGCGCCCTGATCCTGGGCGGCGCGATCCTCATGCAGCGCCGCGTGGTCGACGCCGGCTGGGATCCCGCGCCGGCGCGCGCCGCGGTCGGGGCCACCACCGGGGCCACGGCCGCAGATGCCGCCGGGGGCGGGACAGGGCCCGGGAGCGGAGCGCCCGACGGAGCATCTGCCGGCACACCGGCCGACGGCACCTCCGCCGCGTCCCGGGCCGCCGGCGACCCCGACCGCCGCCCGCGGGTCGCGCCGCCCGTCGGCGCGCCGACTCCCCCGCCCCCGCCCGGCGACTGAGCGCTCGCGCCGGCGGCGGATGGACCGACCTGCCCCGCCGCTGACCAGCCGCCCCGGGGCGCACTGGCGGAACGCCCTCTGACCGCGGGCGCCGAGCGAGTATCATCCCTGCACGATGTGCGGCCGCTCACCCCGTCGGCCGTCCCCTCCCCGGGCTCCGCACGGGCGTGTGACCCGCGGACCGTGCACCGCACCGGGCGTGCCCCAGCCCTACCCTCAGCCCTGCACCACCCAGCCGCCACTCGTCGGCGCATCCCCTCGGAGGCGACACCTTGAGCGCACCATCCTCCTCCCCTGCCGCAACGGGGGCGAAAGCGGACCGCGGAGCCTTCTCGGGCCGCACGGCCTTCATCTTCGCGGCCATCGGCTCCGCAGTCGGCCTCGGCAACATCTGGCGCTTCCCCGCCGTGGCCTACGAGAACGGCGGCGGCGCCTTCATCCTGCCGTACCTGGTCGCCCTGCTGACCGCCGGCATCCCGCTGCTGTTCCTGGACTACGCGATCGGGCACCGCTGGCGCGGCTCCGCCCCCGCGGCGTGGCGCCGGTTCCGTCGGTGGACCGAGTTCATCGGCTGGTGGCAGGTGCTGATCGCCCTGATCATCGCCCTGTACTACGCGCTGATCCTGGCCTGGGCCACGAACTACACGATCTTCTCGTTCGACCAGCGCTGGGGTGACGACGCGGCCGGGTTCTTCGGCGAGTACACCCAGGCTCTCGGCGGTCAGGACGCCACCATCTCCTTCGACGTGGTCCCCGCCGTGCTGATCTCCCTGATCGCCGTCTGGGCGGCGATCATCGTGGTGATGGCGCTCGGCGTGCAGAGGGGAATCGCCGCCAGCTCGGTCATCTTCATCCCGCTGCTGGTGATCATGTTCGTGATCCTGGTGGTGCGCTCGCTGTTCCTGCCCGGCGCGATCGACGGCCTCGACGCCTTCTTCAAGCCGCACTGGGGCGCGCTGCTGGACCCGGGCGTGTGGATCGCCGCCTACGGCCAGATCTTCTTCTCGCTCTCGGTGGCGTTCGGCATCATGCTCACCTACGCCTCCTACCTGAAGAAGAAGACCGACCTCACCGGCTCCGGCCTGGTGGTGGGCTTCGCGAACTCGGGCTTCGAGATCCTCTGCGGCATCGGCGTGTTCTCGGCCCTCGGCTTCATGGCGCAGGCGCAGGGCGTCGCGATCGACGAGGTGGTCACCGCCGGGGTGGGCCTCGCGTTCATCGCCTTCCCGACCATCATCAGCGAGGCGCCCGCCGGGGCTCTGATCGGCGTGCTGTTCTTCGGCTCGCTGGTGCTGGCGGGCTTCACCTCGCTCGTCTCCATCGTCGAGGTCATCATCGCCGCGATCCAGGACAAGTTCGGCCTCGCCCGCATCCCCTCGACGCTGTGGGTCTGCATCCCCCTCGCCGTGGTCTCCACCGCGCTGTTCTCCACCACCATGGGACTTCCCCTGCTGGACGTGATGGACAAGTGGGTCAACGAGTACGGCATCGTCGCCGCGGCGGCGGTGTCGACGATCATCGTCACCTATGTGCTGCGGGGCCTGCCCACCCTCCGCGACCATCTCAATCACCGCGGCTCCTTCAAGATCGGGCTGGTGTGGTTCGCGTGCGTGGGCGTGATCGCCCCGGTGGTGCTCGGCGTCTCGCTCACCCTCAGCACCCTCGAGCTGCTGCGGGCAGAGGGCACCTACGAGGACTACCCCGGCTGGTTCGTGCTCGTCTTCGGCTGGCTGATGGCGATCGGCCTGGTGGTGGTCGCGATCGGACTGTCCCTGATCCCGTGGCCGGCCGGTTCGAACATGCACAAGAACGACTCCGACGGCGACCCGATCGCCCCGGAGGTCGAGGCCGGTCTGGGCCTCGTCCCCAGCCCCGAGGCCTCCACCCCGCACGAGCTGCGGTCATGACGCCTCCGCTCTCACCCCCGACCCTGCTCGTCAAGGAGTGACCATGTCCTTCTCCGCCATCGCCATGATGGTCATCGCGATCGTCACCGTCTGGGGCGGCCTCGTCGCCGCCATCATCAACATCGCCCGCCACCCCGAGGCCTCGGACGACTGACCCGCCCGACCCTCCCGCACGGGTGACCGGCGCCGGACGGGACGGAGCCTGCCGGCCCCGTGGCGATGGCTGCGGGGGCGGCGCCGCGGCGCACCGGATCCCTCGCGGAGGCGGAACGGCTCGGTCCGCGCGCGCCGCCGAGGTGCTCGGCCCCGGCACGACAGCCGTGCGCCGAGGCGGCCGCGCTCGAGGACGCCGGATCGCCGGGATGCGCTATCCTCCCCTCATGCATCTGCGCATCGACTATCCGCACGGCTCTGAGGCGAGCCATGCCGTCGTGCGCCCGCAGCTGTCGTGATGCAGCCGCACTGACACTGCCGCGCTGCCCCACCGGCAGTGACTTACCGGCAGCGACGCAGCACCGCTCCCCCAGAGCCCCCGGCGAGGACCACCAGGTCCTCGCCTTTTCCGTATCCACGGCGAGGGGACCGGCAGCTCCTCTCGCCCCACCGAGAGGACTCCCATGGTCACCCCGACGAACGGCCCGCACGCCACCTCGAGGGCCACACCCGCCACCCCGAACGCCACGCCCGCCACGCCCGCCACGCACGCCACCTCGGATGCCACGCCCGCCACCCCGAAGGCGACGCCCGAGGAGGTCCTGTCCGTGCTCGAGCGCACGACGGACCAGATCATCGGCCGCGAGGACCTGCTGGACCGGCTGCGGGAGGACCGTCCGCTGCGCATCAAGTTCGGCGTCGATCTGACCGCCCCCGACCTCCACCTGGGCCATGCCGTGAACCTGTGGATGATGCGCGCCCTGCAGGACCTCGGGCACACCGTGATCTTCCTGCTCGGCGACACGACCAGCCGCATCGGAGATCCCACCGGCCGCAGCACCGTGCGCCCCGTGCTCACCGAGGAGCAGATCCGGGACAACGCCGACTCGTTCCTCGCGCAGGTCACCCGCGTGCTGCGCGATGACCCCGAGCTGCTGCGGATCCGCCGCAACTCCGAGTGGTTCGACGGGATGGGCGTGCCCGGGCTGCTGAAGGAGCTCAGTCTGGTCACCCACGCCCACCTGATCTCCCGCGACATGTTCCGCGCCCGGATCGCCGCGGGCAGCGAGATCGCGATGCACGAGCTGATCTACCCGGTGCTGCAGGGCTTCGACAGCGTCGCCCTGGAGTCGGACCTGACGATCGTGGGCACCGATCAGCTGTTCAACGAGGCGATGGGCAGGGAGATGCAGGTCAAGCACGGGCAGCGACCGCAGACGGTCATCACCTCGACGGTCACCCCCGGGCTGGACGGCGGGTCCAAGCAGTCGAAGTCCCTGGGCAATTACGTCGGGCTGTGCGCTCCGGCACCGGAGAAGTTCGGACGGCTGATGACCCTGCGCGACGAGCTCATCGGGACCTGGGCGCGCGTGTACACGGACCTGCCGCTCGGGCAGGTGGACGAGCTGGGGCGCCGAGCGGCCGTCGGGGGTGCGGAGGCCCGCGATGCGAAGCTCGAACTCGCCGAGGCGGTGGTGCGCCGGCACGACGGCGAGGACGCCGCCCGACGCAGTCGCGAGGAGTTCGTGCGGGTGTTCTCGGCCGGTCGGATGCCGCAGGAGATGACGCCGCTCCCGCTCGCCGCGGCATCGCTCAGCGCTCTGGAGCTGGTCACCTCCGCACGCCCGGACCTCTCCCGCAGCGAGGCCCGGCGCCTCCTGCGGGGCGGTGGGGTGGAGCTCGACGGCCGACGGCTCACCGATCCCGACCTCTCCGTGGACCCCGCCACCGGCCAGGTGCTGCGCGCCGGGCGTCGTCGGTGGTTCCGGGTCAGGTCAACGTGAGCATGGGGCCCGGGTACGCAGGGCCGAGCCCGAGTGCGACCTGCGCCCGAGTGTGACCTGCGCCCGGTGAGTTCGCGCCGACCTGGGCGGTCAGGTACGCTGTCCACTGCTCTTGTTGAGCGCTGGAGGATTCGCCTAGCGGCCTATGGCGCACGCCTGGAACGCGTGTTGGGTTAACGCCCTCAGGGGTTCAAATCCCCTATCCTCCGCCACAGGAAACGCCCCTGATCTGCAGTCATGCAGGTCAGGGGCGTTCTGCACCGCCCGCTGCGCGACCCCTCGCCGACGCCCGGGGAGCCACGCCCGCAGGGACCAGGCCCGCACGCGGCGAGGAGCACACGGCGGAGAACACGCGGCGGATCGCAGGTTCCGGACCGGCCCCGCACTCGTGACCGCATCGGAATCTCCTCCCTCCTCGAGCGATCGGTGCACGTCAGGCCGTCGGGGACGCGCTCGGCCGGTGCCGGTGCGGACGGCGCGGACCCTTCGACCCCGCTCTCCCCCTCCCTCCGTGCTGCCTGCGCGGATATCCTTCCCGGAGCAATGGTGGGTGACGACGAGGGGGACAGGGATGTCGAGCTCAGGGTGGGGCGGTCCCGGCAACGGGCAGCAGGGGGAGCCGTGGCAGGACGGCAGCCCGCACAACGGCACGCCGCAGAACGGGAATCCCCCGGGCGGGCAGCCGCAGGGAGCACCGGGCGGGGATCCGTCGATCGGCCAGCCCCAGAACGGCCAGTTCCAGGGCGGTCAGTTCCAGAACGGCCAGCCCCAGAACGGACAGTTCCAGAACGGCCAGCCCCAGAACGGACAGTTCCCGGGCAACCAGGTCCAGGGCGGTCACCCGAACCCGGGCTACGGCAGCCCCGCCGGACCGGGCCCGCAGGGCGCTCCGCAGGGACCGGGCTACGGCGGTCCGCACGGCGCGGGCGCTCCGGGTGGAGCACAGGGGCCCGCCTTCGGGAGTCCGCAGGGCCCCGGATTCGGCGGCCCGCACAGCCCCGGCGGTCCGCAGGGCCCCGGAGGTCCGCAGGGCCCCGGAGGCTACGCCCAGCAGCCGAAGCCGAAGCGCCCCTGGGCACTGATCGCAGTCGCCCTCAGCTGCGTGTTCGCCCTCGTGCTCGTGATCGGCGGCGGGATCACGTATCTGGTGCTCAGCCAGGGCGATGAGGACCCGCCGGTCGCCACGGACACCCCCTCGCCGACGGATCCGGAGACCGAGCCCACGACGGATCCGGAGTCGGAGACGCCGAGCGAGGAGGAGCCCACCACCCCCTCCGAGTCGGAGAGCTCCGGCTTCACGGTCATCTCCCCGATCGATGAGCCGCCCGGCGATGCCGACGACATGTGGGCCGTCCTCGAGGACAACCCGCTCACCGAGGGGTCGCTGCCGGGGGTGGCCACCTGCGAGCTGCCGGAGACCCCGGTGGATCCCAGCGCCGACGAGCTGCAGGCCGTGCTCGACGCCGCCGGCGGCTGCCTGAACCGGGTGTGGTCCACGGCGAGCTCGGACCGCGATCTTCCCTGGTCGAGCCCGAGCGTCGTCGTGTACGAGCACCCGGACGTCCCCTCCAGCGCCACCTGCGATGCGGAGTCCTTCGAACCGGACTTCCCGCGGATGTGCAACCTCGACGGCACGATCTACTGGCCCGAGGGCTATGGGACGGCCCTCGACTTCACCGACCCGGCGAACGCCCCGGGTGCCTACCTGTGGGACCTCGCCTTCATCTACATGAACACGGTGACGTGGAACAGCTCCGTGGCCTTCTACTACGGGCACATGCGCGACCTGCTCGACGAGGACGGCGACACGGAGCGCTTCGAGGAGTCCTGGCGACGCTACAGCCTGCAGATGCAGTGCCTGGCGTCGGCCGCCTCGATGCAGGTGCCGACCGACGCCGAGCCCAGCCCGGCGATGCGCGAGGCGCTGACCGATCCGTCGGCCTGGACCGAGGGGGAGCCGCCGTACGACATCAGCCCCGAAGCCCGCACCCGATGGCTCGAGGCGGGCTTCGAATCCGGCGGCGACCTGTCCGCGTGCAACACCTGGACGGTCGACGCCGACCAGGTGACCTGACCGCCTCGACCGGCACGGGCGGGGACCGCCCCCGCGAGGCCGGTCCGGTCCTACCCTGGCTCCATGGCCGGAACGCCCCACCGCCCCTCCTCCGCCCTCTACACCGCCCGCGTGGACAACCACGGCGGCACCTCGGGAGAGGTGCGCGTGCACGACGGGCCGACCGCCTCGCCCCTGCCCACCGGCGGCCCCTTCGCCACCGACGACGGGTACAACCCCGAGCAGTTCCTCGCCATGGCCTGGAG
Organism: Brachybacterium sp. AOP43-C2-M15; assembly: GCF_052446295.1. Lineage (NCBI taxonomy): Bacteria > Bacillati > Actinomycetota > Actinomycetes > Micrococcales > Dermabacteraceae > Brachybacterium > Brachybacterium sp. AOP43-C2-M15. The sequence continues at coordinate 12,722 of NZ_JBQSWB010000013.1, forward strand.
CACCTGCCTCGGCGAGACCCTCGCGGTGGTGCTCGCCGAGCACGGGCGGGACGACCTCGGCCAGGTGAGCGTCGAGGTCGAGCTGCACCGCGATCCCGCGGGCGGCTACCGCTTCGTGCCCCGCGCCCTGGTGAGCATCGAGGCGATGTCCGAGGAGGAGGCCCGGCCCCTGATCGAGGCCGCTCATGCCCGCTGCCCCGTCTCGAAGCTGCTCGAGGGGCAGGGCGGCGCCTCCGTGACGCACCGCATAACGCACTGACCAGCTCGCTGAGTAGGCTTGCCTCACCCCGCCCGTCGGACGATGCGCCCACCGCGCGCCCGTCGGCCCACCCCTCCCCTCCGAGAGCCGATGATCGAGTTCCGCAGCGTCTCCAAGACCTTCGTCCAGGGCCGCTCCTCGGTGACCGCGCTGGACGGCATCGACCTGACCGTCGCGGAGAACGAGATGTTCGGCGTCGTGGGCGAGAGCGGCTCCGGGAAGTCGACCCTGCTGCGCCTGATCAACCGCCTCGAGGCCCCCACCGCCGGGACCGTGCTGGTGGACGGCGAGGACCAGGGCGCCCTGTCGTCCCGGCAGCAGCGCCGGCGCCGGCAGCGCATCGGCATGGTCTTCCAGCAGTTCAACCTGCTCGCCAACTCGACCGTGCTCCAGAACGTCACGCTGCCGCTGCGTCTGCAGGGCGCTCGCGGCCGGGACACGGCCCTGCAGATGCTCGAGTTCGTGAGGATGGCCGGCCACCAGGGCACCCATCCCGCCCGTCTCTCGGGCGGGGAGAAGCAGCGGGTCGCGATCGCGCGGGCCCTCGTGACCCGGCCGCGGATCCTGCTGTGCGACGAGCCGACCTCGGCCCTGGACTCCGGGCACACCGAGGAGGTCATGGCCGTCCTGCAGGACGTCCGACGCGAGTTCAGCACCACGATCGTGCTGGTCAGCCACGAGCTCGACGTCGTCAAGGCTTCCTGCGACCGCGCCGCGGTGCTCGAGGGCGGGCGCCTCGCCGCGCTCACCGACGTCACTCCCCCGCCGCCGCGCGAGCGCACGGGCACCTACGCCGAGCGCGCCGCGGAGCACCTGTCATGACCGGGCACACCGCATGAACGGGCACACCGCATGAACGACCTGCTGGAGCGCCTGTCCGAGTACCGCGCCGAGATCCTCACCTCGGTCCTCGAGACCGGGTACATGATCGGCAACTCGCTGTTGGCAGCGGTGCTCGTCGGCCTCCCCCTGGGGACGATGCTCTACCTCGCCCGACCCGGCGGGCCCTATGAGCGGCGCTGGCTGCACGCCGCGCTGAACGCCTACGTCAACGTGGTGCGCTCGGTGCCCTTCCTGCTGTTCGTGGTGGCGCTCATCCCGTTCACGCGCTGGCTGGTGGGGACCTCCTTCGGCACCACGGCCGCCTCCGTGCCGCTCGCCTTCGTGGCCGCGGCGCTCTACGCGCGCTTCTCCGAGCAGACGCTGCTGGACGTGCCCGAGACCACGATCGAGCTCGCCCGCTCCCTCGGCGCGAGCCCTCTCCAGCTCGTCACCCGCTTCCTCTACTCCGAGGCGCGCTCCGGGCTGGTGCTGAGCCTGACCACGGTGACGATCTCGATGGTCAGCTACTCCACGATCATGGGCGTGGTCGGGGGCGGCGGCGTGGGCGACTTCGCGATCCGGTACGGCTATCAGACCTACGAGTACGACCTCATGTACACCACGATCCTGCTGATGATCGTGGTCGTGATGCTCATCCAGGGGGCGGGGACCCTCCTCGCCCGCACCCTCGACAAACGCGCGCGCTGACCCTCCGCCTCCACGTCACCGACCAGGAACGAGACACACCATGACCCCGTCCACCCTCCCCTCCGCCCACCACCCGAGCCGCCGCGCCGTCGGCCTGGGGGCCCTGGCCGGCACCGCCGTGCTGGGCCTGGCCGCCTGCGGCGTGGGCGGCGGGTCCGACGAGAGCGCCGACGCCGACGAGGACAGGACCATCACGGTCGCCTCCCACCTCCCGCCGATGACGGACGTGGTGACCACCGCCGCGGAGGTCGCCGCCGAGGAGGGGTACACGATCGAGCTGGTGCAGGTCAGCGACAACGTGCAGTACAACCGGCTGCTGGCCGACGGCGAGGTCGACGCGAACTTCGCCCAGCACGAGCCGTTCATGACCACGTTCAACGAGGAGAACGGCACCGACCTCGTGAAGCTCGAGTCGATCTACGACGCGAAGGTGGGCTACTACTCCAAGGAGCACGCCGGCGCCGACGAGATCCCCGAGGGCGCGAAGGTCGCGATCCCGAACGACGTCTCCAACGAGGGCCGGGCCCTCGCGATCCTCCACGAGCACGGGCTGCTCACCCTGCCCGAGGACGCGGGCTTCGAGGGGCGCATCGGCGACATCGTCGAGAACCCCCTGGACCTCGAGTTCGTGCAGGTGGACCTGTTGAACCTGGCCGCCGCCTACGACGAGGACGGCATCGCGCTGGTCTACAACTACCCCACCTATATCTCGAAGGTGGGGCTCACCCCGGCCGACGCCCTGCTGCTCGAGGAGACCGTGGACCAGCGCTTCGCGATCTCGCTGGTCGCCCGCGAGGAGGACCAGGACTCGGAGAAGATCCAGGTGCTGCGCCGCGCGATGACCAGCGATGCGGTGCGCAGCTTCCTCGAGGAGGAGCACAGCGACACGCTGATCCCCTCGTTCTGAGCCGCGGCACCCGGCGCCCGCCCGCGCCCGCGCACATGTGCGCTGCCGGCGCGGGCGAGGCGGGCGGGCGACCCCGTCGCGAGGCGGGACGGCGCGGGACGGATCGCCTCAGCGCCACGGTCACCCCAGCGTCGCGGGACGCTCCCAGCCCTCGCCGCGCACGTGCTCGTCGAGGAAGCCGAGGAAGGTCTCGTACCAGACCTGCGCGTTCCCCCGCCCCTGGATCCAGTGCCCCTCGTCGGGGAAGTACAGGTAGCGGTGCCGGGTGCGGCCCTCGTCGTCGCGCGGCGTGGCCGAGAACTCGTGCAGGTCGTACCAGAGCGCGTGGCCCTGGGCGATCGGCACCCGGTAGTCGCGGTCCCCGTGGATCACGAGCATCGGCGCCACGATGTCGCGCGCGAAGTCCTTGGGGTTGTACCGCGAGTTCTGCTCCCGCATGGGCCGCTCCCAGGCGGCGTTGTCGGTGGTGTGCCCCATCGACTCGGTGTCCCACAGCGAGGCATGGGTGACGATGCAGCGGAAGCGGTCACCGGTGTGCCCGGCCACCCAGTTGGCCATGTAGCCGCCGTAGGAGCCGCCGGCGAAGGCGGTCCGCTCGGCGTCGATGTCCTCACGGCCGACGGTCGCGTCGGTGAGGGCCATGATGTCGGTGTACGGCGCGCCGCCCAGCTCGTGCTGGCCGCGGTCGATCATCGACTGCCCGTAGCCCGTGGAGATCGCGGGGTCGGGCAGCAGCACGGCGTAGCCGGCCGCGACGAAGGGGCCGGGGTTCCAGCGGTAGGTCCAGGCGTTCCAGGACCCCCACGGACCGCCGTGGGCGAAGACCACCAGCGGGTGCGGCCCCTCCCCGTCGGGCAGGCGCAGCCAGGCGCGCAGGTCGGTGCCGTCCTCGGCGGTGGCGGTGACCTCGGTGAGGGTGCCCGTCTGCGCGACGGCGTCCGCGGGGTTCGGCAGCTGCTCGACCACGCCGGTGGCGGGGTCGATGGACACCGGATGCGGGGCGAGGGCGATCCCGGAGGCGACGGCGATGATCGCGCCGCCCGCGACGGAGGCGCCGGAGAAGGCGAGCTCCTGGTCGGGGCCGCCGGCGAGGCGGTCGGGGGCGGCGGCGTCCACGGGTCCGGCCCACACGGAGCCGCGGCCCTGGTCGTCGCTCGTGGCGACCAGGGTGCTGTCGTCGAGCCACACCGGATCGACCCAGTGGTCGAGCTCGGGCCACACCTCGGTGGAGGCGCCGGTGGCGAGGTCCAGCAGCTCCACCCCGACGGACAGGGTGGCCTCCTGGGTCCAGTGGCGGCCCCGGCCGATCAGCGCACGGGTGCCGTCCGCGCTGAACTCGCCCGGGGAGTAGGAGATCTCGGCGCTGCCCTCGCGCAGCAGGCGCGGCGGCTGGTCGCCGACGAGGTCGAGGAGGTAGAGGTTCTCCGCGGTGAGCAGCTCTCCGCGCGAGTCGGCCATCGCGACCAGGGCACGGGTGCCCTCGCGGTCCACGGTCCAGGACTCCAGGCGCCCGGGAGGCATCGCGATGTGGCGCACGTGCAGGAGCTGCGTGGGCGGCGTGTCGTCCTCGTCGCCCGCACCGTCGCTGGCGCCGTCGGCCGCGCCCGGAGCGGCGGCGGGCTCGGCCCAGGCGAGGTCGTCGGGCAGCGCGGCGATGGCGAGCACGGGACGGGTCGGGCCCAGGTCGTGGTCCCAGAAGCGGGTGGGGAATCCGGCGTGCAGCGCGGCGGTGACCTTGGCCTTCTTGCGCTCCTTGGAGAGCGTGACGTGCTCGGCCTCGTCGGACGCCTGGGAGTGGACCTCGATCTCGGTGATCAGGTGCCGGCCGGCGACGGTCAGTCCGCCGAAGCCACCGGGACGGGAGGCGAGCTCGCGCGCCTCGCCGCGCACGGGAAGGGCCCAGAGCTGGGCGTCGTCGGCCTCCTCGCCGTCCTCGCCCACGCGCTGGGCGGTGAAGTAGGTGGTGCCGTCCTCGGCCGCGGCGACGGCGCCGACGGAGGCGCTGCCGCGGGTGAGCGGGATCAGGCGATCGCCCTCGATCTCGAGCAGGCTGCTGCGGTAGGAGGTGCCCTTCGCGTCCGGTGAGGACACCTTCGCGAGGACCCTGCCCCCGTCCGTGGTCTCCAGTCCGGCGAGCCGGGTCGCGTCCAACAGGGCTTCGATGCTCTCGCGTGTCATGGGACACCATCCTGCCACTGATCGCACCTGCCCCCGGCCCCAGGGAGCTCGGACGCTCTCCGGGCAGGTCCTCGTCGCGACCGGAGGCGGCGCCAGGAGCGGCCCCGACCGACGCCCGGGCAGACCGCCCATCCGCGGCATTGCGCGCATTCCGGGCAGGTCAGGCAGCTCTGAAAGATGGGTGAAAGCGCGACCTCCCACCATCTCCGGTTCGTGAACAGACCCGGAGGGAACTTCTCTATGCACCGTGCGACCGCACCACCGATCGAGGCCTCGCCCGCAGGCATCACCGCGGACGGCATCGTCCATGCGCTGGGCCGGCTCGGCGCCGGCGCGCTCGATCTGGCCGGGCACATGGGCCCCTACGCCCCGATCGCCGTCGCCGGGACCGTCGTATGGCTGATCTGGCTGATCCGTGCGGTGCTGTCCTGGACGACGCCCGCGATCGAGAGCGACTTCCGGACCACCACCTCGGTGATCGTGCCGTCCTACCACGAGGACGTCGACATCCTGATGGACTGCCTGAGCACCTGGAGACAGCAGGACCCCACCGAGATCATCATCGTGCTCGACGTCGCGGACACCGAGGCGCATGCACGCATCACCGCCCTCGGGGACTCCCGCATCCATCCGGTGCTCTTCGACCACGTCGGCAAGCGCAGCGCGCTGGGCGTCGGGATCCGTGCCGCGACGGGCGAGGTCCTGGTCCTGGTGGACTCGGACACGCGATGGACCCCGGGGCTGCTGGAGAACGTCCAGAAGCCGTTCGTCGACCCCGACGTGGGAGGCGTGAGCACGCAGCAGAACGTGTACCAGCGCACCACGAGCCTGTGGCGCCGGATCGCGGACTGGCTGGTCGACCTGCGCTATCACGACTACGTGCCCGCCCAGGGCCGGTTCGGCGCGGTGGCCTGCCTGTCGGGCCGCACCGCGGCGTACCGGGCGAGCGCGGTCAAGCCCGTCGTCACCGACATGGAGGACGAGTTCTTCCTCGGCCGGCGCTGCATCGCCGGCGACGACGGCCGACTCACCTGGCTGGTGCTGGCCTCCGGCTACCGCACGGTGCATCAGCGCTCGGCCAAGGCGCTGTCGATGTTCCCCTCCACGTTCACGGCCTTCGTCAAGCAGCGGGTGCGCTGGAGCCGGAACTCCTACCGCTGCTACCTCACCGCGGCGTTCAAGGGATGGCTGTGGCGCGTCCCCATGATCACGAAGATCACCGTGCTGCAGATCCTGCTGACCCCGGTCACGATGGGCATGACCATCGCCTACCTGCTGTTCAGCCGCGTGGACCTCACGCAGGTCGGCATCGTCGCCCCTCTGCTGTGGCTGATCCTGACCCGCGGCGTCCGCGGCATCTCCCATCTTCGCCGGCACCCGCAGGAGATCCTCCTCCTCCCCGTGGTCGTCCTGGTGGTCATCTTCATCGCGCTGCCGATCAAGGTCTTCGCCCTGGTGACCATGAACAAGCAGGGCTGGCTGACGCGGAGCGCGAACGCGTTCGGCGGCGACGGCCAGACCTCCGGGACGCTCGAGGCGGCCGATGCGCCCGCCGCGCCCCTCCGACCCGCCGCGCCTGCGCCTGCAACTGCACCTGCACCTGCACCTGCACCTGCACCTGCACCTGCACCGAGGGTGTCCATCGAGACCGCCCCACCTGACGAGGACGTCGAGCCGGCCCTCGCCGCGAGCGGCCGACGGACCGAGAACATCGAGCGCGCCGAGCACATCGAGCACATCGAGCACGCGGAGCACGACGGTCACGCGGAGCATCGCTCCCCGGCGCGGGTCGAGGTGGCGTCATGACCGCCGCGCGACCGAGAGCCCTGCTGAGCTCGATGTCCCTGCTGAGGTCGGTGTCCCTGCTGATCATCACGTCCGTGCTGGCCTCCGCGGCCCTGCTGCCCGGGGCGCGGCCGGCTCTCGCGGAGGGGTCCGACGGCCCGCCCGTCGCCTCCGGGGACGGCGTCGAGTACCCCGGGGACCCGGCCCGTGAGTCCGCCGAGGCCCGCGCCGAGGAACGACGGCTCACGGACGTCGCCACGATGGTGGACTCCACGCGGTGGGCGTTCCCCACGGGCGCCGCGCCCCTGACGCTGCCCTCGGGTGACAGCTCGACCGTCGTCCTGCTCGCCCGTGAGGCGCCCTACACCCTCGAGGAGCTCGCCGACCTGGTGCCCGAGGCCGTCGAGCGCGAGGCCGACGGCGCCTATCTGATCTCCTCGCACCTCGTCGTCGACCGCGGCGCGACCCTGCGCATCCATGACGACAGCGGGCTGGTCGTCCGTCTGGAGAGCACCTCCGAGAGCTTCGCCTCGATCGTCTCCCTCGGCGGCGTGCTGGACATCGCCGGCGCAGAGGAGGAGCCGGTGGAGATCTCGGGCTGGGACAGCTCCCGTCGCACGGCGGACGACGACACCTCCGACGGCCGTGCCTACATCCGCGCCCTGGCAGGGTCCGTCGACGCCCGTGACGTCGACCTCCGGAGCCTCGGCTTCTGGTCCGGGCCGACCGGCGGCCTCGCCCTGACCGGCTCCGACTCGCCCAGGATCGAGACCGCCTCCGGCGAGGTGATCGCCGACCCCGAGGAAGCGAGCGCCGTCGAGCCCGATCCGAGCTCCCCTGTCCTGCTCCCGGACCCCGACGAGGAGAAGGAGGACCGCACGGTCTCCGCCTCGCTCGAGCGCGTCTCCGCACGCGGTGCCGCGATCGGGGTGTTCGCCGCGAACACCGCGCAGCTGCGGATCAGCGACTCGGACTTCTCCCACAATCTGCTGGACGGGGTGGTGCTGCACCGCTTCGTCACCGCGGCGCAGCTGACGGAGGTCACTGCGCATTCCAACGGCGGGGACGGGATCCGTGCGGGGCGCGGGACCACCGACGTGTCGATCGACGGCGCGGAGGTCTCCGGCAATCGCGGGAACGGCATCACCCTCGACGGCGCGGCCCTGGCGGACGGCCCCGGCGCCACCGGCATCGCGACGGGCGTCTTCGGCGGGCATGCCGTCACCGGCAGCTCCGTCGCGGGCAACGGCCGCTACGGGATCCAGGTGACCGGCGGGGCGGGGATGGTGCTGCGCGACAACTCCGTCTCCCGCCACACCAGCGGCATCGTCGTCAACGGCACCGCCTCCGAGACGGAGGTCTCCGGCAACCGCGTGCGCTTCAGCACGCAGCACGGCATCAGCCTCCGTGACGACGTCACCGACGCCCTGATCCGCGGGAACACGGTCAGCGGCGCGGACACGGCGATCTACACGCGCGGCTCGTCGGGGGAGATCGCCGGGAACACCATCTCCCGCACCACCAATCACGGCATCACCGTCATCGACCAGTCGGACACGACGACGGTCTCCCGCAACTCGATCGCGGGATCCGGCCCCGCCGCCATCGACTCCTCCCGCTCCGGGACCAGCGTGGTGCTGATCGCGAACTCCGCCGCGCAGTGGGAGGTCACCAAGCCGCTGCCGGTGATCCTCCAGCGCATCTTCCAGCCCCTGACGGTGCTCTGGCTGACCATCGCCGTCCTCCTGGCGGCCACCGCCGGCGCGACCGTGCGGCGCGGCCCCGGCCGTGGGCCGAGGACCCACCCGTACGCGGACCACACCCCGCTCCTGCAGCTCAGCGCCGGGGTGGTCCCGGAAACGTACAGCGCGGCGCGGCCCGGGCCGGCCCCGTCCCCCGCCGCGCACGGGAGGCGCCGACGCCCCGGGGCGGCCGCCGGCCCCGTCGGCCCCGTCGACACCCCGGACACCCCGGACACCCCGGAATCCGCCGACACCGCACGCACCGCAACCCGAGGAGGGCTGCACCCATGACCACGCACACAGCACACGGCCCGCGGCGCATCGTCGCCCTGCTCGCGATCCTCGGCGCCCTGGTCCTCGCGGCGATGATCGGGGGCGGGCTGCTCGGCGGGCCCTCGCAGGATCCCGCCCCCACCGCCGAGAGCGGCCCCTCGCACGGCGGCCGCTCCGACGACGGCGGGGAGGACCCCGGCCCCACCGGCTCCCCCGAGGACCCGGACCCGTCCCCTGCCGAGGGGCCCGGCGCGAGCGACTCCCCCGTCCCCAACAGCGTCGAGCGGACCGCCGAGTGCCCGGAGGCGACGACCACCGTCGAGGACGCCGGCACGCTGCGGACCGCGCTCGAGAGCGCCCGGCCCGGCGACGTCATCCGCCTCGCCCCGGGCACCTACGAGGGAGAGTTCACCGCCCGGACGGCGGGCACCGAGGACGCCCCCATCACGCTCTGCGGCGGTCAGGACGCCGTCCTGGACGGCGGGGATCCCGACGGGGGATACACGCTCCACCTCGACGGGGCGTCGCACTGGCACGTCCTCGGCTTCCGTGTCACCGGCGGGCAGAAGGGCGTGATGGTCGACGACACCGAGCACTCGGTGATCGAGGGCCTCACCGTCTCCGACATCGGCGACGAGGCGATCCATCTGCGCACGCACAGCTCGCACAACATCGTCGTGGGCAACCACGTCTCCGGCACGGGGCTGCGGGAGCCGAAGTTCGGCGAGGGCATCTACATCGGCTCGGCCGAGAGCAACTGGGAGGACCTCACCGACGGCGAGCCCGACACGTCCGACGAGAACCTCATCGAGGACAACCGCATCGAGGGCGTCACCGCCGAGGCCGTCGACATCAAGGAAGGCACCACCGGCGGCATCCTCCGCAACAACTCCTTCGACGGCTCGGCGATCACCGGGGACGGCCACGCCGATTCCTGGGTCGACGTGAAGGGGAACGACTGGATCATCGAGGGGAACACCGGCACGGCGTCCCCGGCCGACGGGTTCCAGACCCACGAGATCCTCGACGGCTGGGGCACCGGCAACGTCTTCCGCCACAACACGGCCGACCTGGCCGACATGACCGACGACGGCCACGGGTTCTCCCTCACCCCGGAGCTCGAGAACGTCGTCGAGTGCAGCAACGAGGTCTCCGGCACCGACCAGGAGCTCGCCAACACCCCCTGCGTCGAGGACGCGAGCACCCCATGAACGACGCAGCTGCCCCTGAACGACGCACGCACCGCACGAACGACGCAGCTACCGCGATGAACGACGCAGTTGCCGCGATGAACACCGAACGGACGAAGGAGAACCCAGTGCACACTGACGACACCCCTGCAGGCCCCCTGCCCCGGATCACCGTGATCGGCACCGGATACCTCGGCGCGACCCACGCGGTCTGCATGGCCCACCTGGGCTTCGAGGTCCTCGGGGTCGACGTGGACGCCGCGAAGATCGAGGCGCTCGTCGACGGCCGGCTGCCGTTCCACGAGCCGGGCCTGTCCGAGGCCCTCGAGGCGGCCCTGTCGTCCGGACGGCTGCGCTTCACCACCGACTTCGCACAGGCCGCGGAGTTCGGCGACGTCCACTTCCTCTGCGTCGGCACCCCGCAGCAGGAGGGATCCGAGGCGGCGGATCTGCGGTTCGTCGACGGGGCCGCCGCCGAGCTGGCGGCCCGGATCACCCGCCCCGCCCTCATCGTCGGCAAGTCCACCGTCCCGGTGGGCACCGCCGCGCGGCTGCGCGGGCTCGTGCGCAGCCTCTCGCCCGCGGGGGAGGATCTCGACCTCGCCTGGAACCCCGAGTTCCTGCGCGAGGGGTTCGCCGTCCAGGACACGCTGCACCCGGACCGGCTCGTGATCGGCGTGGCCTCGTCACGGGCCGAGCGGATCCTGCGGCAGGTCTACCGCCCGCTCCTCGCGAAGGACATCCCCCTGATCGTGGCGGACCTGCCCACGTCCGAGCTGGTGAAGGTGGCGGCCAACTCGTTCCTGGCCACAAAGATCTCGTACATCAACGCCATGGCCGAGGTGTGCGAGACGGTCGATGCCGACGTCGGCGTCCTCGCCCGTGCCCTCTCGCTCGACGAGAGGATCGGCGGGCGGTTCCTCCGCCCGGGCCTGGGGTTCGGAGGCGGGTGCCTGCCCAAGGACATCCGCGCGTTCCAGCACCGCGCCCGGGAGATCGGGGCGGGGTCGGCCGTGCGCTTCCTGGAGGACATGGACGAGATCAACGCCCGGCGCCGCACGCGGACCGTCGAGATGGTGCGGGAGCTGGCCGGGGGCTCGCTGCTCGGCGTCCGGGTCGCCGCGCTCGGCGCCGCCTTCAAGCCGGACTCCGACGACGTGCGGGACTCGCCGGCCCTCGAGGTCGCCCACCGGATGCAGCGTGAGGGCGCCGAGGTGCGGGTCTACGATCCGGAGGCGGCGGAGAACGCCCAGCGGGTGCACCCGGATCTGCATCTCGTGCCCTCGCTCGGCGACGCGGTGCTGGGAGCGCACGTCACGGTGCTGCTCACGGAGTGGGACGAGTTCGTCGCCGCACCGCCGGAGCAGATCGGTCGCCTGGTCGCCGAGCGACGGATCCTCGACGCCCGGCAGGCCCTGGACGAGCGGCGCTACGCCGAGGCCGGGTGGGAGTTCCGGACCCTCGGCCGCCCCGTCGCCCCGGCGAGCATCGAGATCGCGGGCCGCCGCGCCGGGGGCGGGCCGACGGTCGACAGGGAGCGCGGCGATCGCGAGGTGTGGGCGGCCGCCGCGGCCTCCTCCGATCGGGAGGCCCAGCCGGCCCGGCTGTGATGCGGGTCCGGCTGTGATGCGGGTCCGGCTGTGATGCCGGTCCGGCTGTGATGCGGGTCCGGCTGTGATCAGCTGCCGGATCCGACCAGCTCCACCAGCTCCGCGCGGACCTCCGGGAGCAGCGGGTATCCCACGCGGCGGTAGAAGGAGAGCGCCTGGGAGTAGTACCAGGCGGCGCGCATCGGCTCCGCCAGCGCCATCGCCGCATCCGCCGTCCGCTTGGCGGCCCGCGCGGCGAAGCCCCAGCACCCGCAGCGTCGCGCGATGCTGAGCGCCTCCCTGGCGTGCAGCCGCGCGGCCTCCGGCTCGCCCCACATCAGCTGGGCCTTGGCCATCGCGGCGTGGGCGAACGCGGCCATCGGCAGGCGCCCGTCCTCGTGGGCGGCGTTGATCGCGCGGTGGAACCGTTCGAAGCATTCGTCGTGGCCGCCGTCGCGCAGGGAGCTGGCGAGCTCCACGAGGACGGGTCCCCGGTCGGCCCGCGTGCCGGGCCGGGAGGCGAGCCACAGGGAGCGACGGGCCGCCGTCGCCGCCGCGTCGGGGTCGCCGAGGCGCCGGTCCACCTGGCTGCGCACCCGCCACCACATCGCTGCGGCCTCCATCGCGGGGACCGACGTCGTGGAGTCGGGCGGGCGGGGGACCTCGCGCAGGATCCGCGCGGCCTGCTCGGCCCGCCCCGAGTGCGTCAGCAGCAGGGCTCGCACCAGGCGGAGCCTCTGATCCGTGCCCGTCGTGCGCTCCTCGAGCTCCAGCGCCTCGTCCAGGTAGTGCTCGGCGCGGGAGAGGTCGCCGGTGACACCGATGACCGCGGCGAGATCGGCGAGCGTGTGCGCGACCTCGTCCTCCCGGGAGCGGGCCCGGTGCACGGCCTCGATCTGGCCGAGCAGCTCGAGCGCCTCGTCGAGCCTCCCCTTCATCGCGAGCGACCGCGCCAGGCGCCTCCTGCCCCGTAGGGTCTCCTCCGGGGTGAGGGAGCTCGCCAGCTCCCGTCGGAGCGCCCCCTCGTCCATGTCGCGGGCGGCGACGGTCGCCGCCGCGTCGTCCTCCTGCCGGGCGGCGGGCTGCTCGAGCACCATCGCCCGCGCGGCCAGGAGCGCACGCCCCGGGTCGAGGTCGAGCGCCGCGAGGGCCGCGCGAGCCGCCTCGAACACCCCGATGGCCTCGGAGCGCCGCCCGACCCGGTTCAGCGCGGTCATCCACAGCACCTGGAGGCTCTCCCGGGTCCGGTGCTCACCGGCCACGGGCGCGAGCACGTCGAGCGCGGCCTCGTGCTCGCCGCGGTCGAGGAGGTGCGTGAACCGGGTCTCCTGCGCCAGCAGGTACATGTCCTCGAGCCGATACCGCTCGGCGACCACGTCGGGGTGCTCGACGTCGGGGAACGGCTCCCCCGCCCACAGCCCGACGACGTGCTCCAGCCGCTGGAGCAGCTCGGTGTCGGCCCTGCCGCGGAAGTGATCGGCGAGGACGCCGCCGATGGCGCGCTCGAAGCGCCACACGTCGACGGTCTCCGGCGGGACGTCGAGGCGGTATCCGTCGGGCCCGCTCTCGATAGCGCCGGGCGCGAGCCTGCTGCGGAGCCGGTGGATATGCAGGTGGAGACGGGATTCGGCGCTGGAGTTGGGATCATCCGGCCACAGGGCCTCGGTGAGAGCGTCGGGCGACGTCCACTGCGGGGCGCGGAGCGTCAGCAGCGCGAGCAGAAGGCGCTGCAGGTTCCCTACGACCTGGCGGGGTTCGTGATCGACGGCGATCTCGAACCTCCCGATGACGTTGATCGCCATTGGCGGCACTCTAGTCGCCTCGGTGGACGCGAGGAAGCCCTCGTCCCGGCGGGCATCGGCGAGGAAGACAGTCATCCGGTGCGTTCCGTTCCTCTCTGTCGACGGGCATCACTGACGGCCCCGCACGCTGTCGGTGGGGGCGGGGCCGGCCAGGGCCCTGCGGTCCGTCGGGGACCGCCCGTCGGGAACCACGAGGAGCCGAGCCGTTCTCGGACCACGCACGGCCGGGGGTCGGTCGGGACCGCGCCGCGGCCGCGGCACCGCGGCCTCGGCTCTGGCCGGGCTGCAGGCTCCCGGGGACCGCTTTCATGTCGCTTTCATCCGCGTATGCCCGCCATCGCGCACGTCACCTTGCCGAGCGCGACCCCGATAGTTTAGTATTGAACTATCTTGACGCCGCGGCAGGCGCACCACATCGCAGAAGGACGGTCCCATGCAGTTCGGAATCTTCACCATCGCCGACATCACCCCGGACCCGACCACCGGGCGGGTGCCCACCGAGAACGAGCGCCTGCGCTCGATGGTGGAGCAGGCCACGCTCGCCGAGCAGGTGGGCCTGGACGTCTTCGCGATCGGCGAGCACCACAACCCGCCGTTCGTGACCTCCTCCCCCACCACCACGCTCGCGTACATCGGCGCGCAGACGCAGGACATCATCCTCTCGACCGCGACCACGCTGATCACCACCAACGACCCGGTGAAGATCGCCGAGGACTACGCGATGCTGCAGCACCTCACCGGGGGTCGTGTCGACCTGGTGATGGGCCGCGGCAACACCGGCCCCGTCTATCCCTGGTTCGGGCAGGACATCCGCAAGGGCATCGAGATCGCGATCGAGAACTACGACCTGCTGCGCCGCCTGTGGACCGAGGACGTCGTGGACTGGGAGGGGCAGTTCCGCACCCCGCTGCAGCAGTTCACCTCCACCCCGCGCCCGCTGGACGGCGTGGCGCCGTTCGTGTGGCACGGATCGATCCGCTCCCCGCAGATCGCCGAGCAGGCCGCCTATTACGGCGACGGCTTCCTGCACAACAACATCTTCTGGCCGATGTCCCACACCAAGCAGATGGTCCAGCTGTACCGCGAGCGCTACGAGCACTACGGGCACGGGAAGGCCCACCAGGCCTACGTGGGCCTCGGCGGGCAGGCGTTCCTGCGCAAGAGCTCCCAGGACGCCTGGAACGAGTTCCGGCCCTACTTCGACAACGCCCCGGTCTACGGCGGCGGGCCCTCGATGGAGGACTTCACCGCACAGACCCCGCTGACCGTCGGCTCCCCCGACCAGGTGATCGAGCGCTACCTGACCATGGCCGATCACGTGGGCGACTACCAGCGCCAGATGTTCCTCATGGATCACGCGGGCCTCCCGCAGAAGACGGTCCTGGAGCAGATCGAGCTGCTGGGCACCGAGGTGGTCCCGGTGCTGCGCCGCGAGCTCGATGCGCGACGGCCGGCGGACGTCCCCGAGGCCCCGACGCACGCCGCCCGCGTGGCCGCCGCGGACGCCGAGCGCGGCGCCTTCGACGACACCTACCGCTTCGAGACCGGCGACAACTGGACCGGCCTGCGCGCCGAGGACGCCCGCCGCTGAGCGATCCCAGCCCCGGAGCCCCCATCCCCTGGCCCCGAGCCCCGGGCGCCGGTCCCCGGCGCAAGGGCCCGGCGCCGGTCCCGGGCCCAGGCCCCGGGCGCGGGCCCTCGGCCCAGGTCCCGGGCACGGGTCCCTGAGCGCTACGAAGTTGGGCGAATAGATCTCCCTTTCCCCTGATTCTGTAGCGCTCTTCCCCCTCGGGCCCCCCTCGGGCCCCACACGGTAGCGCTCGTCCCCCTCGGATCGCTCCCCGCCCCACCCCATCGCACAGCCGAGAGGATTCCTCATGACCCACCCGATCCGCCTGCTCGCCCTCACCGCCGGGCTCTCCACCCCGAGCTCCACCCGCATGCTCACCGATCAGCTCACGCGCGAGGCCGCCGCCGCCCTGGGCACCGACGGCACCGAGGTCGAGGTGAGCACCGTGGAGCTGCGCGAGTACGCCCACGACCTCACCGACGCCCTGCTGACCCGCTTCCCCAGCGAGCGCCTCGCGCTGCTGATCGAGCAGGTGCGGTCGGCCGACGCGGTGATCGCGGTGACCCCGGTCTTCAACGTCGGCCCCTCGGGCCTGTTCAAGACCTTCGTCGACGCCCTGGACACCGAGCTGTGGCGCGGCAAGCCCGTGCTGCTCGGCGCGACCGCCGGCACCGCCCGCCACTCGCTGGCGATCGACTACGCGATCCGGCCGATGTTCGGCTACCTCAAGGCGGAGATCGTCCCGACGGCGGTGTTCGCCGCCTCCGCGGACTTCGGCGCGGACACCGACGGCCAGGCCGACGAGCAGCCGCTGGCGGCACGGGTGCGCCGTGCGGCGAGCGAGCTCGCGACCATGGTGCGGGCGGGTCTCGGGGCATCCGGCGCGGTGGCCCGCGAGGGGGCCGACACCGCGCCCTCGGCAGACGGGAGCGCCGCGGCCGACGCGGCACGCGCCGACGGCGACGTCCCTGCCGACTCCCGTGCGTCGGCCACGGCGGGGAATGGAGGAGCTCCGCGCCCTGCGCTGGACGCGGAGTTCTCCGACTTCGTGCCGATGGGAGCACTGCTCGGCCGAGGCTGAGGCCCCTCCCCGGCACCCTCGGGCCCGGCTCACCACGCCCCCGCGTCACGACATCGCGACATCGCGACACCGCGACACCGCGACACCGCGACACCGCGACACCGTCGACGCTATGCGCCGAGCAGCTCGGTCATCCTCGCGTAGAACGGGGCGGGATCGCTCGAGAGCGACGTCTTGACCATGGCGGTCCAGTCATCGACGATCACTTCGATCGACCCTGCGGCCAGGCCGTCGAGGGAGGCGCGGGGTACGTCGCGGGCGTCGATCTTCGGTCCGTCGTAGCCGGCGGCGATGTCCGTGTCGGCGGCGCCGAGGAGAACTCCCTGGACGAAGGTCCCCTGGCCGGCGAGCTCGAGCCGGACGCCGTTGGTCATGTTCCAGGCCGCCGCCTTCGCCGCGGAGTACGCGCCGGTGCCCGGCGCGGCGAACCATGACAGGGCAGAGAGGACGTTCACGACCGCCCCTCCCCCGTTGGCCGCGAGGACCGGGCCGAACCGACGGATCACCTCGAGCGTCCCCCAGAAGTGCGTGTCCATCTCGCGGCGGATCTCGGACGCGTCACCCGTGACCAGGGAGGCACCGGTAGCGATGCCCGCGTTGTTGACCACGAGGGACACCTCCGACGCGACCGACGCGGCGGCGGCGATGGACTCGCTGTCGAGCAGGTCGAGGTGCAACGGCACCACCCGGTCGTCCTGGAAGGAGAGCCTCTCGGGGCGGCGCGCGGTCGCGTATACCGTGCTCGCGCCGCGCTCGAGCAGTTCGAGCACGAACTGGCGGCCGATGCCGCGGTTCGCTCCGGTCACGAGGGCGGTCTGATCCGTGATGTCCATGGGCTCCAGCTTTCGTCGATGCTCATTGCGTGGGTCGACGGGCCTCGCTCGGCCCGCCGTCGGCTACGCTAGAACTTGACGTTGGCGTCAACGTCAAGAGGTGTCGGCGAGCTCGGCGGGAAGAGAGGTGAAGACCATGCGCATCGGAGAGGTCGCACGCAGAGCAGGGGTGAGCACCAGGGCGCTGCGCTACTACGAGGAACAGGGACTGCTCGCCTCGGAGCGCACGCACAGCGGTCAGCGCATCTACCCCGAGGCCGCGGTCGAGCGCGTTCGACTCATCCAGCAGCTCTTCACCGCAGGCCTGCCCAGTCGCACGATCGTGCAGCTCATGCCGTGCATCGAGGCCGGGCACGCTACCCCCGAGGTGTTCGAGCTGATGGCTGCCGAGCGCGCACGGATCACCCGCGGGATGGCGGACCTCGCCGCGGCGCGCGACGCGCTCGACCGCATGATCGAGATCGCGAACCATCCGACTCCCGAACATTGCCCCGGCCTCCGGGAACCGGCCTGGTCGCCGTACGCTGCTCCCGACGCGACTTCGTCGCAGGCTCTTGCCAAGACCGCGCACACCGGATGATCTCCGCAGCCCGCGACTCGGGCGGCCGCGTTCTGGCCAGGCGTTCCTCTCGCGCCTACCGTGGAGCGATGTCGATGCTTCCACGAGCGGAGTTCCTCGCCGGCCTGCCGCGGAAGCGAATGATCTCCAGCGCGCTGATCCACGACCCATCTGGCCGAGTCCTCTGCGTCAACCCCGCCTACAAAGAGACCTGGCATCTGCCTGGGGGTACGGTCGAGGCAGGTGAGTCGCCCGCGGAGGCGTGCGCTCGCGAGTGTCAGGAAGAGCTCGGTGTCGTCAACAGAGTGGGCAGGCTTCTGGCCGTCGGCCACATTCCCCCAGGGCCCGACGATCCGCATGGAGCGATGGCCTTCGTGTACGACGTCTCCCTCAAGACGTGGCCGTCCCGCTTCGACCTCCCCGAGGACGAGCTGGAGGACGCAGCATGGCTGACCAGCACGCAGCGTCACGAGCGGTTGAGTGCCCTCGCGCTCCTCCTCGCGTCGGGCGGGCTCGAGGCCATCGAGGCGGGAGAGGTCATCGAGCTCGACCGACTGCCGTGAGTGCACCCGGACACCGTCTCCGGGCTCGACGCTAAGGAAGATCCCGGCAGAAGACGTGCATGACGACGGGCTGCCCCTCCTCTGACGTCTCTGCAAGGACCTGCAGGTCGCGGAGATGCACGAAGCCTGCTTTCTCGGCGACACGGGAGGAGGCGGTGTTGCGTGAGTCCGTACGGATCACTGCCCGATGGCCGACTCCCCGCTCCTGGATCACCGCGCAGATGAGCTCGACGGCGCGGACGGCGACTCCGTGCCCGCGGACCCATGGAGCGACGCCGTACGCGATGTTGACATCCCCTGTGTCCAGGCCGTCTGTCACCTCGGGATCGAAATCGACGGTGCCGACGCAGCGGCCGTCGGCCCATATCCCGAAGGCCCGCTTGGCCCTGCTCTGCTCGGCATCTCGGACCAGCTGGGAGATGTACTCCGCTGTCCCCGCGACGGTGCTCTTCTCCTCGCTGAGACAGCGGATCGTCGCGTCGTCCTCAGCGTCGACGAGGGCGGCTGCGTCCTCGAGGCGGAGCGGCTCGATCGAGATCTGCATGCCGGGACCGTACGCCGCGCCGGTACTGGCGTGCGAACGGTTAAGCACCGCCGGAAAGGGTCGCTGCACGTTCTCCGCGTGACACCTCCCCGACGACCCTGAGTTCCCCACCCCCCCCCGGAGAGCCATGCCCGTCACGATCCGCTCCTACGCCGCCGACGACGAGGACAGCTGGCTGCGGTGCCGGGCCCTGCCCTTCCTCGGCACCTGCTATGACGACGACCTGTGGACGAATCGGCCGACGAGTCCTGCCGTCCAGCTCGTGGGGACCCCGACGCGACTGTCGTAGGCGTGCTGGACATCGAGATCGCGAGTGATCTGGCCACGATCGACACCGTGGCCGTGCAGCCGGACAACCAGGGAAACGGCATCGCCTCCGCGCTCCTCACCCGGGCTCAGGCAGCGCCTCCCCGCTCCGTGACCACGCTCGACGCCTGGACCCGGGAGGACGAACCGGCATTTGCCTGGTACCCCTCCCAGTGCTTCACCGAGTCCGGCCACTACCTGCACATCTACAAGAGCTGGGGAGGACCCCTCCGACGGATGGACGAGCCCGGCCCCGCTCTAGACCCCGATCACCGCGTTCTGCCACGCATCGATCGAGGACGAGGCCTTTCTCCGCGCCCGGTTCTCACGGACCTATGGGTGCCGGCGCTTCAGTCGGCCCGTCGCCCGGGGCTGAACAGCGCACCCCGCCTCTCACCCACGGCGACCTCGTCGAGCTCGACCACTTGATCGGGAATCGCCAGACGGACCACGCCGAGCATCGTGATCGTGGGAGCGGCGCCCGCGGCGCCGAGACTGCCGGCGAGCGCGCCGTCGTGATCCATCAGCGCGTCCACGTCGATCGCGTGGGCATTCAGTCGCACCAGGTGCGCGAGCGGCATGTCGTCCTCGCGGAGCACTCGCTCGAGGTTGTCCGCAGCCAGCGCGAGCTGCACTGCGAGCCGGCGCAGCGCCCCCCAAACAGTCGACCTCGAGGCGCTCTGGCAACTCGGCACCGACGCCGTGGCGCTCGCGCCGGAGGCCGTCCGCTGTGCGCTGTCCACGCGCGGGGACCCTGGCCTCGCGCTACCGGCCCTGACCTCATCGCACGGCTGCCCCACGGAGTCCGGCGACGGCGGCAGCAGAGGTCGCCTCCTTGATCCACCGCGGAGGACGCGGTCCAATGAACCATAACGACGATGACGACGAAGGTGCTCAGCGTGTCGGTCCCGGTGGCCGATCAGGATTCCGCCCTCGAGTTCTACACGACGGTGCTCGGCTGCGAGCTGCGGACGGACGTCGAGGTGTGGCCGGGTGCCCGGCTGGTCGAGGTGGTGCCGCCCGGATCGAGCGTCGGACTGGTGCTGCTCCCGCCGGACAGCGAGATTCCCCTTGCGATCCGGCTCGGGACTCCGGACGCCCAGCAGGCGCACCAGGCGATCCGCGAGGCGGGGGTGACCCTGCACAACGACGAGCTGGTGCAGCTGGAGGGCGTTCCGCCGATGTTCTCGTTCACCGATCCCGACGGCAACGGCCTGGTCTACCTCCAGGACGACGACTGAGGCGGCGCCGACGTCCCGGTCCGCAGCTCATCGCCGGGAACCGCCGTCGTTCAGCCGAGCATTCCTCCCCCGCTCCCGGTCGAACGTAGGGTCTGTCAGGATGCCTCAGTGAGTGACGAGCGGCTTCTGACGATCAGCACCTTCGCCCGAGCAGTCGGCGTCCCCGGAAGCGCCTTGCGCTTCTACGCCGGCAAGGGAGTTCTCGAGCCTGCCGAAGTCGACTCCACGACCGGGTACCGCTACTACGCACCCTCCCAGATCGATGCGGGAGTCCTGGTGGGAAGGCTACGAGCTGCGGGGGTCCCGGTCCCCGCGATGAAGGAGATCCTGCACGCAGAATCGCCCGAGCGAGCCCGGCTGATCGACGAGATCCTCGCGAACCACAGCGCCCGGTCACGCCGACGCGAGCAGGACCTGACCGCGCTTCGCGAGAGCCTCCTTGACGCAGCGCAGTCAGGTCGGAGTGCTCGAGCAGCGCTCGAGGGGCCCGTGCTCGCGTCGGCCATCGGTCAGGTCATCGCTGCGACCTCCGAGGCGGCGGACGATGTCTCCGGCCTCGTGTGGTCCGTGCGGAACGGGCAGCTCGAGCTCATCGCCACCGATCGGTACTGGCTGGCCCACCGATGGCTCCGCCCTCGTGGCAGCGAGGGTGCGGCGAGAGCGATGACGACACCTGCAGCGGCGACCGCCATAGCGGCATCCTGCGCACGTCGCGCCGAGGTGGAGGTCGAGATCGCGGGAGACCGGCTTCGCCTTCTCGGCTCCGACGGGGAGGTCCTGGACGAATCGCCGTCGATCGAGCGCGCCGTGCCCGATCTCAGCCTGCTCATCTCGACCCAGCCTCCCGTCCGTGCGGTCGCGGGGTTCGCCTCGCTGGCGCTCGACGAACTGCTCCGCGGTCCCGCCGCCGACGGACACGCCGCCATCGACACCCGCCACGGCGAGGTGGTCGGCGGCGACCAGAGCATTCCGGGATGGGTCGCCACAGCGACAGGCGCCGCCGGGCCATTGCGGATCCAGATGCAATCGACACTGCTGGCGGCGGCCGTGTCGATCTGCCAAGGCCCCGAGATCGTCATCGGTCTCGTCGACGAGACCACTCCCGTCCGTGTCCACTCTCCCCTCCAGGACACCATGACCTGTCTCGTGATGCCGATGCGCCCTTGACCTTCGAGCAGCGTGAAGCCTCACGGTGGCGGCATGTCGACTCCCTCTCCCGCATCCCGCGGACTCCCAGCCCAGTTCCACCTCTGGTGGGTCGTCTCAACCCTCTCGGCGGGCGGCGACTCCATGCTCGCCTTCGCGCTCATCTGGACGGCGACGGGCCACGGCCCCGCGGCTGTCGCGATCGTCAGCACGCTCGCCGTCGTGCCCCGCATCCTGCTCATGCTCTTCGGTGGGGCGCTCGGCGACGAGCACGGGCCACGCCGGCTCCTCATCGCCACGACGGCCATGCAGCTCGCGGCTCTGGCAGTGCTGGCAGGTCTGTCGATCCTCTCCTCCGGTGTGGTCTTCTTGGCAGTCGCTGCGGGTGCGGGCGCCGTCATCTCAGCCTTCCAGCAGCCTGCCGCGGTTGTGCTGCCTCGGCTCCTGATCACCCACGACGACCAGTTCGCGCGGGCCCTGGCCCGCATCTCCGGCAGCCTGCACGCTGCTCGAATCCTCGGTGTCGGCGTCGGAGGTCTCACGATCGCCGCCCTCCCGCTGGTCGCGATCTTCGGGGTCAACGCAGCCGTGGTCGGCCTGTCTCTCGTGGTGCTCTGCTCGATCCACCCCCGATCGGACCGCGGCACGGCATCAGCAACCGCCAGCGGCGCCGGCATCTGGACTGCGCTGGCGACGGGTATCCAGTCTGTTCGCGCGCTGCGCATCTGGCCCCTGCTGGCCGCTGTGGCCCTGGTAAGCGCAGCCGTGCTTCCCACGGTCGCGGTCATCATGCCGAGCATGGCGCGTTCCCACGGCTGGACCGCCGCCCAAGCGAGTCTCCTCGAAGCCGGCTGGGCTACGGGAACCCTCGTCATGACGCTGCTGATCTCGTACACCGGCTCGATCTCCAAGGAGGCGATCCCCATGGTGGGAGGACCCGCACTGATCTGCGCTGCTCTGGCGACGCTGGCCCTGCCGGCCTCGGTGCCGATTGCCGTCGCACTGTCCGTCCTCACCGGAGTGGGGACCGCTGCGTTCACCACCCACATCGCGCCCACACTGCTCCGCATGGCACCCCCGGACCAGCTGACTCGATTCCAGTCGCTCATGGCCATCGTCCAGCTCGCTCCGCCCGCACTGCTGAACAGTCCTCTGGCGGCCCTGTCAGGCACAGGACGCAGCTCCTCGGCCGTAATCATCGCCGCCGGCATGGCCGGGGCCGCGGCCGTCGCCGCAGTTCATGGACTACGTCGCCAGACAGCCGTAGCCACTCCCGACGAGCAAACCACGGCGCCGGCGTGAGCACTCCGACCGCCGCTCTCTCGAGCAGGTGTCGGCGGCAATCCGGTCATATTGCCGAGGGACGGAAACATTCCGTCGAGATACATGGCTCCTCAGAGTTGAGTGTGGGCTCGCCGATGGCGCGAGTAACGGTGGTACAGAAGCCATCAACGGGATCATCGAACTCGGCCGCCGCATCGCCCGCGGCTTCCGCAACTTCGAGCACTACCGCCTCCGCATGCTCCTCATCACCGGAGGCCTCGACGCCTCACCCCACACTCAACTCTGAAGAGCCGGTATACGGTTGTCGCCGTCGTGAAGTGGCGCTCACGCACTGAGCACGCCCCTCCCGCGGACGATGTTCGGCCGGATTCTCCGAGCACGAACGATTCGAGCTCAGAGGCGAGTGCGCACAACGTCCAAACTAGACGTTGAGGGTCACGGCGTCCCGGCCTTTGCAGCGGCGGCCTCGGGCTCATTCATCGGTTTGCTCGACAATGGGCGCGCTGACGGCTACGGCGGTCCAGCCTCGATCTTCCGTGCTGAGTGGGGCGATAGCCAGGGTGACCCCACGAACACCGCCTCCGCCACCCTTGCCCTCGGCCCCTGCCTTCCTTCTCAGCCCGCCGAGCCCGGAGACTCAGGCGAGTCGGCGATCTGCGCCGAGGGCGGAGAGGCCGGCGACGACGGCGTCGGGGCGGAGTCCGGGCTCGGAGCCGACTGTGCAGACGGGGCGGACTGCGCAGACGGAGCCGAAGCCGTCGAGGGAACGGACTGCGCCAAGTGCACGACGGGCGCGGGGGCCGACGGAGCCTTCTGCGGGGCCGAGGCGGCGATGGAGCCCTCCCCCTTCGGGGAGCCGGAGCTGCGCCTAGCGGCCTTCGGCGACGTCGGGGACTGGGCGGTCGGGGCGGAGACGGCGCTCTGGGCCGTGGTCGGCGGTGAGGCCTCCGCACGGACGTTCGCCGACCCGCCCGAGCCCAGCGACTCCGCCGGCGGGATCTGCGTCGCGGAGGAGCCGCCGGTCGAGAGGCCCTGGGCGGCCCTGGCGACGGCGACCCCGGCGGAGGCCTCGGAGCTCTCGGCCACGACCCCGGGCTGCTCCGCGGGTGCCCCGAGCCCTCCGGTCATCAGCGCGTACGCGACGCCGGGCACCAGCACAGCGGCGCTGGTCCCGGCCGCCACGGTCCAGATCGTCCTGTTCTGCATGCTCTGCTCCTCGCTCGGGGCGCTCGTGTGCCGTCCCGGTCGCTGTCTCGGTGATGAGGACAGTCCACCGCGGCTCGATGAGACCTCGATCAGACGGGAATGAGAGGCCCTTCATGGAGGAGCCGGCCGGTCCCCGCGCCCGGTCACCGGACCGGGAGGACCCGTGGCTCCTCAGCCGCGTGGCGCCGTCTGGCCCGTGCCGTCCACGTCGCTGGACCAGCCGCTCAGCGCCGCGGTCTCGTACCGGGCGAACCACGCCTCGAGCTCGGAGGTGAGGTCGCGGAGGAGGGTCCGGTGCTCGGGAGACTCGGAGAGGTCGTGCTCCTCGAGCGGGTCCGCCTCCAGGTCGTAGAGCTCGGTGGGCCCCTCGCGACGCAGCACGAGCTTCCATCGCTCGGTGCGGAGCATGCGGTGCGCGCCGTACTCGTCGTGGATCACGATCGGCGTGTCAGCCTGCGCGTCCTCCTCGCCCAGCAGTCTCGGCACGAGGGAGCGCCCGGCGCGCAGCGGGTCCTCACGGGGCGTCGCGCCGGTGAGCTCCGCGATGGTGTCGAAGAGGTCGACGGCGGAGGCGGGGCGCTCGTCCACGGTGCCCGCGGTGATCCGTCCGGGCCAGCGGATGATGAACGGGACCGTGATCGAGGGCTCCCAGAGGTTCAGCGGCCGGGTGCCGTTGCCCTTGCCCCAGATCCCGTGATGGCCGCACGAGAAGCCGTTGTCCGAGGTGAAGATGACGATCGTGTCGTCGAGCAGGCCGCGGTCCTCGAGGTGGGCGAGCAGCGTCTCGATGCTCCGGTCCACCCCGCTGATCGCCGCGCAGTACCCGGCGAGCGCCCCGTGCCGGTCGGCCACGGCGCGGGGGAAGCTCTCGCGCACGAACCACGGATGCGCCGGGCCGCGGGGAACGGAGGGGAAGTCCGTGTCCGCGTAGAGGTCGAGCATGTCCTGCGGATGATTGCCGTCGAACCAGGGATCATGGGGCGCGGTCCAGGTGACCTGCAGGAAGAACGGCTTCTCGGGGTCGTCCTCCGCGCGGCGCAGGAAGTCGAGGCCCTGGCGGGTGATCGCGTCGGTGAGGTACTCGGGCTCGGTCGTCGGCTCGGCGGGCTCGACGGGCCGGCCCGTCGACGCATCGTGCGCCCAGATCGGAGCGCCGACGTAGGGTCCGCCCCCGAGCTGGTGCGCCCACCAGTAGTCGTATCCCGCAGCCGGCCGGTCCGAGGAGCCGACATGCCATTTGCCGACCATCCCGCAGCGGTAGCCACTGCGGGAGAGCATCGCGCCGAGCGAGTCCGCGCCTTCGGCGCGCTCGAGGAAGTCCGGATCGTGCGGCGGGCGCGGGGAGTCGGCGCGCGCCAGGCCCTCGGGGCGGATCCAGTCGTGCACCCCGTGGGCGGACGGCATCCGCCCGGTCAGGAGGCTGGCGCGCGCCGGGGAGCAGACCGGGGAGGCGCAGAAGAAGCGGTCGAGGGTGGTGCCCTCCCGTTGGAGCCGGTCGAGGGTCGGGGAGTGCAGCTCCGGCATCCTCGACCCCAGCGCCCAGGCGCCCTGGTCATCGGTGACCAGGAGGAGGACGTTCGGTCGAGGTGCGTCCGGTCGGCGGGCGCCCTGCGAGCTCGGCGAGGGCTCCATCGCGGCCTCCTCGGGATCGATGCGGTCGTGCAGACACCGTAGCGGGGACCGCACGGCGCGGAGGGGCCGACGAGTGGACGTGGGCGCACTCGGATCGCGCGGGATCCGGTGCCGTACGCTGAGGCAACCGCTTCCCGGCGAAGATCGGGGCCGGCGCACACCAGAGATCCTCCGTCCGACGGCGCTCACCCGAGGGCACGCCCCCGACGCCGATTCCGCCGCCGCCGACGGCCCCGCCGACGACAGCTCCGCATCCGACCACAGGAGGACCACCGATGATCCGACCAGGGCTCTGCTCGGTCACCTTCCGCGACCTCGACGTCGGGTCCGTCGTCGAGCATGCCACCGCCGCCGGGCTGGAGTGCATCGAATGGGCCGGGGACGCGCACGTCCCACCTGGGGACACCGCCGCCGCCGAGCACGCCCGCACCACCACCGAGCATGCCGGTCTCGCCGTCGCCTCCTACGGCTCCTACCTGCGTTTCGAGGGCACCAGCGCGGAGCACCGCGCCGAGGCGGACGGTGTGCTCGCCGCCGCCCGAGCCCTGGGCGCCCCGCGGGTCCGGGTGTGGGCGGGCAGCACCGGCTCCGCCGAGGCGACCGCCGAGGACCGCGCCCGGGTCGTGCACCGCCTGCAGGACTTCGCGGACCGCGCGGCCGCCGACGGCATCGACGTGGGCCTCGAGTTCCACGGCCGCACGCTCACCGACGAGATCGGCTCGACCCTGCGCCTGCTGGACGAGATCGACCGCGAGAACGTGCTCTCCTACTGGCAGCCGCACCAGGGGATGCCCGCCGACGACGCGCTCGAGACGCTGCGCGAGGTCCTCCCTCGCGCCTCGACGATCCACGTCTTCTCCTGGTGGCCGCTCGCCGAGCGCCTGCCGCTGTCCGAGCGCGGCGACCTGTGGGAGGGGGCCTTCGCGCTGCTCGCGGCCGAGGGCTCGGACCGGGACGCGCTGCTCGAGTTCGTCCCCGGCGACGACCCGTCCCTGCTGCGCCGCGACGCGGACTCCCTGCGCGCGCTGATCGCCGCCGGCGAGGACGCCGCTCGATGAGGGCGCTCCTGGCCATGCCCGCAGGGCTGCAGGACCGTATGTTCGACGGGGCCCAGCTCGCGCGGCTGCGCGACCTCGTCGAGATCGACACCGAGCGCACCGTCGACGATCTCGCGGAGGCCTCCGACGACGAGCTGGACGCGGTCGAGGTGCTGATCACGGGCTGGGGATCCCCTGCCGTCGACGCCGCGGCACTCTCCCGGCTGCCGCGCCTGCGCGCGATCGTCCACACCGCCGGGACGGTGCGGCACGTGGTCACCGAGGCGGTCTGGGAGCGCGGCGACGTGCTGGTGACCTCGGCGACCGAGGCGAATGCAGTGCCGGTGGCCGAGTTCGCGCTCGCCCAGATCCTGCTGGCCGGGAAACGGGCCCTGGCCCAGGAGCACCGCTACCGCCGGGAGCGCCGCGTCGGCGGCGCCGCGGCTGCCGAGCCCGGGATCGGGAACCACGGCGGGGTGGTGGGCCTCGTCGGCGCCTCCCGCATCGGCACCCTGGTCGCCGAGCATCTGCGCCGCTTCGACCTCGAGGTGCTGATCACCGACCCCGTCGTCGGTGCCGACCGGATCGCCGCGCTGGGCGCGACCGAGGTCGAGCCCGAGGAGCTCTACGCGCGCTCCGACGTGGTGAGCCTGCACGCCCCCGACCTCCCCTCCACCCAGGGCATGGTGACCCGTGAGCTGCTCGCGCTCCTGCGCGACGGCGCCACCTTCGTCAACACCGCCCGCCCTGCCCTGGTGGACATCGACGCCCTGCGCGAGGAGGTGGTCTCCGGGCGCCTCGCCGCGGTGCTCGACGTGCACGACGACCTCACCCCGGACGATCCGCTGTGGGACGCGCCGCTGGCGATCCTCAACCCCGCACATCGCCGGCTCCCAGGGCAGGGAGCTGCACCGGATGGGCGAGGCGGCGCTCGAGGAGCTCCGCCGGCTCGGCGCCGGGGAGGCGCCGCGCTTCCCCGTCGACGGCTCGGTGCGGGACGTCACGGCCTGACCTCAGCGATCGGCCCGTCCCGCGGGCCGTGGCTCGCTATGCTGACCAGGTCGGGACAGCGTTTCCCCTCCTGTCGGACGACCCCGCCCACCACACCCTCGACGATCCCCGCAGCACCCCCTGATGAAGGAGACCCGATGCCCGCCGTGCGCCTCAGCGACGTCGCCCAGGACGCCGGGGTCTCCCTGGCCACCGCCTCCCGCGTGCTCAACGGCTCCTCCCGCGTGCCCGGCAGGGCCGTCGCCGAGAAGGTGCAGGCCTCCGCGGCGAAGCTGGGGTACGTCCCCAACGCGCAGGCGCAGGCCCTCGCCCGCTCCCGCTCGGGGCTGATCGGCCTGGTGGTGCACGACATCGCCGACCCGTACTTCGCGACCATCGCCCGCGAGGTCCAGCAGCAGGTGTTCGCCTCCCGGTCCCAGGTGCTGCTCACCCAGACCGACCGCGAGATCGAGACCGAGATCCGCGCCCTGCGCTCCCTCATCGCCCAGCAGGTCGACGCGCTGGTGCTGGTGGGCTCGCACCGCTACGGCAACGAGTCCGACGCCGCGATCAGCACCCTGCTCGAGGGCTTCGAGCGCAACGGCGGGAAGGTCGTGGGACTCGGCCAGACCCTCGGGGTGGGGCGCACGATCGTGCCCGACAACGCGGCGGCCGCCCATGAGCTCGCCACCGCACTGATCGTCGAGGGGCATCGCCGCTTCGCCGTGGTCGAGGGCATCGCCGGGATCCCGTCGGCCGGGGACCGCACCGGCGGCTTCGTCGCCGCCCTCACCGAGGCGGGCATCGAGCCCGAGCTGAGCACCGCCGCGGACCTCACCCGCGACGGAGGGCTCGAGCTCGCCGCGGCCGTGCAGGAGCACCTCGAGCACTCCCCCGCCGACGACCAGCCGCTGTGCGTGTTCGCCCCGGCGGACGTGATGGCGCTGGGCACCCTCGGCGAGCTGCGCCGCCGCGGCATCGACGTCCCCGGCCGGGTGGCGGTGGCCGGCTTCGGCGGGGTCCCCGGCGCCCTCGACGCGAATCCGTCGCTGACCACCATCGTCCTGCCGCTGGCGGAGATGGCGAGGCAGGCGGTCGACTGGGTGCTCGGCAGCGCCGAGGGCGACTCCGCCGCAGCGGACGAGGCGCCGACCGCGGACGGGCCGGACACGGAGGTGCCGGACGCGCCCGGGACGGACACGGCCGCGACGGACACAGCCGCGACGGACTCGGCCAGGGCGACGCAGGACGCCTCGGCGGACGCCCGCGAGGTGCACGTGCGCGGCGACGTGCTGCTGGCCGAGTCCACCGCGATCCTCCGCAGCGGAGCCTGACCGCCCCGGCAGCCACCTCCTCGGCTCCGCTTCCGCACGACTCCGCCCCCGCACTCCCCGGTCGGGCCCCTGGCGCCGCGGCGGCCCCTGCAACTAAGGTGAGCCTCACCTATTCGATCCGTCGGAGGCTCCCGTGACCGCACCCCGCACCACCCCGACCCGCACCAGCTCGCCGCGGCGCGGCCTCGACGGCGCCCTCGTGAAGGTCTGGGGCGGCAAGGACCTGCGCCTGCGCGTGCTCGAGCGGGAGGACGTCGCCGAGGACTTCGTGCGCCTGCGCATGGACCTGGACGGACTGCTGGAGCGCGACGAGGTCTACCCCACCTACTGGCTGCGCCTGTGGTTCACCACCGCCTCCGGGCGCGGCCATCAGCGCGCCTACACGCTGGTCTCGCCCGATGCCGCGGCCGGCACGGCATGGATCGAGTTCTTCCTCCACGACGGCACCGCCTCGCAGTGGGCGCGCACGGCCCGGCCCGGGGACGAGATCGACGCGACGGTGCTGGGCGGCCGCAACCCCGTCGCCACCTCGCCCGAGCACCTGCTCCTGGTGGGCGACGGCTGCTCCTACCCGGCGATCGCCGACACGCTGCGGCGCAGGCCGGACATCCCCGCGACGGTGCTGCTCGAGCAGGCCTCTCCCGCCGAGGCGGCCTGGACGATCCTTCCCGAGCGCGAGCACCTCACGGTGCGGCGCCTCGAGGCCGACGGCTCGATCGTCGGCGCGGCGCTGACCGCCGCAGCCGCCGCCCCCGAGCGCACCGTGACCGTCGTGGCCCTCGAAGGCGCCCCCACCCGCGCCCTCTCCGGTGCACTGCGCAAGCAGCTCGGGCTGCCGAAGGAGCAGGTGCACGCGCTGGCCTACTGGAAGCGGCGCTGAGCGAGTCGACGTCGAGCCGGGCGGCGCTGGGCGACGTGGCGACGAGCACTGCGGGGCCGGGCCCTGGGCGACGGGCCGGACCGACCGTCAGCGGCTACGGACCAGCTTCACCGAGACGCAGTCCCGGAATCCCGAGCGCTCCGCGAAGCGCACGGGCCGGCGCTCGTACTCCTCGAAGCCGAGCCGCCGGTACAGCCCGAGCGCGGCCTCGTTGGTGTCCTTGATGTCGCGCAGCACGACCTCGGGCGCGGTCTCCTCGTCGAGGATCCTGCGCAGCAGCTGCTTCGCCGCCCCGCGCCCGCGGAGTGCGGGGTCGGTGGTGACGAAGCCGATCTCGACCAGTCCCGGCCGGGCGTCGTCGGCGGCACCGACGAACTGGCTGCGCACGATGAGGAACGTGAGGGTGCCGCGCACGAGGCCGAGAGCGCGGCGCATCGGGGCCCAGCGCGGTGCCAGCGCCTCCTGCGCCCCCTCGGTGACGAAGGCGACGGCGGCGGGCTCACCGTCCAGGAGGGCGACCCGCCAGCGCTCGAGCACCAGCATGTGGGCGAAGGCGGAGGCCAGCCGCTCGGGGTCCCGGGAGAAGGCGGCGAAGTCCTCGGCGAACCCGCGGACGAAGACCGTCGCGAGGCGGTGGCGGTGGGTCTCGCCGAGCTCGTCGGCCCTACGGATCTCGATCATGGCAGGCATCCTCGCACCCTCCGCCGGGTCCGCGCTCCCGGCTCCGGCGGTGGCAGCAGGGGGTGAGCGTCCGGCGTCTCCCGGCCGACGGCGCGATCGTCGAGGCAGTGCTGAGCGCCGCCGGCTCCACGCCCGCGGTGACGGGCACCATGGTCGCGCTCGAGGGCGCTCGCCTACGGGAAGCGGCGCTGAGCGCTCAATCGTACGGCTGCCGGGCGTCGGTCAGCGCTGTTCTCACTTTCCCGCTCAGGCGGTGATGTCCAGCCGTCTGCGGTCCAGCGCATGGCGAGGCGTCTCACCGCGCGAGAGCTGCTGAAGCTCTTCGAGGGTGCTCTCGGCCATCCGGTGCAGCTCATTTCCCTGCGATCCGGCGATATGCGGTGTGAGCCCGACGGTCGGGACGTCCCACAGCGGGTCGTCGGCGGCGAGGTCGTCATGCACATCGAGCACGGCGCTGATCCGGCCGCTGACGAGTTCCTCGCGCAGAGCGTCCTCGTCGACGAGTGCGGGGCGCGCGGTGTTGATGAAGGTGCTGCCGTCCTGCATCAGCGCGAAGTGCTGCCGGGTGATCATTCCTCGGGTCGACGGGACGTCCGGAGCGTGCAGGCTGACGACGTCGCCGGCGCGGAATATCTCCTCGAGCTCCACCTTGCGCGCCCCGAGCGCCGCGATCTCGTCGGCTCCCGCGAACGGGTCGTACATCAGCACCTCGAGGTCGAAGGGCTGCAGGTGCTCCGCAGTGAGCCGCCCGGTCCGCGAAGCACCGATCAGCCCCACCACCGCCCCGTAGTTGCCGGTCTCACCGGTCGCGGTCCAGGCCCCCTCGCGGCCCCGTGCGCGGCGGTAGTCGGCGGACCGAGCCAGCGACCGCTTGCCGGCCAGCAGGATCTGAGCGAGCGTGTACTCGGCGACCGGCACCGCATTGGCCTGCGCGGCGGAGCAGACGATGATGTCCTCGCGATCCCATACGGCCTGGCCGACGAAGGAAGCGACCGTACCGGCGGCGTGCACGATCGCCCGCAGCCGAGGCAGGCGCTCGAGCGCCTCCGCATCGATCCGGGGAGCACCCCACCCGGTCACGAGGATCTCCACCTCGGCCGCCACCGACCTCGGGATGGTGCTGAGGTCCGAGACGACGTCCTCCGCCAGCAGCGAGACCAGCTCGTCCAGGCGCCGGCGCTGATCCGGAGCGAACAGCTCGGCGACGAGGCCGTCGCTCATGGCGAGCAGTGCGGCCGGACGCGCCGGCGGGGCGTGCTGGGCAGGTTGGCTGTGCTGGGCAGGCTGGATGATCACGGTGGCCCTCCGAAGGGGGTGGTGGGGATCAGGACGGGATCGACGGCCCCTCGTCCGAGGGCGGCGCGGTCGTGCCGCGCACGTGGAGCCTCGGGAGGAGCTCGGTGCGTTCGTAGGGGGCATCGGGCGCCTCCAGCCGCCGCACGAGCATCTGCACCGCGCGGTCGCCGAGAGCCAGCTTGTCCGGGCTGACGGCGGTCAGCGCCGGCCGGGTGAGGGTGGACAGCTCATCGTCGTGGGCGGTGATCGACAGGTCCCCGGGAACATCGATCCCGCGACGTCCCGCCTGCTGCATGACCAGGAGCGCCGCCTCGTCGGAATGCACGTGGATGCCTGTCACGCCACGGTCGAAGCACAGATCCAGGAAGGAGTCGACCTGTTGAGCGGGGTTCCTCCCATGGGTGTCGAGCACCCCGAGCGCGGAGTGCTCCGCAGGCAGGTCGAAGAGCTCCTGCGCACGCTGCCAGGCGGCGAGGATCCGCGGGACCGTGGGACTGGTCCGGTCGTGCAGCAGCCCGAGCCGGCGATGTCCGAGCTGATGCAGGTGCGCGAAGGCATCCAGCGCCCCCTGCTGGTGATCGGTGCGCACCGAATCCACGCCGACGAACGTCGGATCCAGATCTCGCGCGTCGCGCTCCATGAGCACGACCGGGACCCGCAGTCCCTTCAATCGCGCGAGCAGTTCCTCGGACGCCTCCCCCGACCGCAGGTCCGGCGCCAGCAGCAGCGCGTCGATCGCACCTTCGTCCGTCAGCCGCGCAAGGCTCTCCAGGCACTCCTCAGCGCGGGGCGCAGCGGCGTCGATGTGCAGGCGAGCCCCGTGGCCATCGGCAGCCGCGCTGGCTCCCCGGAGGATCCGGGGCCAGTAGTAGGTCAGCGAGGGGACGACGACGCCGATGTCCTTCAGCGGCGTGCCGTCTCCCTCGGCAGCGACACGGCCGGGCAGCTGGGCCGACTCGTCACGCGACACCAGGCGGTGGGCACCGCCGCGGACCTGCCGCAGCAGCCCCTCCCCGTCCAGGCTCGCGATGTCGCGTCGCACCGTGATGACGGAGACACCGAGTTCGGAGGCGAGATCAGCGACGCGAGCCTCGCCGCGAGCATTGACACGTTCGAGGATCGACTCGCGCCGTCCGATGGGCAGCGAGCGCGTCTGCGCCATGAGGTCTCCGTTCTGCTGTGCGGTGCGACGAGATGACTTATCGACCAGTGGCGAGCCCCGCGCCCGA
Source organism: Brachybacterium sp. AOP43-C2-M15 (assembly GCF_052446295.1). Classification (NCBI taxonomy): domain Bacteria; kingdom Bacillati; phylum Actinomycetota; class Actinomycetes; order Micrococcales; family Dermabacteraceae; genus Brachybacterium; species Brachybacterium sp. AOP43-C2-M15. The sequence goes on from NZ_JBQSWB010000013.1 coordinate 45,389, forward strand.
TCCGGCCGCGCGCCGCGACACCTCGTCGGTATGGACGATCACCTCGACAGAATAAGCGGCACCGCCGACCCACCATAATGCATCATAAGCGATCATCAACGCTCCACTTCCTGCAATGAGAGCATCTTGACAGATCGAACATGATCGTTATTGGATGCTCGGCATCACCTGTGACTGGTCGCGGTGATCGTGCCGGACTTCTCCGCTACGACGTCTCACCGGAGCAATTGGCGCAGGCGTCCGAGTCTGACGGGCCGGCCTCCGCACAGCCCGCTCCACCGTGGAAGGAAGACCGATGACGTTCACCCCCACCCGCCGCAGCATCCTGGGCGCCGCAGCCCTCTCCGTGCCGACCCTTGCCCTGGCCTCGTGCGGGGGCGGTGAGGCGGAGCGCAACGCAGAGGGCAAGATCGAACTGACCATGGCGGCGTGGTCGATCGCCACCACCCCGGAGTTCGACGTCATCGTCGACGGTTTCGAGGCCGCCAACCCCGACGCGACGATCGTTCTCAAGGAGTACAGCGCCGACGACTACGACACGCAGCTGACCACCGACCTCTCGGCGAACTCCGCACCGGACGTCTTCCCGCTCAAGAACCTCGAGCAGTACTTCTATTACCAGTCCAACGGGGCGCTCGCCGACCTCACGGACCAGGCGTCCTCCCTCCGCGAGGACGGCAACATCGAGCTCGACCTGCTGGATCTGGACGGCGGGATCTACGCCCTGCCCTACCGCCAGGATTCCTGGGTCGTCTACTACAACAAGGAGATGTTCGCCGCGGCGGGTATCGACGAGCCGGACGGCAGCTGGACATGGGACGACTTCGCCGACATGGCCGAGGAGCTGACCGGTGCGCTCGAGGGCACCGACTACCAGGCCAAGGGCGCGTACATGCACAACTGGCAGTCCATCGTCCAGTCCTTCGCCCTCGCGCAGACCGACGGTGCGGACCTCGCCTCCGGGGATCTGTCCTACATGGCCCCGTACTACGAGCGGCTGCTGGCGATGCAGGACGCCGGCTCGACCGAGACCTTCTCGACGGTGGACTCGCAGTCGCTGAGCTACCAGGCGCAGTTCGGCACCCAGAAGGCTGCGATGATGCCGATGGGCACCTGGTACATCGGAACCCTGCTCGCCCAGCGCGAGAGCGGCGACGCCGACGAGTTCGAGTGGGGCATGGCGCCGGCTCCGCAGCAGACCAGCGGAGCAGGCCCGATCACCTTCGGCGACCCGACCACGCTGGCGATCAACGCCGAGCTCTCGGGCGAGAAGCTCGAGGCCGCCCAGAGCTTCCTGGACTACATCGTCTCCGAGGACTGCTCGAAGGCTCTCGCGGAGATCGGCATCACCCCGTCGTACTTCTCCGACGACGTGGTCGACACGATCTTCTCCCTCGACGGCATGCCCGACGACGATCTCTCCCGCACCTCCTTCGCCGACACGCAGGTCGAGGCGGAGAACCCGATCGGCGAGTTCACCAACGACATCGTCACCATCCTGGAGGACACCCACTCGGAGATCCTCACCGAGTCCAGCCCGGTCGACGTGGCGCTGACCAAGGCGGAGGAGCAGCTCGACAACGAGGGCCTGACCGCGTGAGTGCCCCCATCGTCCCCCCGCCCCCCGCCGGGACGGCCTCTGAGACGACGCGCAACGGGGTCGGCTCCGCCCGCAGCGCCGGCAGAGCGCTTCGGCGGCGGCGCACCGTCGCCGGCTGGACGTTCATCATGCCGAACTTCCTCGGCTTCGTCCTGCTCACGCTCGGTCCTGTCCTGGCGTTGTTCTACATCGCCTTCACCAAGTGGTCCGCCTTCGGCTCTCCGCAGTTCACGGGCCTGGAGAATTTCGAGCGCCTGATCGGCGACAAGATCTTCTGGACCTCGTTCGGGAACACCCTGTACTACTCGGCGATCCACATCCCGGTGACCTTCGTGGTCTCCCTGAGCCTGGCGCTGCTGCTGAACGAGAAGATGCGAGGGCGGGCGTTCTTCCGCTCAGCGGCGTTCTTCCCGTACTTCACCTCCATCGTCGCGGTCGCGCAGGTCTGGAACATGCTGTTCTCGCCGGAGTTCGGCCCGGTCAACCAGCTGCTGCGTTTCATCGGCCTGGAGAATCCACCGGACTGGGTGGCGTCGAGCACCTGGGCCATGCCTGCGGTGATCATCGTGGGCATCTGGCGCGACGCCGGGTACTTCATGCTGCTGTTCCTCGCAGGGCTGCAGTCCATCAACCCTGAGCTCCACGAGGCCGCCAAGATGGACGGCGCGAACTGGCTGGAGCGCATCTTCAACGTCACCATCCCGGGCCTGCGGCCCACGATGTTCTTCGTGACCGTGATGCTGACGATCAACAGTTTCAAGGTGCTCGACCTGATCCTGGTGATGACCGGCGGCGGGCCCGGCAACTCGACGCTGGTGCTCTCCCAGTACATCTATCGAATGGGCTTCGAGCGCAACGATTTCGGCTACGCGTCGACCATCTCGGTGGTGCTGTTCGCACTCTGCATGATCGTGACCATCATCCAGTTCACCTACAACCGTCGAGCGGAGAAGTGACATGACCCAGCTAGCGTCGCGGCCCGCTGCGGCACCGGGCGGCCCTGCCCAGGGGACTGCTCCGCTGCGCACTTCGCCGATGAGACCACAGGCGGTGATCAGCCGCACGGTGCGCTACGTGCTCCTGTCGGCCATCTCCATCGTGGTGCTCACGCCGTTCGCGTGGATGGCGCTCAGTTCGCTGAAGCGCAACAACGAGGTGTTCACCGCCCCGATCACGTGGTTCCCCGACGAGTGGCAGTGGCACAACTACATCGACATCTGGACCAAGGCCGACATGTCGACCTGGTTGGGGAACACGATCTTCCTGTCGGTGACGGTCACCGCCCTGCAGGTGCTCACCGGATCGTTCGCAGCCTACGGCTTCAGCCGCATCCGCTTCCCTGGACGCGATGCGCTGTTCCTGGTCTACATCGGCACGATCGCGGTGCCGTGGCAGGCGTACATGATCCCCCAGTTCAAGTTCCTCTCCGAGGTGGGGCTCGCCGATACCCGCCTGTCGATCATCCTGCTGCAGGCGTTCAGCGCCTTCGGGGTGTTCCTCATGAAGCAGTTCTACGACACCGTTCCCGAGGAGCTCTCGGAATCCGCTCGCATCGATGGACTCAGCGAGTTCGGCATCTATCGACGGATCATGCTGCCGCTCTCGGTGCCTTCGATCTCCGCCCTGGCGATTCTGACCTTCACCAACACCTGGAACGACTACATGGGTCCGCTGATCTACCTGCGCAGCCCGGACCTGTGGACCATCCAGCTGGGCCTGAAGACCTTCATCGGCCAGTACAACGCGGACCACGCCGCGATCATGACCGGCTCGGTGCTCTCGGTGCTGCCGATCGCCGTGGTGTTCGCCATCGGCCAGAAGTACTTCGTCCAGGGCATCGCCTCGAGCGGGCTGAAGGGCTGAGCGTCGATGTCGCAGCTGCAGACTCCCCTGCAGGCCCGCCGCGCACCTCTGGTGCGCTGGGGTGGTCGGGACGGCTCGGCGAGCGTCAGCAGCCATGCCGCCCACACGTTCAGCGCACTCGGCTCGTACGTCTTCGGAGCGCTGCGCCTGAACATCATGCTGGCGATCGGGGCTCTGCCGCTGGTGCTGCTGCTCCTGCTCGCGGCTGACCCCTTCAGCGCACCACCCGCGCTGCTGGCGGCGGTGTACCTGGCGATGCCGATCGTCACCGTCGCCTTCTGCGCCTTCCGCGACAGCCCGGCCTTCCGGATCGGGCTGTCCGCCCGGGAGGGGGCCGGCGAGGACTCGTGGTGGTCATCCCATCCCGACCAGTCGCTGCTGCAACCGGCGCTGCATGTGCTGCGACGGACCGGACTGCGCACTCTCGGGGCGACCGCACTGCCCATGGCTCTGGCGCTGATCCTGGTGGTGGACGCCCGGTGGGCTCTGGACCACGCCTGGGGCTTCATGCTCTTCCCGGCGTTCCTGCTCGGTGCGGCGCTGGCTCTGAGCACAGCCTTCAACACCGCGGCGCTGATCAGCGAGCGGGCCGATGCGCCCTGGCATGTGCTGCTCCGCATCGCCGCCTTCGGGGTCCTGCGCAGCTGGCCGCTGTCGCTGCTGAACCTCGCGGTGATGGCGATCGCCATGATGGGCCTGATCTGGCAACCTCTGCTGTGCTGGGTGCTCGCCTCATCGCTCGTGCTGTACGTGATCTGGGCCGGCTCCCGCTGGTCGATCCTGCCGACGGTCAGTCCGCGGGCCGGCTGACCCGCAACACCTGACGGGCTCCGACGCGCACGTCCGGCCAAGGGGCCCCCGCGCCCGGCCCCTCACCGCGCCATGGAGAGCTTCGGTGCCGTGCTCAACCCGTCCGACGGTCGCCGGCCGGGAGCCGCAGCTCGGTCACGGTGCCATCAGGCCAGTTGACGCGCATCGCGTCGCCGACGACCTCCACGGCAGCCCCCTCCACCCGGGCCGGACGCCCGCCGAGGTGCACTGCCACCGCGTAGACCGCACCGGCTGGCGCTCCTTCGCCGAGCAGATGCGGCACGGCGAGATGGGGGCCCAGCGGGCTCACGGCACCCTCCCTGTGCACAGCAGGCGCGAGCACGCCGCGCAGCGCGGTCAGGGAGCTGTGCAGGGTGGTGCCGTCGGAACGGGTCAGCTGCAGCCCAGCCGGGCCGGTCTGCGTGGCCGGATCGGGGCCGGACAGCGGCCAGCCCGCGATCGCCAGCGGAAGATCCACATCGGTATCGGCCCGCACTGTCCGTATCTCGAGATCCCCCCGGACCACGCTCGCGACAGTCAGCACAGGGCCCTCGATCACCTCTCCGTCGCGCCCGGAGCCGTGGTCGCCGCCGGTCCCGTCCGTGATCACCCAGTGGCAGCGCTGACGGGAGATGCCCAGACTCGTCAACTCGTCGATCTGCTCCAGCGCGAGAGTCTCGAAACCCGTGCGATGGCTCCACCCGTGCTCGGGATGGACGACCGCGACGGTCTGATCCCGGGGATCCAGGACATCCGGCCCGGTCACGGGAGGGCTGGTGACGGTCGAATAACCGAGGCGGGCGTACAGCGGCGAATCGGTGCGCCGGCTTCCGGGCAGGGCATGGTCGGTGCCGTGGTTGATCACCCGCACGATCCCGTCCTCGCGCGTACGAGAGAGCAGCCAGCCCGGGACGGGAAGGATCTGCGCGGCAGCCTGCCTCCCGCCGGAGCCGCCCCGCTCGACCGGCAACGGCTCCTCGACGGCGGTCCACACCGCGTGGTCCGCCGGCAGTGCGAGGCCGAGGAAGCCCTTCGCCGCCCAGTACGGGGAGCCGGGGCCGGAGTAGCTCTGCGCCATCTCGCCGAATTCATGGAACCACCCCAGGTTCAGCAGGCCCTCGCTGTCGGGCACGCCGCGGTTCAGGAAATGGTCAAGCACGCCGGAGGCCGCGCGGCGCAGCGCCCCGGGGGCGATCCGCGGCTGCGGGCCGTCCGCGAGCCCTTCGAGCGCCGCAGCCCAGGGGGCGGCGGCCACGGCCATCCGGTAGATGAGGCTGCGTCCCTGGATGAGCGGTCCCCCGTCGGCTCCGATGAGCCCCATGGCGTCGACGGCGAAACCGGCGAGCCGCTCCCGGTGACGCTCATCGTCGGCCGGCAGGAGCAGCCCGTCCGCCCGCAGCTCATCGGCGCCGCGCATACGTCGCCAGAGGGTCGGGAACACCGCGAAGGCCCAGGTGCCGTAATGATCGACGGAACGCTCGGCACCATCGGTGAACCAGCCGTCCTTCCGAGCACAGGCTTCGTGGACGCCGAGATCGTGACGCAGGTCGGCGCGCAGCGCCTCGACATCCTCCTCGGCGCCGCGGGCCGGGTCGTATCGGGGGTCCGCACCGCGCAGGAAGGTCAGCACCACGATGCGGAACCACACCCAGTTGATCGGCGGGTACTCGGTGCCGATCACCTCGCGCAGCCAGTCCAGGGTGTGTGCCCGCGTTCGTTCGCTCAGGTGGTCCCAGATCCACGGCCGGGTGAGGTCGAGCCCGAGCGCGATCGATGCGGCCTCGACTCTCGCCTGTCCCGTGGAGGCCGGACGCGGCCATGCAGTGGCGCTGTCGGGATCCACGCCGGCGGTGAGCCCGCGTGCGTACTGCGCGATATGGCCCGAGGGATCCCGGCCGTCCTCCCCTGCGATGAGCAGCGCGGCGATGAGGAACGAGCGGGCGAACCCCTCGAGGCCGTCGGAGGCGGGCCCGGAGCTGCTGAATCGTCCCGGCGGCAGGATCCGGGCGCCGTCGGCGCTGGTGTGGGGGCGCAGGGCCAGCAGCAGCCGGTCGGCGACCCCCTGCCAGTGTTCCCGGACGAGTCCGGTGCACGGGCTGAGGCGATGGTCGCGGTCGGTCATGATCGTCGCTCTCCCGAGGCGGTGCCGGCGGCGGTCACGGTGAGGTACGCACGGCCATGTTCGGATCCCTCGAGGCTCAGCCGGTGAACCGCCCCGCCCCAGGACGCCGCCAGCAGCGGGTCGTCGATCTCACGTCGTTCCAGGGCACCGGTGCCGAGCTCCTCATCCCAGCGCAGCTCGGCGACCGCCCCGGACAGGGCGCGCACTCGCAGCAGGCCGGGCGCGTGCGCGAGGGGATCGCCGGCGATCACGTGGTGGAGCGCGACGGGCGGAGCGTCCTCGTGGCTGCCGCGCGCCTCCAGCTCCCATGCATCGCTGACGCGCACGATGCGGGCGTCCCGGTCCAGGGCCGCGGTGCGTCGCCAGCTGCGCAGCCCGGCGGCGGCGGGGTAGGCGTCGCGGAGCTCCAGATCGAGCACGGAGCCTGAGCACGGGCCGCAGGTTGTGTCGGTGCTGATCGCACCCAGTTCGGGAATCACCTCGACGGCCCGGAATCGGGCCCCCACGCCCTGCTGGTGGCCCCGGATCTCCGGGAGGTTGTGCCAGGAGCTGGTCATGGTCCAGATCTCGTAGCGACGGTCGGTGAACGTCGTGGCTGTGTACGTGGGCTGCCCGAGGTCGATGAGCACCGGCGAGCCGTCGAGGGCGACGAGGTACGACCCCACGTCGAGATGATTGTGTGCCTCATCGTTGTGACCGCCCTTGACCGCGAGCGTCAGCCCGCTGGGGTCGCCGCCGCGTTCGCGGGCCACGAGCAGCTGCACCTCCGACAGCCAGGTGTCGGCGGGCAGCACCGGCCGGGTCCCGTGCCCATCTGCCTCCCTCCAGGTGACATCGCCGCAGGCGACGAGGATCCGTCCGAGCCCCATCTGCGGGCGCACGAGCGCGCGAGCACCCGAGCCACGGTGGGCGAGGGCCTGGGCCGCGACGTCTCCGGCTCCCAGCGCATGCGCCCAACGGTGCAGCACGTCCCAGGGCTGTTCGGACGGGGGCCGCGCCGGACCGTCGGCGACATTGACGAACCATCCCTGCCCCAGGTCCATGCGCTGGGGGAAGCGCAGCAGCTCCCCCACCACCGGCAGCTGCGCGACGGCTTCCCGCCCGAGCACCCCGTCCGAGGCGACGCACAGCAGATCGATCGCCTCGAGCATCCGGCAGGCACCGTTCCAGAAATAGGAGAACCCCTCGTCGATCCCCCCGTCGGCGGGGAAGGACGCCAGATAGCGGTCCACCTGGGCGATCGACAGAGCGAGGATCGCGTCGCGGTCCTCGCGGTCGCCCTCGCCGTCGAGCAGGAGCAGGGCCGCGGCGATCAGATGCTGGTGGATCCAGCCGGTCCAGTTGTGGGCGGCACCATGCAGCCAGTGCCACTCTCGCCGAGCGAGATACGGCTCGAACACGCGGGTCCTGGCCCTGCGGCGGATCAGCGCTCGCAGCCCGGGGACCCGCTCCTCGAGGGCATCACCGAGCGCGAGGTCCGCCCAGGCCAACACGTGCAGGGTCTGCGCGGCGCCGAGGTCGAGGACGGGTGAGTCCTGATCCGGGACCACCCAGCCGCGCAGATCATGCACCTGCTCGTGCGCGACCCAGCACCAGGTCGACAGCTCGCAGAGCAGCATGAGGCCGTCCGCTGCGCGGTCGATCCAGCGGGTCTCGCCGGTGCCGATCGCCGCCAGCACCGCCTCGCCGGTCATGATGCCGAGCCGACGCACGTCGTCCTCGTAGTCCGTGCGGACGCCGTCGCGCCAGTACCGGGCGTACTGGCTGAGGAGAGGGAACGGCAGGGGCTTCGCAGCGGAGCCCCGGGCCGGGCCGGAGAGTGCCTCCCGCAGCTCATCGGGCAGGGCCGCAGCGCCGCCCCCGGGCTCCAGCCGGGGCACGGCGAGCTCGTGCGCCGCCCGGTCGAAGGCCCGCGAGAGGGCGACCGGCAACCCCGCGCGGACTGCCGCGTGGGGACCGGTGCCGTGTTCGTCCTCGCGGTCGATGGTGAGGCCCCACGCCTCGCGCAGTGGAGATGTGCTGGTCATCCGCGGTTCATCTCGCTCAGGCCGACGGCAGCACCAGCTGCTCGAAGCGCTCGGCGATGATCCGCGCGGCCTCGTCGGCCGGGGTGGCCCAGACGTCCTCGTTGAAGATCTCGACCTCGATGTCGCCGGTGTAGCCGGTCGCGGCGATCATCCGCGTGATGGCGGGGAAGTCGATGTACCCGTCGCCCATGTAGCCGCGGGAGAACAGCGGCTCCGCGGCGAGCGGCAGGTTCCAGTCGCACACCTGGTAGCCGAGCAGGCGCCCGCCCTCGCCGGCCCGGGCGATCGCCTGCGCGAGCGCCGGGTCCCACCACACGTGATAGGTGTCCACCACGACGCCCACGGCAGCGCTGCCGGTGCCCTCAGCGATGTCGAGGGCCTGGTCCAGGGTGGCGATCACCGCGCGGTCCGCGGTGAACATCGGGTGCATGGGCTCCAGCGCGAGCGTCACGCCGGCGGACTCCGCGTACGGGGCGAGCTCCGCGATGCCCTCGGCGACCCGTGCCCGGGCGGCGGCGATGTCCTTGTCCTCCTGCGTGATCCCGCCGACCACCATCACGAGGGTGGGGGCGCCGAGCGCGACGGCCTCGTCGATGGCGCGGCGATTGTCCTCGAGCGCCGCGGCGCGCGCGGTCCCCTCGGCGGCGGTGAGGAAGCCGCCCCGGCACAGGCTGCTCACGCGCAGGCCGGCGTCGTCGACGCGACGACGCAGGGCGTCGAGGCCCACCTCCTCGACATCCTGCCGCCACAGGCCCACGGCGTCGACCCCGTGCGAGGCGGTGATCTCGAGGAACTCCTGGAGCGGTGTGGTGCGGAAGCTCCAGCGGTTCAGCGACAGCCGCGGGGTGCCGGTCCCGAGTCGCTGCGAGGGTGGGGTGTTCATGCGGTCTCTCCTGCCTGCTCGTCGGTCTCCTGCTCGTCGGTCTCCTGCTCGTCGATCGCGTACCCGGCCAGGCGCAGCATCGCGTGCCAGCGCTCGGCGGCCAGCGCCGGCTGCTCGAGGTTGCCGGTGGTGGCGGCCAGCTCGACGGTGCGCGAGAGGTGCGGGAGGCTGCGCGCGGAGTGCAGGCCGCCCACCATGGTGAACGCCTCCTGGTGGCCGTTCAGCCAGGCCAGGAAGGCGACCCCGGTCTTGTAGTGGAAGGTGGGGGCGGAGAACACGTGGCGCCCCAGCTCCTCGGCGGCGTCGAGGATGCGGCGGGCCTCGGCGGGATCGCCCGCGTCCAGCGCCTGCACGGCGGCCGACGCCGCCGGGGCGGTGGCGGCGAAGGCGCCGAGCAGCGCGTCGGAGTACTCCCCCGGCACCTGCTCTCCCCCGGTCTCGGCGGTGCCGGTGCCGTCGCCGACGATGAGGTGGGAGAAGTGGAAGTCGTCGCCGGTGAGCATGCGCACGCCCTCCGGGAGCCGCTCGCGCACGGCGATCTCGGCGGCGTCGTCGAGCAGGCTCATCTTCACCCCGCGGATCCGGGAGGGGTCCGCCTCGATGATGCGCAGCAGGGTGTCTGCTGCGTCGGCGCTCCTCGTACTGCCGAAGTAGCCCTCGAGCTGCGGGTCGAAGGCGGTGCCCAGCCAGTGCAGCACGACGGGCTCGCTGGCCGCCTCGAGCACGCGGCGGTAGACCTCCTCGTAGTCCTCGGCGGTCCTCGCGGCGCGGGCGAGGTGGCGGCTGGCCATGAGCACCGCCCCCGCGCCGGTGGCCTCGGTGGCCCGCAGCTGCTCGAGGTAGGCCGCGACGATCTCGTCCAGGCTCAGCTCGTGCTCGCTGCGCTGATCGGTGTTCACCCCGGCGACCACCAGGTCGCTCACGGAGGCGCCGGCGGGGAACACGGCCGCGATCTCCGGATCGGCGAGCGCGGCGCGGGCCGCCTCGGCGGTGCGGGAGATCAGCTCGCGGGTGGCTGCGGGGTCCAGGCCCATGCCGCGCTGGGCGGTGTCCATCGCATCGGCCACCCCGAGCCCGCGCGACCACATGGTGCGGCGGAAGGCGAGGGTCGCGTCCCAGTCGATGTCCGCCGGGGCGCCGGGGGTGTTGTCCCCGTGGGCGCGGGGCACCACGTGCACGGCGGCGTAGACGACCCGGGAGCGCAGCGGGGAGGTCGGCCGCGCGAAGGCGGGCGCCTCGGCGAGCGGGAGGCGGCGCAGCGCGCCGTCCTCGTCCAGCAGGGTCAGCGACAGTTCGCTCACCGCGCTCACACCTCCGTCAGCGGGTCGAGGGCGATCCGCCGGCCCTCGGCGGAGCTGGTCAGGCCCGCCTCCGCGAGCCGCACGCCGCGGGCTCCGGAGAGGAAGTCGTAGGGGTACGACGGTCCGCCCGGCTCCGTCTCCGCACAGTGGCGCAGGAAGTCCTCCCACTGCACCTTGAAGCCGTTGTCGAAGCCGTCGGGCCCGGCGTTGTCCGGCACCTCGATCCAGTCGTCGTAGTAGTTGTGGGGGTCCTTGACGTCGGGGTTCCACACCGGCTTCGGGGTCGCCTCGCGCGGCTGGACGTGCGCGCCGTGGAGGCCGACGACGGCGGAGCCCTTCGTGCCGTCGACCTGGAACTCGACCAGCTCGTCGCGGTGGACGCGCACGTCCCAGCTGGAGTTCATCTGGACCACGGCGCCGCCCTCGAGGCGGAAGACGCCGTAGGCGGCGTCGTCGGCGGTGGCGGTGTACTCCCGCCCCGTCTCGTCCCAGCGGGTGGGGATGTGGGTGGCGGTCTGGGCGTAGACGTCCTCGATGCGGCCGAAGAGCTCCTCGATGACGTAGTTCCAGTGCGGGAACATGTCCGCGACGATGCCTCCGCCGTCCTCGGAGCGGTAGTTCCAGGAGGGGCGCTGGGCGCTCTGCCAGTCGCCCTCGTAGACCCAGTAGCCGAACTCGCCGCGCACGGAGAGGATCTCGCCGAAGAAGCCGGAGTCGATCAGGCGTCGCAGCTTGAGCAGGCCGGGGAGGTAGAGCTTGTCGTGCACGACGCCGTTGACGGTGCCGTGCTCCTTCGCGAGGCGGGCCAGCTCGAGGGCGTCCTCGAAGGACTCGGCGGTGGGCTTCTCGGTGTAGATCGCCTTGCCGGCGGCGATGGCCTTCTTGAGGTTCGCGACCCGCAGGTTCGTCACCAGCGCGTCGAAGTAGACCTCGTAGTCGTCGTCCTCGAGCGCCGCGTCGAGGTCCGTGGTCCAGCTCGTCAGCCCGTGCCTCTCGGCGACCTCGCGCAGCTTCTCCTCGTTACGGCCCACGAGCAGCAGGTCGGGCACGAGGCGGTCGCCGTCCGTGAGCTCGACCCCGCCCTGCTCCCGGATCGCGAGCAGCGATCGCACCAGGTGCTGGCGATATCCCATGCGCCCGGTGGCGCCGTTGACGATGATCCCGATCCTGCGTTCGGCCATGAGTGTCTCCTCGTTCGTGCTCGTCGTCACCGGGGTCGTCCCGCTCGACGTCCGCGGACGCCGCGCCCGGCACCCCCGGCGACGTCGCCGGCGGGCCCCCTCGGTCGTGGCCGTCGTCGTGGCCACCATGGCGACCGACACGGCGGTAACCGCTTTCCATTCCGCACAGTCAAACACGTCGCGGCGCGCGAGGCAAGCGCCGACGTCGGCCTTGACATCCCGTCGAACAGGTGTTCGACTCGGGTCATGCGGTGGAGCGGGCAGACGATCGGCGGCGCGGACCTCGAGAGCGCGCGCACCGAGGGCACCCCGCAGGCGCCGGCGCTGCTGCACCTCGCGGGCCTCGTGCGCAGCGTGCGCACCCCCGAGTTCCAGGGCGTCACCTTCCACGAGGTCACTGCGAAGTCGGCGCTGAACAAGGTCCCCGCCGCGAGCTCCATGCCGTTCCGCTGGACGGTGAACCCCTACCGCGGCTGCTCGCACGCCTGCGTGTACTGCTTCGCCCGTAGCAGCCACCGCTACCTCGACCTCGACTCGGGCGCCGACTTCGACCAGCAGGTGGTGGTCAAGGTCAATGTCGCCGACGTGCTCCGCGCCGAGCTCTCGCGCCGCTCCTGGACCGGGGAGCTCGTGGCGCTCGGCACGAACACCGACCCCTACCAGCGGGCCGAGGGCCGCTACGGGCTGATGCCGGGGATCATCTCCGCCCTCGCCGACTCGGGCACCCCGCTGTCGGTCCTCACCAAGGGCACCCTGCTGCGGCGCGACCTGCCGCAGCTCGAGCAGGCCGCCCGGCGCGTGCCGGTGGACATCTCGCTGTCGATCGCCGTGTTCGACGACGCGCTGCAGAAGGCCGTCGAGCCCGGCACCCCGAGCACCGCCGCCCGCCTGGCGACCGTCCGCGCCGCGGCCGACGCCGGCTTCGCCGTGACCGTCTTCCTGATGCCGATCATGCCGTGGCTGACGGACTCCGACGCCCAGCTCGACCAGGCCCTCGCCCGCATCGCCGAGGCCGGTGCGGCCCGCGTCGAGCACGGCGCCCTGCACCTGCGACCCGGCGCCAAGGAATGGTTCCTGGCCTGGATCGACCGCGAGCACCCCGAGCTCGCCGTCGGCTATCGGCGCTTCTACGGGCGCGACTCCTACGCCCCCGCCGCCTATCGCAGGGACCTGGCGCGGCGCCTGCGCCCCCTGCTCGAGCGGCACGGCCTGGAGGCACGGGAGGATGCGGACCAGCCCGAGCAGCGCCGAGCGGCCGCGCACCGCGCCGCCGCCGGAATGCCGGCAGGGACGGGGGCGGGAGCGCGGCCGGCCCTCGAGCTCACGCCGCAGCCGGCGCTGTTCTGACGAGCCCTCGCTCGGGCCGGAGCCGGCGGGCAAGCGCCGTCCGCGGACCGACGGAGAAGGTCACGAGCAGGTCACAGCTAGTTACCTGACGGTCATCGTCGTCGATCTCGGGGAACAGTGTCAGCCAGCGACGGAAACGGTCCGTCCCCTCGAAAGGACTCCTCATGGATATCGTCACCGGCCTCCTCGACACCATCCTCGGCATCGTCGGCGGACTGCTCGGCGGAATTCTCTGAGCACGCTCCACGACCGACGACGGGGGAGGACGCCACGGCGTCCTCCCCCGTCGTCGTCCGTCGCCCCCGGCGCGGGCATCGGACCGGATCCGTGCCGCCGTGCTCCGCCCGACACCCCGTCGGCCGCGCGTCCCTCCGCCGCCCCTCCCGTCTGACACGATGACACCGCCCGGGGCGCGAGGAGGATCGCCCCCGGCGGTGACGAGAGGAGCGCGAGCAGTGGGTGCACGAGGGACGGAGCGGCGGGTCCTCTCCCGACGAGCGTTCGCCGGCGCGGCGGCGCTCGCGGCGGCCGGAGCGCTCGGCGCGTGCACCGGGGACGACTCCCAGGTCGACCTCACGCTGATCGAGGAGCCGCCGGCCTCCACGGTGCTGCCGGGCGAGGACCTCGCGAGCACCGCCCTCACCCTCAGCGCCGCCCTGTTCGAGAGCGCCGACACCGCCGTGGTCGCCACCGAGGAGAGCGTCGAGGAGCTCGCCGGGGTCAGCGCGGGCAGTGGGCTCCCGCTGCTGGTCGGGACGGGTCGGCCGGTCGTCGAGGAGCTCTCGCGGCTGGGCGCGCGCACTGTGATCACCGTGGCCGGGACGGAGCTCGGCACGCTCGGCGAGGACGTCGAGGTCCTCGAGCACGGAGCCGAGGGGGTCGAGATCCCCGAGGCCCCGGAGGATGCCCCGTCGGCCGCGGTGACGCTGTTCGTCGACCCCGAGCTCGGCCTTCCCGCGCAGCCCGTCGCGGCCGCCCTGGTGCGGGCCGCCGGCGGCGCCGTCGTCGAGATGCCGGGAGGCGACGTCGGCCGCAGCGGCGACACGGTCGACGCGGTCACCGAGGCGACGGGCGAGGACCCGGCACGCGGCGTGCTGGCGCTCGGCACCAGCTTCGGCCCCGCCGACGCCTGGGCCGACACCCTCCGGCGCACCACCACCGTGCCGCAGCTGCCCGGCGGCGGCACGACGGTGTTCCCGGGCCGGCGGATGATCGCCGCCTACGGCACCCCGGGCATCCCCTCCCTCGGGATCCTCGGCGAGCAGGAGCTCGAGGAGACCATCACCCGCGTGCAGGAGCTGGTCGCCGAGTACCAGGACCTCACCGAGGAGCCCGTGATCCCGGCCTTCGAGATCATCAGCACCATCGCCTCCTCCGATGCGGGCTCCGACGGGGACTTCTCCGCCGAGGTGAGCCCCGAGTCGCTGCGCGACTGGGTCGACGCGGCGGGCGAGGCCGGGGTCTACGTGGTGCTGGACCTCCAGCCCGGCACCACCGACTTCCTCACCCAGGCGACGCTCTACGAGGACCTGCTCACCGCACCCCACGTGGGCCTCGCACTCGACCCCGAGTGGCGGCTGCGGCCCGGGCAGAAGCACCTCGAGCAGATCGGCTCCGTCACCGCCGCGGAGGTCAACGAGGTCTCCACCTGGCTGGCGGACCTCACCGCCGAGCACTCCCTCCCGCAGAAGGTGCTGATACTGCACCAGTTCACCCACTCGATGATCACCGACCGGCAGGACCTCGACGTCTCCCGGCCCGAGCTCGCCATCACCCTCCACGCCGACGGCCACGGCGTGCCCGGGGACAAGCTCGGCACCTACCGCGCGCTGCAGCAGGACCTGCCCGAGGGCGTCGCCATGGCGTGGAAGAACTTCTACGACGAGGACACGCCCCTGTTCACCCCCGAGGAGACCTACGACGTCGCACCGCGACCGTGGTTCGTCTCCTACCAGTGACCCCTCCCCTCCGAGCGCCGTCGAGGCGGACGGGGGCGAGACGCGGGAGAATGGCCCGATGGAGCGCTCCCGAGTCCACGTGATGGGAGCCAGCGGCTCCGGCACCACGACGCTCGCCCGGGCGCTGGCCGACCGCTGGTCGGTGCCCCATGCCGATGCGGACGACTACTTCTGGAGGCCGACCGCTCCTCCCTACACGCAGAAGAGACCGGCCGAGGAGCGCACCGCCCTCATGACGGAGGTCTTCGTGCCCCGCGAGGCATGGGTGCTCTCGGGATCGATGCTCGGCTGGGGCGAGGACGTCGTCGACCGGTGCGATGCCGTCGTGTTCCTGACCCTCGACCCCGCCCAGCGGATGCGCCGCCTCGAGGAGCGCGAGCGCGTGCGCCGCGAGGGACAGGAGATCGACCGGGCGGCGTGGTCGCACTTCCTGGACTGGGCGCGCAGCTACGACGACCCGAGCTCCACCGGGC
The DNA here is from genome assembly GCF_052446295.1 of Brachybacterium sp. AOP43-C2-M15. Taxonomy (NCBI): domain Bacteria; kingdom Bacillati; phylum Actinomycetota; class Actinomycetes; order Micrococcales; family Dermabacteraceae; genus Brachybacterium; species Brachybacterium sp. AOP43-C2-M15. The sequence continues at coordinate 60,954 of NZ_JBQSWB010000013.1, forward strand.
GCAGCCGGGCCGTGCACGAGGCGTGGCTGCGCACGCTCGAGAAGCCCGTGCTGCGCCTGGACAGCGACCGGCCCGTCGGCGAGCTGGTCGAGGCCGTGCTGCGCTGGGCGCCGCGGTGATCTGACGGCCTGTGCGTCAGATCCGCGCGAGCAGCTCGTCGAGGCCGCCGATCCTCTGCGGAGATGCGGGGTGCCGCCCATCGCGGTCGAGGTGGAGAGCCTGGAGCCCGGCGGCGAGGGCACCGTCGAGGTCGAGCTCCCGGTCGTCGCCGACGTGCAGCACCTGCTGCGGGGCGACCTCCAGCGCCTCGCAGACGGTCAGGTAGGTCGCGCTGTCGGGCTTCTTCGCGGCGAGGAGCTCGCTGGTCCAGACTCCGACCACCCACGGGGAGATGCCGAGCGCGCGCACCTTCCGCTGCTGCCTCTCCTCGGGACCGTTGGTGAGGACCGCGGTGGGGATCCCGCGCCTGCGCAGCGCCCGCAGAGCGGGCAGCGCATCGTCGAACGCGACCCACTCCTGCTCGTAGCGATCGAGGATGCGTCCGTAGATCTCCTCGCACTCGGCCGCCTCGAGCGCCGATGCGCCGTCCCGGCCGAGGTCCCGCAGCAGCGAGCGCACCCGCTCGTGCCGATACGTCGCACGATCGATCTCCCCGGCGCGGCGACGCGCCATGAGGTGCTGGGCGGTGGTCTCCCAGGACTCGAGGACCTCCGGCGCGGCCTCCTCCCCCAGCTCCTGGACGTAGCGGGCCACGCCTCGCCGGGCCGAGGTCCGATGGTCGAAGAGGGTGTCGTCGAGGTCGAGGAGAACCGCTTCCACCCGTCGGCCCGTTCGATCCGTCGCGCTCTCCGCCATGGGGCCAGTATCCCGTTCCGGCCCACGCATGGAGGGCCCGATGCAGCACCAGTACGGGGTGATCGTCCACGTCCGCGAGGACGACCGGACCGTCCTCGTGCGGTTCGGGGCGTCCCAGCAGATGTACTACCGGGAGGACGAGCTGGAGCACTGGGAGTAGACCGCCACCGCCGCCGTGGATCCTGCGGGAGGCGCCTCCCGGCCGCGCCGATCCGCCCTCGCCCCGGTCAGTGGTTCCGCGCCACCCACCCCTCGCCGCACTGGCCTCCGTACTCGGAGGCCTCGATCTCCACCTCCCGGCCGCGGGCATCGAGCAGCGGCTGGTAGGAGCCGGCGACCTCACGGCTGCCCTCGGGGATGTAGTGGAAGATCAGCGAGCGGCGGAAGCGGTCCGTGCTCGTGTTCGGCCGGGAGCCGTGCACGAGGCTGCCGTGGAAGATCAGCATGTCGCCGGCCCGCAGGTCCGTCTGCACCACCCGGAGGTGCTCGGGGATGGAGACGGTGATGGTGGTGAAGGACTCCGTCGCGTCGGCCTCCTCGGGGCACTCGATCTCGTAGCGATGGGTGCCCGGCACCACCCCGAGCGCACCGTTCTCGGCGTCGCAGTCGTCGACCGCGATCCACGCCGCGATGCAGGTCTCGGGATGGGACTGCAGGAAGTAGTTGTCCTGGTGCATGGCCTGACCGCGCGCGCCGGCGGGCTTGAAGTAGAACATCGACTGCGCCGCCCACACGGGACCGACGGCCTCCGCCACGCGCCCCATGATGCGCTGCTCGAGCAGCCAGCGCCGGGCGAGACGGCCGGGGAGGTGGTCGTCCCGGTGGGGCTGGATCATCCGCGGGTAGGCGTGCAGCGGGTCGTCCTCGCCGATCTCGTGGAAGGCGCCGCCGGTGCCGTCCGTCTCGATGTGGGAGGTGAACGCCTCGCGCAGCTCGCGCACCTCCTCGTCGGTGAGCACGCCGCGCAGGTGCACGGCACCGCCCTCGTCGTAGGCGGTGGCGAGGCGCGGCCCGTCGACGTCGGCCTCGAAGGTCACGAGGCCTGCGCTGTCCGGCGCGACTGCGCTGTCCGCGGGGCCGACGGGGGTGTTCTCCACTGTGGTCATGCTGTCAGTCTGGTGGCCCGCACCCCCACCGGCCAGGTCCTCGGAGGTCACCGACATGGACGATCCTGCTGCGCGGCACCAGGTCGCACCCACCGAGGTGCCGCCTCCCGAGACGGGGAGGGTGCTGCTCGGCGAGCTCGACCAGGGCGCGAGCTACCGAGTGCGCCGCACCCGGGGCACCGAGGACTGGCTGCTGCTGCACACCGTGGACGGCGGCGGGATCGTCCACGGGGCCGACGGCACCTCCCGGATCACCCGTCCCGGCGAGGCGGTGCTGCTGCGTCCCGGCACGCTGCACGACTACGGCACCGATCCCGCCGTCGGGCGCTGGCACCTGCTGTACAGCCACTGCCATCCGCCGGCGACCTGGCTGGCGCTGCTGGACTGGCCCGAGGCCGCACCGGGCCTCGGCCGCATCCGTCTCGGGAGCGAGGTGGACGAGCGCGTGCAGCAGGCGCTGCGGGCCGCCGCGCGCGCCGCCCGCCTGACCGTCGGGCGGCCCGAGCTGTTCGCCCTGAACGGCCTCGAGACAGCGCTGCTCTGGTACGACAGCCAGAACCCGCGCCGGCACCAGCTCGACGAGCGCGTGCTCGCGGTGCTCGAGCACATCGACGCCCATCTGGTCTCGGAGGGAGCCTCGGGCGGAGCCTCGCGCGGGGCGTCGCGCGAGGCGTCGGGACTCTCTCCCCTGCCCGCCTCGCGTCTCGACACGGCCGCCCTCGCCGAGGTCGCCCACCTCTCCCCGTCGCGGCTGTCCCACCTGTTCAGCGCACAGGTGGGAACCCCGCTCGCCCGCTACGTCGAGGCGCAGCGGCTCGAGCTCGCGGCACGGCTGCTGGAGATGACGTCCGATCCGGTGGCGACGGTGGCCCGACGGGTCGGGTTCCGCGATCCGCTGCACTTCTCGCGCCGCTTCCGCACCCTGCGCGGGATGAGCCCGTCGGAGCATCGGGCCGGCCGCCGCTGACTCCGGTCCCGGCACGGCGCAGACGATTCCCCGATACCGACCTCTCCTCCCCACGGCAGGGTTGTCCACATTTTCCACATCATCGTTCCCGACCCTGGTGAGAAAGGGTTCCACGGGATAAAATGAAAGGGTCCGGAGAACACTGGCGGGGAAAATCCCAGAATACTCGGTGAGGAGGTGTCGCGATGACGTCGACCGTCGGCCCGCAGCCCATGGGCGACCACGCCGATCCCGCACCTTCGCCTCCCGTCCACGGCGCCGAGCCCCCGCACACCACGGTGCGGGCCCGCAGGCCGCTGGACCCGGACGACTTCGCCGCCCGCTCCTTCACCGAGCCGGGCTCCCTCGAGGTGCATGCCGCACAGGAGCTGTTCGCCTCCCATCACGACGAGGCCCGCGCCTACGCGGCGCGGCTGCGACGACTCGCCTCTCTCTGGGACGACACGGACGAGGACGGCGACACCTACGCGATCCTCGTCGCCGAGGCCCGCCGCGTCACCCTCGACCAGGCCCGGACGCTGCTGCGCGACGCCTTCCTCGCCGTCACCGCCCTGCCCCGCACCCTGGCGCGCCTCGAGGCCGGGCACCTCCCCGTCTCCTGGTTCGAGCAGCTCCTGCGCCGGATCCGCCGCCTCACCCCCGACCAGTGCCGGCTGCTGGACGACCGGGTCGCGGACTGGGACCTCGCGAACATCCGGCGCGACCGGTTCAGTCGGGAGCTGGGGACGCTGATCACCTGGTTCGGCACCGCGGCCGCGCAGCCGTCACCGCAGGAGCAGCGGGACGTCGAGCTCGACGTCGACCCCGCGCACGACGGCACCGCCCGCCTCCTCGTCACGGGCCCGATCCACGAGATCGTCGACCTCTCCCACCGCCTCGACGCCGCCGCCCGCGCGGTCCAGGACGAGCAGCGCCACGCGATCGCGGACGGCCGCGACGCGCCCTTCGACCTCGACGGCACCGCCACCCGCGACGGCCACCACCTGCCCCTCTCCGCCCTGCGCTACGCGATCCTCACCCGTTCCGTGCTCGAGACCGGGGGCATCGAGGCCCCCGGGAGCAGGATGCGACTGAACGTCATCGTCCCCGTGATGACGCTGCTCGGCGAGTCGGACGCCCCCGGAACCCTCGACGGGACGATCCCGCTGCCCGCGCCGATGGCCCGCCACCTCGCCGCCGGGGAGTCCACGTGGTACCGGATCCTCACCGACCCCTCCGACGGCGCCTACCTGCCCCTGCCGCCGAAGCGCTACCCGCCCACCCCGGCGATGCAGGAGCACCTGCGCCTCCTCGACCCCGTCTGCGCCGTCCCCGGATGCACCCGGAACACCTGCACCATCGGCGAATCGGACCATATCGAAGAATACGATCACCGGAATCCCGAGAACGGCGGCCGGACGGCGATCGAGAATCTTCATCGATTGTGTTGGAAGCACCACGACATGAAGACCCGAGGAATTCTCGATCCTGTTCGGGAACCCGACGGGAGCACCACCTGGCTCATCGACGGCCATCATCCTCTGCGGGAGCAGCCGAACAAGGATCTGCTCACCCCGGTGCTCGCCGACGCCCTGCAGCGCTCCTGGGAGATCTACGAGGAGATGCTCGCGTGGGAGGAGGCCCGCCATCTCGGTCTCCTCCAGGACGCCGAACCGGCCCGTCCGGACCCGGCGCCCGCACCGGCCGCTCCTGCCGACCCGCCATTCTGATCCAGCCGTCCGCCGTCGATGACGAAGGCCCCTCCGCCCCGGGACGACCGGGTGGGAGGGGCCTTCGTCCGGGCCTCTGCGACGACTCAGGCGTCGACCACGACCGCCTGGACCGCGGGCTCGCGGCGGTAGGTGCGGCGCAGGTAGCTGCTGACGGTCTCGACGATGGACTCCTCGATCTCGGCGATGTCCTCGACCTTGTCCGTCTTCGCGCGGGCCAGGGCCTTGGTCACCTGTGCCTCGGCGCCCTCGAAGGTGCGCTTGTCGTGCACGAAGCCCTTGGAGAGGAACTCGACCGGCTCGACCGGCTTGTAGGTCTTGGGATCGATCAGGGCCACCACGGTGACCACGCCGCCGCCGCTGAGCAGGCGACGCTCGGCGAGGGTGTCCTCGGTGGCGGCGCCGATGGTCTGCCCGTCGACGTACACCAGGCCGGCCTCGACCTTGCCGGAGACCCGCGCCTTGCCGTCGATGAGGTCCACGGTGACGCCGTCCTGGGCGATGACGACGTTCTGCTCCGGCACACCGGTGCGACGGGCCAGCTCGGCATTGGCGTGCAGGTGCTTGGACTCGCCGTGCACCGGCATGACGTTCTTCGGGCGCACGATGTTGTAGCAGTACACCAGCTCACCGGCGCTCGCGTGGCCCGAGACGTGCACCTTCGCGTTGCCCTTGTGGACGATGTTCGCGCCCAGGTCGGTGAGCTTGTTGATGATCCCGTAGATCGCGTTCTCGTTGCCCGGGATGAGCGAGGAGGCCATGAGCACGGTGTCGCCCTCGCCCACCTGGATCTGGTGGTCGCCGTTGGCCATGCGCGCGAGCGCCGCCATCGGCTCCCCCTGGGACCCGGTGCAGATCAGGGTGATCTTGTGATCGGGCATCGACTGGATCTTGCGGAAGTCGACGACCAGGCCCTTGGGGATGTCCAGGTAGTCGAGGTCGCGGGCGATCGCCATGTTGCGCACCATCGAACGGCCGACGAAGGCGACCTTGCGGCCGGCGGCGTGGGCGGCGTCGAGCACCTGCTGGATGCGGTGCACGTGGCTGGCGAAGCTGGAGACGATCACGCGCCGCGGCGAGGACGCGAAGACCTGGTCGATCGCCGGGGTGAGATCCCGCTCGGACATCGTGAAGCCGGGGACCTCCGCGTTGGTGGAGTCCGTGAGGAACAGGTCCACGCCCTGCTCACCGAGGCGGGCGAAGGCGCGCAGATCGGTGATGCGGCCGTCGAGGGGGAACTGGTCCATCTTGAAGTCGCCGGTGCACAGGACGGTGCCGGCCTTGGTGCGGATCGCGACCGCGAGGCTGTCGGGGATGGAGTGGTTGACCGCGACGAACTCGAGGTCGAACACGCCGGCCTTGTGCTTCTGCCCCGCCTCGACCTGGATGGTCTTGGGGGTGATGCGGTGCTCCTTGAGCTTCGCGGTGATGAAGGCCAGGGTCAGCTCGGAGCCGATCAGCGGGATGTCGGCCCGCTCCTTGAGCAGGTACGGCACGCCGCCGATGTGGTCCTCGTGGCCGTGGGTGAGCACGATGCACTCGATGTCGTCGAGGCGATCACGGATGGACGTGAAGTCCGGCAGGATCACGTCGATGCCGGGCTGATGCTCCTCGGGGAAGAGCACGCCGCAGTCGACGATCATCAGCTTGCCGGCGTGCTCGAACACGGTCATGTTGCGACCGACCTCGCCGAGGCCGCCGAGCGGGGTGATGCGCATGCCGTTCTTGGGCAGGCGCGCAGGGGGAGTGAGCTTCTTGCGGGGAGAGGGCATGAAGAGGTGTCTCTATCGTCGAAGGGTCATGGTCTCAAGAATCTGGTGTCGCGCGCGGCGCCAGGGGCCGCAGCAGCGTTCACAGCATTCACCGTACGGCAGGAGAGCCCTCGGAACCGCGCTCATGCCGCAAAAGGCCACGTTTGTCACGGCGATCCGCCTCTGCGTCCGACGATCTCCCGTCACCGATGGCGCCTCATCTCAGCCGCTGCACCAGCGACTCGAGGGAGCGCTCGGCGCGGAACGCGTGCCCCGCGTCGGTGACGACGAGCTCCGGCGCGGGCGCGCCCGTCGCCTCCCAGACCGGGGCCAGCTGCGCGAAGGAGCGACGGGTCGCCTCGATCGGGAAGATGCGGTCCCGCTCCCCCGCCTCCAGGATCAGCGGGCGCGGGGCGATGAGGGCGGCGATGTCCGCCATCTCGAGGTCCGGCAGCAGCCCGGGGACGATGTTGCACGGGCAGTGCCGGATCGAGCACAGGCTCGCCTCGAAACTGCAGAAATAGCTCGCGACCAGGGCTCCCGCGATCGTCGGATCCGCGGCCGCGAGGAACAGGGAGACAGCGCCGCCGCCGGATCCCCCGGCCACGCCCACGCGCTGGGGATCCACGCCGGGCAGCCGGCGCAGGGCCTGCACCGCGGCCTGGGCGTCGGCAGCCCGGGCCCCCATGAGCGGCCGCCCGTGCAGCAGGTACCGTGCGGCGTCGATGCCGCAGGAGTTCTCCGTCGGCTCGTAGGGCACGCCGCCTGCTGGCCGGGGGAAGCGCCGACGGCCGAAGCTGATCATCTCCGGGCACAGGACGGTGAGACCTGCCCGAGCGAGCTTGTGGGCGAGACCGTCGTGGTATTCATCGGCCGGATCCACGGCCACCAGATCATCGATGCCCCGGCCGTGCCCGGCCACGAGCACCACGGCGGCACCGGTGGCAGCCTCCGGGTCCGGACGCAGGAGGAAGGCTGGGATCGCGTCGCCGTCGGCGGTGACCACGCGCACCGCCGACGCACCGTCCTCGTCGGCGTGGACGGACGCCTCCGCCACCTCCATGAGGCGGGCGCTGTCCTCGTTCGGCGTGGTCGTCGGAAGGTCGAGCAGGGTGCGCAGCCGCTCTCGTCGGCTCTCGGGGGTGAACGTCATGAGCGGCAGTCCGCCCCGATCCGGCCGCGCACGGGACCAAAGCGAGGACCGGACCACGTCCGGACCACGGCGTCCACACGGGTGGCGTCATCGACGCAGGCGCGCAGGGTGGGCTGCCAGGACGTGTCCTCGGTCAGCTGCGCATCCTGGGGGGCCCGGGCGTTGTAGGCCTCGCGCAGGTCCACCTCACGGCGGTCCACGAGATTCCCGTGCGTGGCGACCTCTGTGCCCTCGAGCACCGAGATCAGGTCGCCGGCGTCGGCGACGCCACCGGTGGTGAAGCTGTTCGCCTCGACCCACAGATGGGAGTCGAAGCCCACCCCGAGCGAGTAGCCGTAGCCGACGGTCTGGTCGTCGCTGATCGCGTAGTGGTTGTTGTAGACATCGACCTGTCCGAACCGCACCCGCGGGGCGCGTTGGCCCACACCTTCGTACAGGTTGTGGTGGAAGGTCGCCCGGAGCTTGCCGGGATCACCCCGATCTGGGCTGTCCGTCGAGCCGACCAGGGTCAGCTTGTCGTGAGCGCGGAAGGTGTTCCAGCTGACAGTGACCAGGTCGGACCCGTTCGTGATGTCCAACGCTCCGTCATGACGCTGGTAGATCCGCCCGAAGTAGCTCGGGAGCTGGTCGTCCGTCATCGGCTCGTCGGTGAAGGCGTTGTGGTCCACCCAGATGTTCGTGGAACCGTCCACGATCCTCACGCTGTCGTACTCACTGTTCCAGTTGCCCTCGGCGCCGTCGGTCGGGTCCCAAGAAGGGAAGCAGTCGTAGGTGTCCGCGAACTCCAGGTTGCGCAGGATGACGTTGTGGGCGCCCGCCACCGAGAGCGTCGCCCCGGTGAACCCTGCGCCGTCGGTCGCGCCGATGATCGTGGTGTTCGACGGGACGGGTACGGCGATCAGGGCGCTCTGCTTCGCGGCCGCCGCACGACGGCTGTCCTCCTGAGCGCCCTCGGGCTCACGGTCGGTCCCCCAGGTCTCGGGGTCGTAGGCCTCCAGGTAGGCATCGAGGTCGAACCCGGTGCCCTCGGCGATCTCCTCGCAGGTGATCGGTGCTCCGTCCTCGTCCGCGTTCATCGGGATGTTCCCGTGCACGCGGAGGATCGCTGGGTCATCGCCCGCGCCGTCGAGAGCGGCGAGCAGCTCGGCGCGGGTGGAGACGTCGTACACGTGCTCGGAGGAGGCGTCCGAGCCGCCCGTGGTGCCGCCCTCCGCGCTTCCCCAGCCGTCGCCGTCGCCGAGCACCTGACGCTCCGTGATCGCGGTGGACCGCGCGGCGTCGCCGGTGGGGTCTGCGGCAGCGATGCCCGGCACCGTGGCGACCAGGGCGGCCGCGGCGGCGACGCAGGCGAGGCGTCGGGCAGTGCTGGTGATCATGATCTTCCTCGATCCGTCGTCAGGAGGCAGGAACGGGCGGCTGAGTTCATGTCCGCGGGTCGGAGACCTCGTGGGGCCCGCCGCGCAGCACGACGTCCGTGAGCTGAATGCCGTCGTCGACGGTCCGCAGGGGGTACGCCGCACCCTCGCCATCCGCCGGTTCGCCGTACACGTTCTCCAGCGTGAGGGCGCTGAGGGCGACGTCCTGTGCGAGCACCGTGACAGTCGCCCAGTCCTGCGCGGGCTTGTCATAGGTGACCAGGACATCCTCGGGCGAGCCGGAAGCACCTCGGATCACGAGACCGTCGCAGCCGGGCCAGACGGTGAGGACCTCTCGGTAGATGCCGGGATGGACGATGATCTCGACCTGGTGCGGGCCGCGCCAGGCGGCGCCGATCGCTGCATGGATCGAGGCGAGGTCTCCACTGCCGTCCTGAGCCACGTGGAGCCGGCGCGGGACATGCTCCCTGCGCGCATGCGGTCCCGCATCACGGGACAGAAGCTCTCGTACCGCGTCGACGGGATCGAGCTCGTAGTCGTAGTGATCAGCCGGGACCGCCTCGATCCCGGTGTCTTCCCAGCTGCCCCAGGAGCCCGCGTTCAGGTTGCCGTTCTGGGCGACCCGGGAGAGCTCATCGCTGGCTCCGATCGGATTGCGGACGGCCTCGAAGACGCTGTGCTCGACGAGCAGCTGTGTGGCCCCGCGCGACGCCATGCCGTAGGAGCTCGCGCCCTCCAGCCAGCAGTTGTAGACGTGCCCGACCTTCACCTGATCGATGCTGCCGTTGCGCTGATGGACGTTGGAGAAGCGGTTGTGGTGCAGGGTGAGCGTGGTGACGAGGTCCTCGGTCCAGCCCACGCCGAGAGTCTTGTTGTGGTCGCGGAACACAGACCAGGACACGGTGACGTTCGTGGAGTTCTTGCGGATGTCGACCTGACCGTCCCCGAGTCGCGCGAACTCGCAGTGATCGATCCACACATGGTGCGCGGTGTCCACACGGATGCCGTCGTTGTCGTTGGTATCGAGATTCCCGTCCCAGTCCCCCGCGACGAAGGAGTCGCGGAAGGTGAGGTTGCGGATCACGACGTTGGAGACCTCGGGAAGGCGCAGACCGCCTCCGACGAGCTCCGCTCCGCGGCTGACGCCGAGGATGCTCGTGTCGGCCCCGACATCGATCATCGTGCCGACCGGGAAGACGATCGAGCCCTCGACGAGGATGATCGTCGGCTCTTCCACGCTGACAGCGCCTGCGAACTCCTCGGCGGAGCCGACGGTGACCACACGGCCTCCGAGGCCACCAGTGGTGCCATGCGGCAGCGCGTTGGTGGGGAGGGACGCGAAGCCCGTGGGGTGCGGGGACCAGATGCGTCCGGACGCCGTCGATCGGCCCGTCGGGACGCGCATGAGCCGCAGCAGGTCGTGAGCGGAGGACCCGGGCGCCCGGGGCAGAGCGGCGGCGGGCGCGGAGGTCCCGAGCAGAGCGGCACCGCTGAGGGTGAGACCGGCGAGCGCCGGCAGAGTGCGGCGGGAGATGGAGTGCATGATCGTCCTTGATCTGTGAGTGTCAGGCCCAGGGAGTCCAGCCGTCGGGACCGAGCAGATAGGCCTCGCGGGTGCGGCTCTCGGCCTCCTGCTCGGTGAGCTGAGGGCGACCGTCGACGTCGCTTCCAACCGGGACCGCGCCGGGTCCGGTGTTGCCGTATTCGCGCAGGAAGTCGTCCTGCCAGGGCCAGCCGCCCATGTCGGACCATGCCGGGGTCCGGATGTGCGCACCGAGGTACGAGTCGCGCACGACGGCCGCCGGCTCGACCTCGGGATCGCTGCTGGGATGCCAGGGCCGTCCGAGGTGGACGGTCCCCGGGGCCGCCTCGGAGGTGAACCGGCAACCCACGAACAGCAGTCCGCACTGTCCTCCTGCGGTGCTCGGGGCGCAGACGTATCCGTTGTTCTCCTCGCCGCGGTCGAAGGAGCTGATCTCGCAGTCCTCGAGCACCATCGTGGCCCGGCCGTAGATGAAGTCGACATCGCCCTCGATGTACGATCCCGTCGCATAGACCCGGCCGACCTGGTCCTTCGAGGGCGTCTCGGCGAGGAACGTGTCCTGGTTCCCGAGCAGCCGCACCCCATCAAGCAGGATCCTGTCCCCGACCGTGCGGAGCGCCTGCGCCTGGCTTCCCCCGTGGGCCGCTTCGTCGTATCCGTTCACGACCGTCAGATCGCGGAGCGTCACGTCGTCGGCGAGCACGGCGAGCGTGGCTGCCCCGGTCGCGCCGAAATCGCCGCCGTAGAACTTCTCGGTGCCTGCGGAGAGGTCGTAGGTCAGGCGGACGTCCTCCGCGACACCGGACTCTCCCCGCAGCACGAGCCCCGCGGGAGTTCCCGGCCAGATCCGAACGATCTCCCGATACGTGCCCGGTGCCACGACGATCTCGATCGGGTCCGACGAGCGCCAGGCCGCTCCGACCGCCGCCCCGATGCTGGCGACGTCGCCGGTACCGTCCAGTGCGACGCGGATCCGGCGCGCGGCCCGCTCGCGTCGTGCATGCGGACCGGCGTGCTTCGTGACGACCCCGGTGAGGTCGTCGATCGGTTCTGCGGCGTATGAGTAATGGTCCGACGGCTCGAAGGTGGGCCCGGTGTGGTCCTGCCGGCCGCGGATCGAGGTGAACCGATTGCCGCGGGAGTCGACCCGGGACAGCGGATCCTTCGCGACGATCGCGTCCTCGCCGTTCTCGTAGAGGCAGGACTCCACGACCAGTTGCGAGGCACCGCGCGACATCGTCCCGTAGTGGGCCTGCCCCTGGAACACGCAGCTGTATACATGGCCGGCGGCGACGTTGTCGATGCTCGCATTGCGCTGATACGTGTTCGAGGACCAGTTGTGGTGCAGCGTGATCGTGGTCAGGACGTTCTCGGTCCAGCCGACGCCCACCGTCTTGTTGTGGTCACGGAACACGCACCAGGAGATCGTGATGTTCGTGGAATCCTTCCGGACATCGACCGTCCCGTCGCCCAGGCGCGTGAACTCGCAGTGATCGATCCACACATGGTGCGAGGTGTCCACGCGGATGCCGTCGTTGTCGTTGTCATCGCTCTTCCCGTCCCAGTCCCCCGGCACGTAGGAGTCACGGAAGGTCAGATTGCGGATCACGACGTTCGCGACACCGTCGAGGTGGAACCCGCCGCCGACGATCTCCGCTCCTCGGCTCACGCCGAGGATGCTGGTGTCCGAGGAGATCGCGAAGGTGGCCCCGAACGGTTCGATGGAGACCGCCCCCTCGACGAGCACGATCGTCGGGCCGTCCCGGAGCACCGCCTCGGCGAGCGCCTGCGCATCCTTGACCACGACGACGTCGCCGCCGAGGCCTCCGATCGCTCCCTCCGGTGCGTCCGGCGTGCTCACGCCCGCGAACCCCGTCGGCCGCGGCGACCAGACGGGGCCATCCGCCGTCCCCCTGCCCGGTGGGACTCGCATCGTCGTCAGGACCTCGCTCCCCGTGGTCGGGGAAGTCGGCGCGGCCGCCACGGGGGCGAGCGGGACCAGCGTCGTCGCGGAGGCGACGCCGAGGGCTGCAGCGAACTGGCGGCGAGACACGGAAGGCATGATCATCCTCGATCTGTCGTGGCGAACTGCGGGGGCGAGTCGGGCAGAGAGCGGGGCCTGAGCCTGAGCGGATGGTCAGCCCTTCACGGAGCCGATGAGGGCTCCCTTGACGAAGAAGCGCTGGATGAAGGGATAGACCATGAGCATCGGCAGAGTGGCCACGGTGATCACGGCCATCTTCACGGACTGCGCGGGAGGCACCACGTCCACGGCCGAGGCGTCGGCGTTGACGCCGCTGGCGACGATGACGATCTGGCGCAGCAGCACCTGGATCGGCCACTTCGAGGAGTCGTTGATGTAGAGCACCGCGTGCATGTAGGTGTTCCAGTAGGTGACCCCGTAGAACAGGCCGATGGTGGCGATCGAGGCGACCGAGAGCGGCAGCACGATGCGCACGAACACACCGAGTTCGGAGCAGCCGTCGATGCGCGCGGCCTCCTCGAGGCTGTCCGGGATGCCCTGGAAGAAGTTCCGCATGATCACGAAGTTGAAGGCGTTCACGGTCACCGGCAGCACGAGCGCCCACAGGGAGTCCAGCAGCCCGAGCTTCGAGACCACGATGAACGTGGGGATCATGCCGCCGCTGAACAGCATGGTGAAGATGACCATGAAGTTGATGACGCGTCGACCCATCAGGTACGGCTTGGCCAGGGCGTACGCCATCAGGGCCGTGACCACGAGGCTGAGCAGGGTGCCGCCGACTGTGACGATCGTGGAGACGCCCATCGCACGGAAGATCGTCGGCGTCGACAGGATGTAGCGATAGGCGTCCACTGTGACGTCGCGCGGTATGAGCAGGAAGTTGCTCGTCGCGAGTTCCCCCGGGGTGGCGAAGGAGCTGCCGATGACGTGCACGAACGGGATCAGGCAGATCAGCGAGAAGCCGCTGAGGATGATCACGTTGACCACCCGGAACGCCTGCTCCCCGCGAGTGAGCCGACGCGCCGTGGGCTTCTTGGGCTTCACCGGCTCGGGCGGCGGGCTGCCCAGCACGGCCGTGGCCGCGTCGTCGGTCGCGGGGCTGGGGGAGGGGGCGGTCATGAAGGGCTCCCATCGGTGACCGTACGCAGGGCGAACAGCCCGGCGCTGACGAAGAAGACGAAGGCGATCGGGTAGAGGATCAGCTGGCTGCCCAGCAGGCAGACAAGGCCTGCGGCGAGGAACCACCAGCCGGTGCTGCGGCGCGAGGGTCGACGGCGCGCGAAGAAGATTCCCACCACGGACAGCAGCAGGACGACGATCAGGGTCACCCCGAACCACGCTCCGAGGGTGCGGCCCGCCTCATACGCCTGGTCGAGGCCCATGTCGGACTCGGCGCCCAGCAGGCTCGGCAGTATGACGCGCTCGAAAGTGGGGGCATCGGCCTGATTCATCACCAGGGAGAACCCGCCCAGACCGACGGTGGAGAGCACCATCGCGATCCCGACCAGCCACAGCTCCGCCGTGCGACGGACCCGGGACGCGGGTCGACGACGCGCCTCAACGATGACGCTCATCGCTCCCCCTCACGTCGAGCTCGAGGTCCTCGCAGGCGGTCGCGGTGACGGCCTCTCCGTCGGCCCCGAAGACCCGAACGCGGCTGAGCTCCCCGCCCCGGACGAACCCGAGTTCGATCCCCGAGCGGGTGCGCGGCTCGACGCCCGAGGCCATCTCGGGCGAGGCCGCCCGGGGCACCGCGGCGAAGGAGACGGTCAGGTCGTGGATCGAGAGGTCCGCCAGCGGGGCCTCGGGCAGACCGTAGAGGTGACCGGCCGAGGCATGGACGTTGCGGGCGGTGAGGTGAGCCAGGTGCAGGCCGCGGATCTGCGGGGTCCCTGCGTCGACGGGTCGCGTGGAGCGGTCCCCGACATGGGGGTCCTTCCCATCGGGCCCGCAGAAGTAGAAGGGATTCACGGCGATCGGGCACAGCACGTCGTCCATGACGATGTTCGTCCCCCGCACGTCCTCGACGGTCCCGCCACGATCCCGGCGGGTCTTGATCCGGATCCCGCGATCGGTGCCCTGGAAGACGCAGTTGCTGATCACGACGTTGCGCACGCCGCCGCTCATCTCGCTGCCGATCACCACGCCGCCGTGTCCATGGACCATTGTGCAGCCCGTGATCACTATGTTCTCGCTGGCCACCCGATCCGGGGTGCGCTCCGTGCCGGCCTTGATCGCGATGCAGTCGTCGCCCACATCGATGTGGCAGTCGCTGATGCGCACGTTGCGGCAGGACTCGGGATCGATGCCGTCGGTGTTCGGGGAGTCCGACGGGTTGGTGATGCGGACGTTCGTGATCGTCACGTCGTCGCACAGCGCCGGGTGCACGGTCCACGCCGGCGAGTTGCGCAGCACGACGTCGCGGATCGTGACGCGCTCGCATCCGTGCAGTCCGATGAGCGTGGGCCGCGGGTGGGAGAGCTCGCCGCGACGGTTCCGGAAGGTGTCCCACCAGGCGAGCCCTCCGCCGTCGATCGTGCCGAGGCCGGTGATCGCGATGTCCGTCTCTCCGAGGGCGAACAGGCACGGGGAGTGCACGGTGCCGACGGCGCCCTCCCATCGCGCCTCGACCGCGGGATACAGCTCCGGCTCCGGCACGAACTGCAGCAGGGCGCCGGATTCGAGATGCAGATCGATGCCGGAGCGCAGGCGCAGCGCCCCGGTGCGGTGGACGCCGGCCGATACCCGCACCTGCCCGCCGCCGCGGCCGGCCGCCTGGTCGATGGCATCCTGCAGCCACGCCGTCGCCAGTTCGGGGGCTGAAGCGTGTTCGATGAACTCCACGGTGGGCACGGAGGCGACCTTTCGCGAGCGGTAGGGGCGTTCGCCCGAGGGTGGTCAGGCGTTGAACTTCTCGTACGCCTCGGTGTACTCCGAGATGATGTCGTCCAGGCCCTGCGAGCGGACTGTCTCGATGGCGGACTCGTAATCGGCCATCGAGGCCTGGCCCATCATGAAGTTGTTGTACGCGTCCTGGATCGTCTGCTCGATCGTCGCCCACTGGGAGTTGAAGGTCTCCGAGTTCAGCGACTGGACCGGATTCGTGATCGCGTACTCCGAGCTCTCTTCCATCATTTCGTTGGCGAGGTTCACGTACGGGTCCGAGGACGTGTAGGTGAATGCGTTCTCCGCCAGGCGGGAGCTCGAGTACGGCTGCACCTCCTGCTCCCACAGCGCCTGGTCGATGATCGTGACCGCGCCGTCGCTGTCGATCTCGTAGTGGGTGCCCTCGATGCCGTTGGTCATCAGTCCGTGGGCTTCCTCGGTCATCAGGGCATCCGCGTAGCCGAGCACCCGGCGCACGTCCTCCTCGGTCTTCACCGTCTGGGTGGACAGCGCCAGCAGGCCGCCCACGCCGCCGCCGGTGTCCGAAACGATCCGACGCGGCACGTCCTCGAAGGTGATGTCATTGATGAGGGTCCACTTGACCGAGGTGTCAGGGTTGATCGACTCCGCGAGGGCCACGTAGTTCTTCGCCTCGAACAGGCCGGTGACGACGATTCCGCCCTTGTCCTGCGCGATCGCCTGCTGCTGGTTCTCCTTCTGGGTGGTGATGAACTCCTGGTTCACACCGCCCGCCTCGAAAACGCCGCGGTACCACTCCATGGCCTCCTTCCAGGGATCGCTGATGATCGCCGGGATGACCTTCCCGGAATCGTCCAGCTGGAACGTCTCGCCAGCACCGAAGTATCCGGCGAGCGACCGGAAGGCGACCTTGAAGCTCTCCTCGCGGTCGATGAACCCCGTGACCGACTGACCGGTGCCCGTGGGGTCCCCCGCGGCGAAGGCCTTGGCGACCTCGCCGAGATCTTCGATGGTGTGCGGCACCTCCAGCCCCAGCTCGTCCAGCCAGTCCTGGCGGATCAGCACGCCGTAGCGCGCGAGGATCTTCTGGAACGGCACCCCGTAGAGCACGCCGTCCAGGCGCGCGCCGTCCAGGATCGTCGGGTCGATGCCCTGAAGGTTCTCGAACTCGGAGAGGAACGGCTCGACATCCCAGAACAGCCCGGACGTCACTCCGCTGCGGATCGAGGAATTGTTCAGCTGCGCGATCGACGTGATGTCCGCGACGGAGCCGGAGGCGAGAGCCGCGTTGATCTTCTCCTCTTTCGACGCGTCGGGCACCCACTGCATCGTGAAGTCGGTCCCGACGAGATCGGTCAGCGCCTTCTGGACCGGGCCGCTCGCATCTGGCGTGCTGGGCGTATGCAGCATCGCCATCCAGGTCAAAGGACTGTCGCCACCACCCGAATCGTTCGAGCCGCTGCTTCCGCACGCGGAGAGGGCGAGGGCGCCTGCTGCGGCGACGGGCACGGAGGTGAGGAGATTCCTGCGAGAGATCATGCCGGGGTTCCCTTCTGAGGAGTGGTCGCTCGGTCGGAGGCCGACGGCGAGCGGCGCAGGAGCGCATCGGTGCGCTCCGCGGAACGCGCTGCGATGCGCGGGAGACGAGAAGCGTGGGAGAGAGCCGGACCGGACTCGAGATCACGCAGGATGCGACGGCAGATCGCCGCGAAGACGGCGGCGGGCAGGGCCACTCCGAACAGCGCCAGCAGAGGCACGGCGAAGCGGATCATCAGCCCGTAGCCCGCGAGCACGGCGGTGGTGCCGAGGATGGTCCAGTGCAGGGAGCCGAGACCCATGAGCAGCGCGCCGGACAGCTGGGCCCGCACCCCGCGCAGATCCATCGCGGCCATCACGAAGAAGACGTGCACAGCGATGATCCAGAGCACAGCGAGGACCAGGAGGTTCGCCGCCCGGAGGTACCAATCGGTGAGGCTGAGCAGGTTCATCAGGATCACGGCGCCGGCGGCCTGCAGAACAAGTCCCATCAGCACCGGATGCCATCGCAGCTCCCGCGCGTATCGGAAGAACATCGGCGCG
The DNA here is from genome assembly GCF_052446295.1 of Brachybacterium sp. AOP43-C2-M15. NCBI lineage: Bacteria > Bacillati > Actinomycetota > Actinomycetes > Micrococcales > Dermabacteraceae > Brachybacterium > Brachybacterium sp. AOP43-C2-M15. The sequence goes on from NZ_JBQSWB010000013.1 coordinate 78,342, forward strand.
GCGGGCGGGGTCTCGCCATGGCGGAACCAGCGGTCGAGGTACTTCGCCAGGGCGTAGCTGGCAGGTCCCGCGCCGAGCACACCGAGTCCGAGCGCCGTCACCGCGAGCCACAGGATGTTGAGCCAGGCCAGCCGCCAGAACCCGGTGAGCCACCGGTTCAGCGTCACGAATTGCTCGAAGCCGAACATCAGTACACACCCTCTTCACCGAGCTTCTTGGCGAAGGTGTTCGCGCCCATCACGAGGATGAGACCCACCAGGCCCTTGAACAGGCCCACCGCGGTGGCGAAGCTGAGCTGGCCGTTCTGGATGCCGGCGGTGTAGACGAAGGTGTCGAAGATTTCGCCGACCTCGCGGTTCATGGAGTTCAACAGCAGGAACATGTGCTCGAAGCCGAGCTCGAGGAAGTCGCCGATGGAGAGGATGAACAGCACGATGATGGTGGCGCGGATGGCCGGCAGGGTGATGTGCCAGGTCTGCTGCCAGCGGTTCGCGCCGTCGATCTCCGCGGCCTCGTACAGGCTCATGTCCACGGCCGTCAGGGCGGCCAAGTAGACGATCGTGCCCCAGCCGGCAGTGCGCCACACGTGCTGGAAGACGTACATCGGCCGCAGCCAGTCGGGATCGGTGAGGAAGCCGACGGGGTCGCCGCCGAGGGAGACGATGAGGTTGTTGATCGCGCCGCCGTCGGTCGTGAGCATCACGTAGAACAGCGAGACCACGATGACCCACGACATGAAGTGGGGGATGTAGATGATCGTCTGCACGCTGCGCTTGAAGAGGAGGCCGCGCAGCTCGTTGAGCAGCAGCGCCAGGATGATCGGCACCGGGAACGAGATGATCATCAGCAGGAACGACAGGAACAGCGTGTTGCGCAGGAGCATGACGAAGGTGTCCTGCGTGAACAGCCGCACGAAGTGCTCGAAGCCCACCCACGGGCTGTCCAGGATCCCCAGGAACGGCTTGTAGTCCTGGAAGGCGATGATCAGGCCGCCCATCGGCAGGTACTTGAACACCAGGAAATAGGCGATGCCGGGCAGGGCCATCAGGTAGAGCGAGCGGTAGCGCCAGAGCGTCCTGCGCAGCGGCTTCCTGCGCACCTGGAGCGGGGAAGGATCCGTGGCTCCGTTGGGCACGGTCGCTGCGAGCACCGGGGAGCTCATCCGGGGGTCACCTGCGGGGTCAGCCACCATTGGCCATCCTTGCTCGTCGTCGGGCGCCCTCGTCGTGGAGAGCAAGCGAGAAACCGTTCCACGGGAAACCGGTTCCCGAACAAGGCCCAGTGTGCTGTCGCCCTCGGCGGCTGTCAACGACTTCTTCGAGATTCGCAGGAACACGTACACCCGCAAGCACTGCCGTCCATCTCATCACCCCAGGTCAACGACCGTCCGAAGGCCGGCCTCGTCGCCACCCCCGCAGCCCACGCTGCTCACGATGACCGCTGCCGGGCCCTCGATCACCCCTGGTACTGTCTGATCTCGGCGGGGAGAAACCGGTTCCCCATTTTGAGATCCCCGGCCGAGATCTCGTGTACCGACAGTCAGCACCCCGACCTGGAGGAGTACCCCGTGGAGCATCGCGCGAACCCCGTCCTCGATGCGGACTGGCCCGACCCTGACGTCATCCGCGTGGGCGACGAGTTCTGGATGATCGCCTCGAGCTTCCAGCGCGCCCCGGGGCTGCCGGTGCTGCGCTCGACGAATCTGGTGGACTGGGAGCACATCACCAATGCGCTGCCCGCCCTGGTTCCCACCGAGCACTACGCACTCCCCCGCCACGGCAGCGGGGTCTGGGCGCCATCGCTCCGCGAGCACGACGGCACCTTCTTCCTCGTCTATCCCGACCCCGATCACGGGATCTTCGTGCTCGACGCCCCGCACCCCTCCGGCCCGTGGAGCGCACCGCGACTCCTGCTGCCCGGGCACGGCCTGATCGACCCGTGCCCGCTGTGGGACGACGACGGTCGGGCGTACCTCGTGCACGGCTGGGCCCGCTCCCGGGCACGCATCAAGAACCGGCTCTCGCTGCTCGAGGTCACCCCCGACCTCACCGCTCCGCTGTCGACCTCGCAGGTCATCATCGACGGGGCGGCCATCCCGGACATGCTCACCCTCGAGGGCCCCAAGGCGTACCGGCACGACGACTGGTACTGGATCTACGCCCCCGCCGGTGGCGTGGCCGACGGCTACCAGGTCGTTTTCCGCTCCCGGGACCTGCACGGCCCCTACGAGCATCGGATCGTGCTCGAACAGGATTCGACCCCCGTCAACGGTCCCCACCAGGGTGCCCTCGTGGAGGACCCCGCGGGCGGATGGTGGTTCGTGCACTTCCAGGACCGCGACGTGTTCGGCCGGGTCACCCACGTGCAACCGGTGCGGTTCGACGCCGAGGGCTGGCCGCACATGGGTGAGCGCATCGACGACGTCCGCGGCCGCCCTGTCGCCGTCGTACCCCCGCGCGACGCCGACGACGACGCAGTCGGCGAGCCGTACCGCGAACCCTGGCGCTCCGACGACTTCCGCTCCGCGGAACTCCACCCCCGCTGGCACTGGCAGGCCAATCCGCAGACCCAGTGGTGGCGCACCGGCACCGGACGTCTGGACCTCGCCTTCGCACCGAGCCCTCGCGGTGACCTGCGGGACCAGGGGGCGATCCTCGGCCAGCAGATGCCGGGGCGGCCCTCGGACTGGACGGTGCAGCTGCACCTTCCCGGTACTGCGACCACCTCCGCGATCGGCCCGGAGCGGGCCGGCATAGTGGTGCTGGGATACTCCTATGCCTGGGCAGGACTGCGGCGCGACGCCGACGGGATCGCGCTCGTGCACTCCACCATGGAGTCGGACGGGACTGACGAGGTAATGGTCGTGCACCGACTGCTCAGCTCCGATCCCGACGCGGAGGCGAGTGTGCATCTGCACGTCACGGTCGACGCGAAAGGACGAGCTTCCTTCGCCGCGGCCGGGACGGGGCTCGACGGGCAGCGGGACATGCTGCTGGCAGACTGGCAGGCGACCAAGGGGCACTGGATCGGCGCCGAGATCGGACTGTTCGCGACCGTCACCTCCCCGATGGGTCATGATCTCTCCGAGCGCCGGGCGAGCTTCGGCCCGGTGACCGTACGACGAGAAGGACGTGACGCCTGATGGCTCGAGCCGGCGGAGGACCGACCATCACCCAGGTCGCGGAGGCGGCCGGAGTCTCGCGCGCCACCGTGTCCCGGGTGCTCAACGGCCGCACCAGCGTGGATCCCTCGATCGGCGCCCGCGTCAAGGAGGTCGCCGACAAGCTCCATTACCGACCGAACCTCACGGCCCGCTATCTCTCCACCGGCCGCACACTCACGATCGCGCTCGTCATCCCCGACCTCGGCAACCCCATGTTCCAGACGATCCTGCGCAGCCTCTCCCGCGCGGCCGAGGCCGACGGATACAGCGTGCTGGTCGCCGAGGCGCCCTCGCCCGAGCGGGAGGCTGCCGTCGCCCGGGATGCCCGTCGGCGGTGCGATGCCGTCGTGCTGGTCTCCCCGCGCATGGACGACCTCACGCTGGACGACCTCGTCGAGCAGATCTCCCCCGTCGTGCTCGTCAACCGTCGCTCCGCCCACCCGCGCATCTCCTCGGTGGGCATCGACTACGCGGCGGGTATGAGCCAACTGGTGACCCACCTCGAGGGCCTCGGCCACCGGGACCTGCTGTACGTGGCCGGGCCGCCCCGCAGCGCCGCGAACCGGGAGCGGCTCCGGGCGCTGAACGCCCTGGCCGACGCGGATCCGACGATGATGCTGCGATCGATCCACGGCGGTTCGTCGATGGCAGACGGCTACCGGGTGGCCGAGCAGGTGCTCGACTCCGGCGCCACGGCGGCCCTGGCGTTCAACGACCTGTCGGCCTTCGGGCTGCTCGCGCGCCTGAACGAGTTCGGGGTCGACGTCCCGGGAGACCTCTCCGTGACCGGGTTCGACGGCATCACGCTGACCCGCTTCGCGGTGCCGAGCCTGACCACGGTCGCCCAGGAGGAGCTCGATGCCGGGGCAGTCGCGTGGAGACTCCTTCGCCGTGGCATCGAGGGGACGGGCGCCGAGGGCTCCGGGGACTCGTCCGATGCGGACAGCTCCCGCCACGTCCTGCTCGAGCCGCAGATCCTGCTGGGCGACAGCACCGGAAGGGTTCCGCCGTCCCGGATCCCGGCCGCGTCCGCCCGTCCCGAACGGACCGCGGCCGACGAGGTCGCGCTCGAGGACAAGCCGCTGGGATGGGTGCGGGAGGGCCGCGACTGGACCCTGCTGCACGGAGGTGTGCTGCTCTCCGCAGCACTGACCGGCGCGTCGATGGCCCCGGTGCACAGCCCGAGGCCGCATCTGCATCCGGTGCGCTCGCTCGCCGGCCACGCGATGACCGTGACCAATCCTGTCGACCATCGCCACCATTTCGGGGTCTCGCTCGCGCTGCCCGACGTCAACGGCACCACCTACTGGGGCGGCCGCACCTATGTCGAGGGGCAGGGACCGACCCTCCTGGCCAACCAGGGCCGCCAGGAGTCTCTGGGGGAGGAGCTCACCGAGAACGGCCGCGACCTGCACGCCGAGGTGCGGTGGCGCACGCACGGCGGGTCGGACGTGCTGCTCGAGCAACGTCGGATCGGCGCGTACCTGCTGCCCGAGCACCGGGGCTGGGGCCTGTCATGGCGCAGCCGCCTCGAGGCGGATTCCGGAGCGGTGCACCTGACCAGCCCTGCCACCCGCGGCCGACTGGGTGCCGGATACGGCGGCCTGTTCTGGCGTCTGCCCACTGCGGACGAGACACGGATCCTGGTCGAGGGCGGCCAGGGCGAGTCTCACGCCCACGGCTCCACCAGCGAGTTCATCGTGGTCAGCCGGCGCCACGGCGACGACTGGACGAGCCTGCTGCTGGTCCAGGACGAGGCGGCGCAGGGTCGGATCGATCCGTGGTTCGTGCGGGTCATGGACTACGTCGGCGTGGGCACGAGCCTCGCCTGGACGCAGCCGCGGGACATCCCGGCCGAGGAGTCGCTCGACCTGAGGGTCCGGGCCGCCGTGCTGGATCACCTGGTGGATGCCGACGGGGTCGCCGGGATCATCGCGGCGATGCCCGCATGAGCGCCGGGGCACGACCGCTGCGCGTGGTCCTCGCCGGGGATTCGACCGTCGCGCCGTATGTGGCGACGGCGTACCCGATGTGCGGCTGGGGTGCGCATCTGGGGGCGGCGCTGACAGCCCGCGTCGCCGAGGCAGCCGCCGCCGCCGGCCCGGTGCACGTCGTCGACCTCGCGAAGAACGGCGCCACGACACAGAGCCACCGGGACGACGGTCTATGGGCGGGCGTGCTCGATGCGGCGGCACCGGGGGACGTCGTGGCGATCCAGTTCGGGCACAACGACGCCAAGCACGAGCATCTCGCTCCCTGGGGCGGGTACACCGCAGCACTGGACCGGATGGTGGAGGAGGTCCGAGCGCTCGGGGCGCTCCCGGTGCTGTGCACGCCGGTCGCCCGTCGCCACTACGAGGACGGAACGCTGCTGCACACCCACGGCGAGTATCCCGCGGCCGCCATCGCCCTCGCGGAGCGTCGGGACGTACCCCTGCTGGATCTGAATGCTCGGACCCGCGGGCTCATCGACTCCCTCGGGGAGGAGCCCTCCCGGCGCCTGTTCACGCAGCTCCCCGCCGGTGCGAGCATCCTCTACCCCGAAGGGATCGAGGACAACACGCACTTCACCGTCGACGGCGCGATCATCGTCGCCGAGGTCGTCGCCGAGCTGCTCGCACCGATGGTGCTGCATGCGCTCGCCGCGCGAAGCCAGGCACCGGACCGGTCATGCCGCCGCGACGGCGCGATCGAGCCGGGCTGAGATGTCGCCGAGCACCTCGTCGACGGGCTGCTCGGCGAGGGACTTCATGAACGGCTCGACCTTCACGGGACCGGTGTACCCGGCCGCGTGCACGGCGCCCATGAACCCCTCGAGGTCGATGACCCCGGTGTCGTAGGGCAGGCGTCGGTCGAGGTCCTGCTGCTCATCGCGCTCCCGGTCGGCGCGGGCGTCGTTGATGTCCACCGAGACGATGTCCGCGTCCGTGAGGCCCTCGAGGTCCTCCGCGCTCTCCCCGGCGGTGTACCAGTGGTAGCTGTCCAGGATGAGGCCGACGTTGGTGGCCCCGGTCTCCGCGATGAGCTCCCGCGCCTCCCGCAGGGTGTGGATGAAGGGGAAGCGCTCCGTGGACCAGAACGTCTTCGGGCCGATGTACTCCAGTCCGATGCGCAGCCCCGAATCGGCGAGCAGCTCGGCGACCAGGGAGAGACGGCCGACGTGCAGGCGCCAGTTCTGGCGGTGGTCGAGCTCGTCGTGCATGGGGCGCAGCCAGGTGCCCACCCGGGTCACGCCCGCGGAGCGCAGCAGGTCGAGGGAGCCGGGCAGCTCGACGAGGGCGTCGCGGAACTCCCCGGCGGGGGCGTCGAGCGGGACCGGCAGGCCCGCCATGCCCCATTCGAGGCCGCGCTCGCGCACGGCGTCGGCGTGCTCGGAGACGGCCGCGCGGCTGCCGAGGGCGCGGAAGAATTCCAGGTCGGGGTCGACGCCGCCGAAGCCGTGCTGCGCAGCGAGGTCGATCGAGGTGGTGTGGTCGAGGGAGAGGCCCAGGGCGCCGGGCGAGAGGGTGGAGAACATCCGAGAAGCTTATGCACGGTACGTGGCGCCGGTCACCCCCTGTCCGCATCGTTTCAAGAACGACGGGCCGGAGAGAACCGCGCTCAGTGCTCGCGGCGCCCGATGTGCTCGAGGTGCTGAGGGGGCTGGAGGTGTTCGAGCAGCGCCTCGAGCGAGCGCTCAGCCCGGAACGCGTGCCCGCCGTCGGTGACCACGAGCCCGGGAGGAGGTGCGCCGTGCGCCTGCCACACCGGGGCAAGGCGGGAGGACGCCTCTCGGGTCGCCGCGATCGGGAAGAGCGGATCCTGCTCCCCCGCCTCGAGCACGAGGGCGCGCGGGGCGACGAGAGCGGCGATGTCCGCCATCTCCAGATCCGGCAGCAGACCGGGGATGATGTTGCAGGGGCAGTGCCGGATCGAGGCGATGCTCGCCGCGAAGGTGCAGAAGTAGTTCGCGACCAGGGCCGCGGGGATCGACGGGTCCACGGCCGCGAGGAGCAGGGCGACCGCGCCGCCTCCGGAGCCGCCCGCCACCGTGACCCGGGACGCCTCCACGCCCGGCAGGCCCCGCAGCGCCTGCACGGCGGCGCGGGCGTCGGCGACCCGGCGCCCCATCACGGGCCTGCCGTGCAGCAGGTGGGAGGCCGCGTCGATCCCGCAGGAGCTCTCGCCCTCCTCGTACGGCGGCTGGTCCGCGCTGCGCGGCAGGCGCCGACGGCCGAAGCTCACCATCTCCGGGCACAGCACGGTGACCCCGGCCCGCACGAACTTGTGGGCGAGCGCGTCGTGGTACTCGTCGGCGGGGTCGGTGACGACCAGGTCGTCGACGCCCCGGCCGTGCCCCGCCACGAGGACCACGCCGACACCGGTCGCGATCCTCGGGTCCGGGCGCAGCAGCAGGGCGGGGATCGACTCGCCGTCCGCGGAGCTCACCTGCACCTCGACGGGCGAGCCCGCTGCGAGCCCACCCCGGAGGCCCTCGATGCGCCCCTGTCGTCGGTCCTCGAGATCGAGCCCCAGCAGCTCACGGAGGTGAGCGCGCAGACCGTCGGCGTCGGCGGAGGGGTCGCTCACGGCGTCCACCGCGGATCCCGCCCGAGGAAGGCGAAGAGCTCCTCCTGCTCGGTGGCGTCCTCGGGGACGGGCTGCTGCTGCCCGAACTGGCCGCTGGACCGCAGCATCTCCTCCATCGCGCGCATGCCGGTGAGGGCCTCGTGCACGAGGTCCGGATCGAGGGTGTCGTCCTGCCCGGAGGAGCGGGCCAGGTCCCAGGTGTGGAAGAAGACGTCCCCGGTGAAGGCCTGGTCGATCACCTCCGGCAGCGGACGGTCCTGACCGGTGTGGGGGTTGGAGTGCAGGTGCTGGGCGGCGGCAGGATCATCGAGCAGCTCCTGCACCTGAGCGTCGAGATGCGTCCAGGCACCCAGCGGATCCTCGTCGGCCGCGGGCCCCTCGGCGAAGCGGACGTCCGAGCCGGCGTGGACCATCCCCGGCAGCCAGGTCACCAGGTGCCCGACCACGTCGCGGGCACGCCATTCCGTCACGGGTGTGGGGGCGTCCCAGTCGGTGACGCCCCGGGCCACGTCGGTGAAGCGGGCGGCGATCACACGATGCTTCTCGGCGGGCGGCAGCTGGGGCAGGGGCGTGCTCCCCGCTCCCCCGCTCATCGCTCCGCCTCCGCGGCGAGCAGCGCGTCGAGCGCCGCATAGCCCTCGTGGATCCCGACGTCCATGCCGGACTCGAGCATCCGGTTGCGCCCCTCGAAGGAGTCGAACAGGGAGGTGGCGTGCAGCCGGGTGCGTCCGTCGCCGAGGTCCTCGAGGCGCAGGGTCTCCAGGGAGACCGCCTCGGGCCAGCCGTCGTAGGTGAAGGTCTGGACGATGCGGTCCGCGGCGACCTCGTGGAAGCTGCCGTGGAAGGAGTACTCCTCGCTGCCGTCGCGGATGTTGGTGAAGGCCCAGGCACCGCCGGTGCGCGCGTCCCAGTGGTCGATACGGGTGGAGAGGTCCGCGGGCCCGACCCAGCGGGCGTAGAGATCCGGATCGGTGTGTGCGCGATGGACCTGCGCAGGGGTGGCGCGGAAGTCCCGCGTGACGCGGATCAGAGGGACCTCGGGGTCGGCCTCGATGGCGGCGGTCGGAAGGGGGTCGGGGGTCGTCTGCTGCTGCTCGGGACTGCTCATGGCGTGTGCTCCTCGGGAGGCGTGCCGTCCAGGTCCTGCAGGACGGCGTCGAGGCGGGTCATCCGCGCCTCGACGGCTCGGCGGTGTCGGTCGATCCAGTGGGTCAGCTCCCCCAGCACCTCGGCCTCGAGGTGCACGGGGCGCCGCTGTGCGTCGCGTCGGCGGGAGACGAGCCCCGCCGCTTCGAGGACCGCGAGGTGCTTGCTCACGGCCTGCAGGGAGATGTCGTAGGGGGCGGCGAGCTCGCCGACGGTGGCGTCGCCGAGGGTGAGGCGGGAGACGAGGTCCCGCCGCGTGGAGTCGGCGAGGGCGGCGAAGGCCCTCGAGAGTGCGTCGTCGTCCATCCCTCCCTTTCTCAACTGATCGGTTGACAACTCTGACGCTACGCCCGCCGGGTGCCGTTGTCAACCTCGGAGTTGAATACCCTGGTTCCGTCGCTCTGGGGCACCGACAGGGTCGTCGGGGAACGAGCCGGGCGTGCTGCAGGTGACACCCATGACGCAAGGCCGGTCGCAGGTGCCCCGGGATCACAGAGGCCGCACGCGCCGGAGGGGCGACGGGCCGCGCTGCAGGACCGACGAGGCCGCGCCCGGCCACGTCGCCTGACGTGTCGCTATCGCGCTGTCATAGCGACACGTCAGGCGACGTGACCCCGCACGCCCCGGCCCCACGGGACCCAGCCCCAGATCACCCGGCCCCGCACGCCGACGGTCACAGTCCGCGCGAGCGCCTGCGAGGGCCCGGCGATCACTCCCCCAGCTGCAGCTCCACGGTCGCGAAGGAGTGCGGGGGCAGCGTGAGCTCGAGGCCGCGTTCGTGCTCGCGCACGTCCGGGAGCTCGGCCGGCGCGACCGCCTCGGGCTGCTCGGGGGTGTTGTGCGCCGCCGAGCTCGCGCCGGTGAGCACGCGGGCCGTGTGGCCGGTGACCGAGCGCCCGCGCAGATCGAGGACGAGCGTACGGGGCTCGGCAGCATCGAGGTTCGACAGCGACACCAGCGCCGTCTCCCCCGTCGTCGAGGCCGACGCCGAGATCATCGGCAGCGCACGGCCGTCGACCTCGGCCACCTCCTCGGGCAGCAGCACGTGCGCGGCGAGCGCGCGGGCGTCCTGGTGCCCGGCGTTCATGGCGAACACGTGGTACGTCGGGGTGAGCACGAGGGCGCCCGACTCCGGGTCGGTGAGGATCATCGCCTGCAGCACGTTCACGGTCTGGGCGATGTTGGCCATGATCAGGCGGTCCGCGTGGCGGTGGAATCCGTCGAAGTGGATCGAGGCCACCAGGGCGTCGCGCACGGTGTTCTGCTGGTACAGGAAGCCGGGGTTGGTGCCGGGCTCGACGTTCCACCAGGTGCCCCACTCGTCGAACACAAGGCCGACCTTCTTGTGCGGGTCGTAGTGGTCCATCACCGTGGCGTGGCGAGCCACGAGCTCCTCGGCGCGTGCGGCCCGCGAGAGCGTGCGGTACCACTCCTCCTCGCTGAACTCCGTGGCGCTGCCCTTGTCCTCCCAGGGCCCGGACATCGTGTAGTAGTGCATCGAGATCGCCTGGTAGGGGCCGGCCTTCCCGTCCCGACCCTCGAGGTCCTTCGCCGCGCGCATGAGGGTCTCGGTCCAGGCGAAGTCGTCGTCGCTCGCGCCGGCGGCGATGCGGGTGACGGTGTTCCCCGGATCCCCACCCTGGTCGCGCACGTAGGTGGAGTACTGACGGGCCAGCGCCGCGTAGTCCTCGGCGCGCATGTTCCCGCCGCAGCCCCAGGCCTCATTGCCGATCCCGAAGAATGGCACCTTCCACGGCTCCTCGCGACCGTTCTCGCGGCGCAGCGAGGCCATCGGGGAGTCGTCGGCGCGGGTGAGGTACTCGATCCACTCGCTCATCTCCGCCACGGTGCCGGAGCCGACGTTGCCGTTGACGTACGCCTCGGTCCCCAGCAGCTCCACGAGATCCATGAACTCGTGGGTGCCGAAGGAGTTGTCCTCGACGATGTCGCCCCAGTGGGAGTTGACCATGCGGGGGCGGTCCTCGCGCGGGCCGATGCCGTCCTTCCAGTGGTAGTCGTCGGCGAAGCAGCCGCCGGGCCAGCGCAGGTTGGGGATTCGCAGGGCGCGCAGCGCCTCGACCACGTCGTCCCGGATCCCGCGGGTGTTCGGGATCTCGGAGTCCTCCCCCACGAAGAAGCCGCCGTAGATGCAGCGGCCCAGGTGCTCGGCGAAGTGGCCGTAGAGATGGCGGCTGATGGTGGCGCCGGGCAGGTCGAGATCGATGACCACGCGGGCGGGGCCGTCGGTGGGGGTGCTGCGCGGGGCGAGGGGGCGGGACCCGGTGGTGGTCGGCGCGAGGGCGCCGACGAGGCCGGTGGTCAGGGTGCGGGCGGTCATCGGAGCTCCTCGAGGGACGGGCGGCGGCAGGGGGACGGGCATCGGCCCGGCCGGGGCGTCCTCACCCGGCCGGACCGTGTACGGGGTCAGGCCCGGCGGGCCAGACGGATCAGGGACCAGGAGATCGCGGGCAGCTCACCGGTGAGGCGGCCGTCCGCGATCGCCACGGAGTCGTTGGCCGCGGGGACCACCGTGTCGGGGGCGTCCTTGGTGTTCGCGGCGTAGGGGTCCTCGTGGTGGAGGGTGAGGGCCTCGACCAGCTCGAGGTCGCCGAAGGAGCCGAGCTCCGCGTCGAGCGCGAGCGGGGCGTCGGCGCCGCGGTTGACCACGAACACGGCGAGCGCGCCGTCGGCCTCGTCCCAGGTGGCGACCGCGTCGGCCGCGGAGCTGGTGCCGAAGCGGGCGTTGTCGAACGCCGGAGCGTCCAGGCGCACGTCGAGCACCTCGCCGCGGGCGTGCTGCGAGGTCAGCGCGAAAGGGTGGAAGGTGGTCTGCTTCCAGGCCGCGCCGCCCGGCTCGGTCATGATCGGGGCGATGACGTTGACCAGCTGGGCGAGGGAGGCGGAGGCGACACGGTCGCTGTGGCGCAGCAGGGAGATCAGCAGGTTCCCGAAGACCACCGCGTCCTGGGCGGAGTAGACGTCCTCGAGCAGCACCGGCGCGACGGGCCAGTCATCGCCGCTGGGCGGGCGGGACTCGGCGCGGTGCTGGTACCAGATGTTCCACTCGTCGAAGCTGATCATGATGCGCTTGTCCCGCTTGAGCTTGGCGCGCACATGGTCGGCGGTCGCGACGACGGAGTCGATGAAGTGGTCCATGTCGTCGGCCGAGGCGAGGAAGGAGGCCTGGTCGCCGTCCTTCTCGGAGTAGTAGGCGTGGGCGGAGATCATGTCCACGTGGTCGTACGCCTCGGTGAGGACGGTGTTCTCCCAGGCGCCGAAGGTGTCCATCGAGGAGCTCGAGGAGCCGCAGACGATGAGCTCGAGGTCCGGGTCCTCCATCCGCATGGCGCGGGCGGTCTCGGTAGCGAGGCGGGCATACTCCTCGGCGGTCTTGTGGCCGATCTGCCAGGGGCCGTCCATCTCGTTGCCCAGGCACCACAGGCGGATGTCGTGGGGGGCGTCGTGGCCGTGGGCGCCGCGCTGGTCGGAGAGGTGCGTCCCCGCGGGGGCGTTGGCGTACTCGAGCACGTCCAGCGCCTCCTGGACGCCGCGGGTGCCGAGGTTGACCGCGTACATCGGCTCGACCTCCGCCGCGCGGGCCCAGTCGACGAACTCGTCGATCCCGACCGTGTTGGGGTCCGAGCTGTGCCAGGCGAGGTCGTGGCGGACGGGGCGGTCCTCGACCGGTCCCACGCCGTCCTCCCAGCGGTAGCCGGAGACGAAGTTGCCGCCGGGGTAGCGCACGGAGCTGACGCCGAGCTCGCGGGTGAGGGCGAGGACGTCGGTGCGGAAGCCCTGCGCGTCGGCCTGCGGGTGCTCCGGCTCGAAGATGCCGGTGTAGACGCAGCGGCCGAGGTGCTCGACGAAGGCGCCGAAGGTGCGGCGGCGCACGGGAGCGACCCGGAAGGCGGGATCGAGGGTGAGGGTGACGTGCGAAGACATCGGTGTCGGCGTCCTTCTCCAGGGGTGGGGTCGGCCCGTCCACGGCGGTGCGGCGGCCGGATCTGCAACTGCTGCAAGCACTTCTACAACGTTGCAAACAGCGTTCCACAGCTCGGCCCCGACGTCAACGGGGTCCCGGACCGCCGGCGCGACCGGGGTCGGGGCCCGTCGGCCTCCCCGCCCGCGCCCTCGCGTCTCCCCGGGCCCGGCCGGACACGACCTCCGTCACGTTCGCCTCCCCGGATCGGCGACGGTGCGAGAATCGACCGCATGTCCCCGCGATCCTCCTCCGGCCGACGGCGCCCGCCGTCGCTGCGCGACGTCGCCGAGCTCGCGGGAGTCTCCATCAAGACCGTCTCCAACGTGGTCAACGACTACCCGCACGTGCGGGAGTCCACCCGGGAGAAGGTGCGCGCGGCGATCCTGCAGGTGGGCTACCGCCCGCAGATGGCCGCCCAGCAGCTGCGCACCGGCGCGAGCGGGATGATCACCCTCGCGGTCCCGTCCCTGGCCTTCACCTACTTCTCCGACGTCTCGCAGCACTTCATCGACGAGGCCCAGCGCCGCGGGCAGACGGTCGTGCTGCACTCGACCTCCGGCGGCCAGGAGGCCGAGCGCACGGTGCTCGAGGGGTTCAAGCGGGTGCTCGGGGACGGCGTCATCTTCAACCCGCTGATGCTCGCGGAGGAGCACTTCGCACAGATGGAGCGCACCAGCCAGCCCACCGTGTTCATCGGCGAGCACCTGCCCGAGCAGATCCCGCAGGGCAGCGACTACGCCCGCATCGACAACGTCGCCGCCTCGCGGGCCGCGACCACCCACCTCCTGGAGACCGGTCGGCGCAGGCTCGGGTTCATCGGTGTCATCGACACCGACCTCGGCCTGCAGCCGCACAGCTCGGGCTCACTGCGCCGGGACGGATTCCTCGCCACCCTGCAGGCCCACGGCCTCCCGGCCGAGGCAGACGTCCTCCAGGCCGTCGACGCCTGGCACCGCCCCGACGGGTTCGACGGGACCGAGCAGCTGCTGCGGCGCCACCCGGACCTCGACGGCCTCGTCTGCGGCAACGACGAGCTCGCGATCGGCGCGATCGCGAAGCTCCGGCAGCTGGGCCGACGGGTACCGCACGACGTCGCAGTCATCGGCTACGACGACACCCCCGACGCCCCGTTCGCCTCGCCGCCGCTGAGCACCATCTCCCCGAACAAGGCGGCCCTCGCCCGCACCGCGCTGGACCTGCTCGGCGAGCGCATCGCGGGCCACGACGGCCCGCCGAGGGTGGTCGACATCCCCTACGAACTGGTGGTGCGCGGCTCCACCACGGGAGCGAGCTCCCGCGACGGCTCCCGCCCCACCGACCCACCGACCTCCGACCGCCCCGAGAAGGAGTGACGCGATGACCGTCCCCACCCCGTACGAGGACCTGCTGCGCGAGGTCATGGAGACCGGGCACGCCAAGGGCGACCGCACCGGCACCGGCACCCGCAGCCTGTTCGGCAAGCAGATCCGCTACGACCTCTCCCAGGGGTTCCCGCTGATCACGACCAAGCGCGTGCACACCCGCTCGATCATCGTGGAGCTGCTGTGGTTCCTGCGCGGCGACACCAACGTGGGCTACCTCCACGAGCACGACGTGAGCATCTGGGACGAGTGGGCCGACGGGGACGGCGACCTGGGTCCGGTCTACGGCGCGCAGTGGCGCTCCTGGCCCACCCCGGACGGCGGCGTGATCGACCAGATCACCGAGGTGGTCGAGCAGATCCGCACGAACCCCGATTCCCGGCGCCTGATCGTGAGCGCCTGGAACCCGGCCGACATCCCGCAGATGGCGCTCGCCCCCTGCCATGCGCTGTTCCAGTTCGAGGTGCATGACGGGAAGCTCTCCTGCCAGCTGTACCAGCGCAGCGCGGACCTGTTCCTCGGCGTGCCCTTCAACATCGCCAGCTACGCGCTGCTGACCCACATGGTCGCCCAGCAGACGGACCTCGAGGTGGGCGACTTCGTGTGGACCGGCGGGGACTGCCACATCTACGACAACCACCACGAGCAGGTCGAGCGGCAGCTGTCCCGCGAGCCCTTCCCCTACCCCACCTTGCGGATCACCCGCCGCCCGGAGTCGATCCTCGGCTACGCGCTGGAGGACTTCGAGATCGTGGACTACCAGCACCACAAGGGCATCAAGGCGCCGGTGGCGGTGTGAGCGCTCAGGGAGCCGGCGGGATCGGACTGATCTGGGCGCAGGCGCGGGGCGGCGTGATCGGCGCCGGCGGCACCATGCCCTGGCACCTGCCCGAGGACCTCAAGCACTTCTCGCGCACCACCACGGGCTCGCCCGTCGTGATGGGCCGGCGCACCTGGGACTCCTTCCCCGCGAGGTACCGCCCCCTGCCCGGGCGCACGAACATCGTCATCACCCGCGACGACGCGCTCGAGCTGCCCGGCGCGGTGCGGGCGCGGTCCCTTCCGGAGGCCCTCGAGCTCGCGGCCTCCGAGGCCGCGCCGGGCGCGCCCACCTGGGTGATCGGCGGCGGCACGATCTACGCCGACGCGATCGAGGTCGCGGAGCGGCTGGTCGTCACCGAGATCGACCTCGACGTCGACGGGGACACCACCGCCCCGGAGATCCCGGAGGACTTCGCCCTGCGCAGCGCCGAACCGGCCGAGGGCTGGCACGTATCGGCGAGCGGCCTGCGCTACCGGATCCTCACCTACACCCGCTGAGCTCTCCGACCCGTCGCGGTCGGACCGCATGCGCTGCGGGGACGCGCTCGGCGTCAGTTCCGGGGTCGATGCCCAGGGAGCGCATGCCCTTGCCCCGGCATTTGCAACGTTGTAACGTGCTCTGCGGAGGGTCGCGGCCGCTCCATGGCGGCTGTCGCCCACCTCCGCGCTCCCGCCCCGCACCCCTGCGACCCCCTCAGCCCCGGAGCGGCACCTCGGAGCGCGGCGCCCACCGGCGGGCGGCCCCGGGGACCCGACGAAGGAGTCGATCATGGTGACCATCTCTCGACGCGGCCTGATCGCCGCCACCGCGACACTGTCCACGGCCGGTGGCGCCGCCGCCCTCGGCGCCTCCCGCGCCGAGGCGCGGCCTCCGCTCACGCAGCCCCCGCCCGACCCGAGCTTCACCGAGGTCTCCGTCCACGACCCCTCGGTGATCGCCGCCGACGGGCGCTTCCACGTCGTCGGCTCGCACCTGGCCGCGGCCCGCAGCGACGATCTCCTGCACTGGGAGGGCTACGCCGACCTGGTCACCCCGCAGAACCCGCTGTTCGAGGACGTCACCCAGGAGCTCGCCGAGGCCTTCGCCTGGGCGAACACCGACACCCTCTGGGCGGCCGACGTCTCACGGACCCCCGAGGGCCGGTTCCGCATGTACTACTGCGCCTGCGAGGGCACCTCCCCGCGCTCGGCGATGGGCACCGCGATCGCCGATCACGTCGAGGGGCCGTACCGGGACGAGGGGATCTTCCTGCGCTCGGGCATGTAGGACGAGCCCAGCGAGGACGGAACGATCTACGACGCCCAGATCCACCCCAATGCCATCGACCCGCACGCCTTCGTCGACGCCGGGGGACGGCACCGCCTGGTCTACGGCTCCTATTCCGGCGGGATCTTCCTGCTCGAGCTGGACCCGGCCACCGGGCGCCCTACGCCCGGACAGGGATACGGCATCCATCTCGTCGGCGGGAACCACGCCCGCATCGAGGCGCCCTACATCCTGCACTCCCATCGCAGCGGCTACTACTACCTGCTGCTCACCTTCGGCGGTCTCGACGCCGACGGCGGCTACAACGTGCGCCTGGGACGCTCCCGCGATGTGGAGGGGCCCTACCTCGACCCGATGGGACAGGACCTCCGCGAGGCGGCGGCGGACCCCGACCTGCCGCTGTTCGACGACGCCTCCATCGAGCCGTTCGGCGCGAAGCTCCTGGGCAACCACCGGTACGCCGACGCGGAGGAGGCCGGCCCCGGATCCGGCTACGTCTCCCCCGGCCATGTCTCCGCCTGGAGCGGCGAGGACGAGGAGGACATCTTCCTGTTCCTGCACAGCAGATTCCCCGGCACCGGGGAGCTGCACCAGGTGCGCGTGCACCGCATGCACGTCAGCGCCGACGGCTGGCTCGTCGTCTCGCCCCACCGGTACGCCGGGGAACCGGCGAGCGATGCACGCGCATCCCGCCTGCACCGCACCGACCTCGAGGGCGACTGGCAGCTGGTGGACCACGGCCGCGCCATCAGCCCGGAGGTGGTCGAGTCCCTGCCCGTCCGTCTCCACCGCGACGGGAAGATCTCCGGGTCCCGCACCGGACGCTGGAGGCTCGAAGGGGCCTCCCGCGCCACCCTGACCCTCGACGGCGAGGCGTACCGAGGCGTGGTCACCCGCGGGTGGCGGGAGAGCGCGGGGGCCTGGACCCTCACGTTCAGCGTGCTGGGGGCCGACGGCCGCTCGCTCTGGGGCACGAAGGAGCTCTGAGCCGTCCTCTCACCCCGGAGCCGCAGCGACCTCGAGCTCGGCGCCGGGGATCTCCGCGTCCCGCGCCACGGCGGCGTCCCAGGCAGGGTCGAGCTGCGCGGCGAGCTCCCGCTGGAACCTGCCGGCGAGGCCGCTCGTCGCGCCCCCGGTCCTGCGCACCACCTCGCGCAGCGTCACCGCCCCGACGGCCGCCATGGTCATGCCCTGCCCGTACAGCGGGGTGAAAGTCGCGGCCGCGTCGCCGAGATGGACCAGGCCCTCGGGAGCCGCCTCCGCCGTCTCCCAGAGCAGTCGGTGGCCGCCCGCCGCCCTGGCACTCGCCGGCTCCCCCACCGGCTCCGCGTCCGCCAGCGCGTCGGCGACCGTCGCCGCCGGCAGCTGGGCCAGCAGGTCCCGGAGCCCCGCGAGATCGCTCGGCGGGAGGTTCCGTGCGGTGCCGGCGACGGACAGCACGTGCTCCCCGTTCCCGCAGGGCTCGAGATCCACCGTGAAGGGAGCCTGCGCGCCGGCCGGGACGGACACGGTCCGCAGACCCTCGGGCAGCGCCCCATCGCGCAGACGCAGCCGCTGGCAGGTGTAGGCGACGTGGACCCGCGTGGTCAGCGCCCGAGGGCGTTCGGCTCCCAGGGCCTCGACCCAGGTGGCCGCACGGCTGCTGCGCCCGGCGGCGTCGACCACCAGGGCGCCGCGCAGCTCGTCGACGTCGGCCCCGCGCAGCCGCACGCCCCGGACGGTCCGCCCGTCGGCGTCGGCCAGGAGCCCGGCGACGGCTCCCTGCCGGGCGGTGACCGCGGGCAGGGCGAGCACCCGGCGGCGGAGCACGCCCTCGAGGACGGGCCGCGTCAGGCCCAGCGACCCCGGCGCGAGCACGGGCCCGTCGACACCGGCGCGGTCCCGCCGGACGTCGCGGTCCTTGCGGTGGTCGAGCGCCCCGGGGCCGTCGCGGTCCTCGATGCCGTCGCGCCGCCCCGGGCCGTCGAGCTCGGTGCAGCCGGCGGCCAGCAGCTCTCTCCGCAGTCCGGGCAGCAGCTCCTCCATCCGCTGCTCGCCCCGGGCGAGCAGGCGGTGGACGATCCGCCCCTGCGCGACCCCGCGCCGCGGTGCGAACGCCTCCGGTCCGTCGACGGGCAGCGGGTCACGGTCGATGATCGTGATCCGGTCGCACTGCTCGGCGAGGCCCGCCGCGGCGAGGAGACCGGCGACGCTCCCGCCCATGACGATCGCGTGGTCCAGCATCGTCCCCGGCCTCCTGCATGGTGTGCGGTCGCCGACGTTCGGCGACCGTCCTGCCATCCCACGCGAGGTGGGTCAGGTGAGGCAATCCTTCTGTGATGTTCGCTGCGGAACCTGTCGTCGCGGGCCACTCCCTCAGGGCCCGTCACGAGGCGCGGGGCGGTTCAGCCCTTCAGGCCGGAGCCCGTCACTCCCTCGACGATCTGTCGCTGGAAGAACATGTACAGCACCACCAGCGGGAGCGCCGCGAGGATCGCGCCCGCCTGGATGTCCGCGTAGCGGAGGCCGAAGCTGCCCTGCACTGTGGCGAGGCCGACGGGGATAGTCATCAGGCTCGGGTTCGACATGACGAACAGGGGCAGCAGCAGGTTGTTCCAGGTCCAGACGAAGGTGAGGATCGCGACCGCCGCGGTCACCGGTCGCGACAGCGGCATCACGACCGACCAGTAGATGCGCCACGAGCTCGCGCCGTCGACGCGCGCCGCTTCCTCGAGCTCCCGCGGGATCCCGTCGAAGAACTGCTTGAAGATGAAGACGGCGATCACCGAGGGCACCTGCGGGAGGATGACCGCCCAGTAGGTGTTCAGCAGCTGGGCGATCCGCAGCTGCTCGAAGATCGGCACGATCAGCACCTGGCTGGGGATCATAAGCCCGATGATGATCGCCAGGTAGATCACGGCTCGGCCTCGGAACTCCATGCGGGACAGGGCGAAGGCCGCCATGGAGGCGAACAGCAGCGTCAGCACGGCGGTCACCACGGAGGTCACACCGCTGGCGAGGTACCAGTTCCAGATGTCGCCCTGTCGCATGAGACCGAGGTAGGAGTCCAGCGTCGGGCTCCAGCTGCTGAGGATCTCCTGCGCACCGAGGGCGGCCACACCGTTGTCGGTCAAGGACGTCTTCAGGGCGAACATGCTCGGGATCAGCCAGATGATCGCGAAGACCACGAGCACCACCGTGGAGGCCACGGTGAAGCCGCGGCCGCTACTGCCGGCGTGGGCCGAGGGCCGGGCCGGAGCGGCGGCAGAGATGCCGGAGCGTCGGGAGCGGGCGGGGCGGGCGTCGGTGAGAGTCATGTCAGGAAGCCTCCTCGCGCTTGGCCCCGATGCGGCTGACGAGCTGCTGGGCGATCGCGATCACGAGAATGATGAGGAACAGCAGGACGGAGGCGGCGGACGCGGCACCGATCCGGTTGTCGGTGAAGGCCGTCTCGGTGATGAGGCCGAGCGCGACCTGGGTCGAGATGCCGGGGCCGCCCTGCGTCATCAGGTAGACCTGGTCGAAGATCTTCAGGCTGGCGATGATCTGCAGCAGGATCACCAGGGCCGTCGTCCGCGTGAGCAGCGGGATAGTCACGGACCGGATCTGCTGCCAGGCGGTCGCGCCGTCCACGGCGGCCGCTTCGTACAGCTCGCGGGGGATTTCCTGCAGGCCGGCCAGGTAGAGCACGAAGTTGAAGCCGATGGTCCACCAGATGGTGGCGATGGCGATGCCGATCATGGCGGTGCGCGGGTCGGAGAGGATGCCGTCGCCAGGCGTCAGGCCGAGCAGGCGGGCCGGCAGCGACCAGAGCCCGGTCGACGGGGTGAACACGAAGACCCAGATGAGGGAGATCGTGGCCGAGGGCAGGATGAACGGCAGGAAGAACGCCAGCCGGAAGAACCACTGCCCGCGGGAGACCCGGTTCGTGAGCACCGCGAAGATGAAGGAGAGGATCACCAGCGGGGGCACGGTGTACAGCGTGAACTGGAGGGTGTGCCAGAGGGAGGACCAGAAGTCGTCCCTGGCGAACATCTCCAGGTAGTTGTCTAGCCCGGCGAAGGAGCCCAGGCCGGAACGGACGGTGGAGGTGTTGAAGAAGCTCGCGATCATCATCCAGATCGTCGGGCCGATCATGAAGGCCGCGTAGAAGAGGACGAAGGGGGCGAGGAAGAGCCAGGCCTGCGGGGTCCTGCGGCGCACGGAGGCCGCCTGCTTAGCGGTCCTCCTCGGCGGAGCGGACCGTCGGGCGGTCGGGGACGTCGTCGTCATGTCGGTGGCCTTCCGGTCAGAGGGGGCTCGGCGTGGAGGTGTAGATCTCGAGCTGGTTCCGGATGGCGGCGAACGCCCGCTCCGGGCTCAGCGCCCCCTGCTGGACCAGTCCCAGCTGAGCCCCCACGGTCGCTTCGAAGGTGGAGCCGGAGCCGCCGTACCAGGCGGGGTCGTCGTACACCGCGTGGTCGGCCGCTCCGGCGTAGTGCTGCTGCGGCTCGAGCGACTGGAACTCCGAGCTCTCGAACGTGGGCAGGTAGGAGGGGACGTGACCGCCCTCTGCCCAGATGAGGCTCTGGTCGAGCATCGCCTTGATGAACTCCATCGCCAGCTGCCGCTGCTCGGGCGAGCGGTCCTTCCGCGGCAGGATGAAGGTGTGGGAGTCGGCTTGCACCGCGGGCTTGTCGAAGATCCGGGGGATCTCGGCCATCCCGAAGTCGAGGCCCTCGATCGACTGCGCCGTCGCGATCTCCCACTCGCCCTGGAGGTAGAAGCCGGCATTGCCGATGAACATCTCCGTCTGCGAGCCGGCGTAGTCGAGGTTGGAGTTCAGCCAGCCCTCGTCGACCCAGCTCGTGACCAGATCCATCACCTCGAGGAAGCTGGGCTCGTCGACGCTCAGGACGGCGCCGTCCTCTGAGAGGAACGGCGTGGCACTCTCGAGCTGGTTGTACAGGGTCCAGAAGAACCGCCACGGAGTGGAGGTCTCCGCAACGTTCGCGACCGTGATCGCGGTGCCGCCCGTGACGGCGCTGATCTCCGCCAGCGCCGCCTCGAAGGCGTCCCTGCCGTCGAGGTCGATGAGGATCCCGTCGGCGTCCAAGAGCCCGGCCTGCTCACAGACCTCCTTGTTGTAGAAGAGGGTGAACGGGTGTGTGTCCAGCGGGATGGCGATGTTCTGCCCGTCAGTGACCTGCGTCGTCCATGCCTGCTCGGCGAAGTCTGCGCTCGAGAGCCCGACGCCGGCCAGGTCCTCCTCGGTGATCGGGTCCAGGATCCCCCCGGCCCAGAGCGGCTTGGCACGGGTGAGGTGGGCGACGGCGACGTCGGGCGGCTGGTTGCCGACCGTGGCCAGCGTCAGCTTCGAGTAGTACGGGTTGCCCCAGGCCAGGGTGGTCGCCTGGAGGGCGGCGGCGTTCTGCTCGCGGTAGCCGGCCTGCATGTCCTGCATGCGCACGCCGTCGCCGCCCCCGAACAGGTTCCAGTACACGACGGTGCCGGGGTCGAGCTCCGTTCCCAGCAGACCCGCCGCCAAGGGGGTCGAGCACCCGGAGAGCACCGTTCCGGCGACTCCGAGGGCGGCCGCTCCGAGCACCCGACGACGGGACATCCCCGGGATGCCCGGAAGCTCTGCGATCGATGTTCGGGGTGGGCGGTTGCTCATCTCAGCTCTCCATCGGCCGGTGGTCCTCCGGGCCGAGCGGCCCGACGGCGTTCGTCTCATCGGTGCGGAGGGGCTGCGAGTTCGTCTCGAACGGATGCTCCGGGTCTCGCAGCGCGCCTTCGCGGCGAACGACGCATCGCAGGGGCGGACGGGCCGAGGAGCGTCTGTGCTGTCCGTCGGCGCCGAGTGCGCTGCGTCACGTCCTCGACTTTACATCGTTGCAGGAGACCGTGCAACGGATCTCCACCGCAGGTTGCGGCCACTTTTCTCGATGCATCGCGCCGTCCGCGCACGACGGCCTCCCCGGACCTCGCAGGAGGGTCCGAGGAGGCTGTCGCGCGTCCGTCGCGCGCCCGTCGGGCGCACGCCGTCGCGGCTCAGGCGCCCGCGCCTGACCTCTTCTTGTTCCAGACGTCGAAGGCGACGGCGATCAGCAGCACCACGCCGCGCACGACGGACTGGGTGGACTGGTCGATGCCCATGATCTGCATGCCGTTGGACATGACCGCCATGATCAGGCCGCCGATGATCGCACCGTGCACCTTGCCGATGCCGCCGGTCACCGCGGCGCCGCCGATGAAGGCGGCCGCGATGGCGTCGAGCTCGAACATGTTGCCGGCGCCCGGCTGGGCGCTGTTGGAGCGGGCGGAGTAGACGATGCCGGCGATCGCGGCGAGCAGGCCCATGTTCACGAACAGGAGCATGTTCACCCGCCGGGTCTTCACCCCGGAGAGCCGGGCGGCCTGGAGGTTGCCGCCCATGGCGTAGATGTGCCGGCCGAAGATCGTGCGCTGGCTGATGAAGCCGTAGATGAGCACCAGGGCGGCCAGCAGGATCAGCACCACGGGCAGGCCGCGCGAGTGCGCGAGCTGCCAGGCGAAGGCCATCACCACCGCGGCCACGGCAGCATTCTTGATCCAGAACAGGTACTGCGCCTCGACCTGCTGCTTGTACTTGAGCTTCGCGAGGCGCCCGCGGTACTGCTGGGTCGCGAACACGACGATCAGCGCCGCGGCGAGGATCAGGGTGAAGGCGTCGTACCCGTTGCCGCCGAGGATCCCGTTGAGGAACCCGCCGGAGATGTACTGGTACTCCCGCGGGAACGGCGAGAGCGAGACGTTGCCCAGCACCTGCATGGTCAGGCCGCGGAAGATGAGCATGCCGGCCAGGGTGACGATGAAGGCCGGGATGCCCACATAGGCCACCCAGAACCCCTGCCACAGCCCCACCAGCACACCGGTGCCCAGCGCCGCGATCACGCCCACCCACCAGGGCAGGCCGTTGCCGATCACCACCACGGCGGCGACGGAGCCGGTCAGCGCCACCACCGAGCCCACCGACAGGTCGATGTGCCCGGCCACGATGATCAGCACCATCCCGATCGCGAGGATCAGGATGTAGGAGTACTGCAGAACGAGGTTGGTGAGGTTGCCCGGGCTGAGCAGCCTGCCTCCGGTGAGGATCGTGAACAGCACGATGATGAACACGAAGGCGATGTAGATGCCGCTCTGGCGCAGGTTGCGCGTGAACAGCTCTCGGATGTCAGAGGTGCCGGCCATGAGCCGCGCTCACTCCCTCTCCATGGTCATGAGCTCCATGAGGCGCTCCTGCGTGGCGTCCTGGGCGGCGACCTCACCGGTGACCCGGCCCGCGGACAGTGTGTAGATGCGATCGGACAGCCCCATCACCTCGGGCAGCTCCGACGAGATGACGATGATCGCCTTGCCCGCCTCGGCGAGCTCGTTGATGATCGAGTAGATCTCGAACTTGGCGCCGACGTCGACGCCCCGGGTGGGCTCGTCGAGGATCAGCAGCTCCGGCTCGGTGTACAGCCACTTGCTGAGCACCACCTTCTGCTGGTTGCCGCCGGAGAGCTTCCCGACGGTGGACATCACCGTCGGCGTCTTGATGTTCAGCGAGGAGCGGTAGCGCTCGGCGACCGCGATCTCCTCGTTGCCGTTGATCCAGCCGCCGGTGGTGACCTTCTTCAGGGCCGCGGCGGTGACGTTGGTGCGGATGTCCTGGATGAGGTTCAGCCCGTACTGCTTGCGGTCCTCGGAGACGTAGGCGATGCCCGCGTCGATCGCGTCGGCGACGGTGCGCAGGCGCACGGGACGACCGTGCACGTAGGCGCTCCCGGAGATGTCGCGGCCGTAGGACTGGCCGAACACGCTCATCGCGAGCTCGGTGCGCCCCGCGCCCATGAGTCCCGCGATGCCGACGACCTCGCCGGCGCGGACGGTCAGCGACGCGCCGTCGACGACCGTGCGACCGGCCTGGGTGGGATGGCCGACGTGCCAGTCCTCGATCCGCAGGATCTCCTCGCCGATCCGGGCGCTGCGCTCCGGGTAGAGGTTGTCGATGTCCCGACCCACCATGCCCTTGATGATGCGGGGCACCAGACCGCGCCGCTCCTCGGCCGGGACCTGCATGTCGATGGTCTCGATGGTCGAGCCGTCGCGGATCACGGTGGTGGCGTCGGCGACCGCGGCGATCTCCCCCAGCTTGTGGGAGATGATGATCGAGGTCACGCCCTCGTCCCGCAGGTCGCGGATGAGGCCGAGCAGGTGCTCGGAGTCATCGTCGTTCAGGGCGGCGGTGGGCTCGTCGAGGATCAGCAGGCTGACGTTCTTCGAGAGCGCCTTGGCGATCTCGACCAGCTGCTGCTTTCCCACGCCGAGCTGGCCGACGGGGGTGACGGGCTTCTCCTTGAGGCCCACGCGGGCCAGCAGCTCGGACGCCCGCGCGTTGGTCTCGTGCCAGCTGATCACGCCGGCCCGGGCCTGCTCGTTGCCGAGGAAGATGTTCTCGGCGATCGACAGGTGGGGCACCAGGGCGAGCTCCTGGTGGATGATCACGATGCCCTCGGCCTCGGACTCGTTGATCGAGGCGAAGCGGACGGGACGGCCGCGGTAGTGGATCTCGCCCTCGTAGGTGCCGGCCGGCTCGACGCCGGAGAGCACCTTCATGAGCGTGGACTTGCCGGCGCCGTTCTCCCCGCAGATCGCGTGGATCTCCCCCTCGCCCACCGTCAGGGACACGTCCTTGAGGGCGATGACGCCGGGGAATCGCTTGGTGATGGACCGCATCTCGAGGAGGTGCGCGGCCGCGTCGGACGAGGACGCAGGCTGATCGCTCCCCTGATGATCGGTCCCCTGGTGTTCGGTCATGGAGCCCTCCTTCGGGCAGGGGGTCCCGGTGCGCGACGGCGCCCCGGGACCCCACCGGGGTTCTGCTGAGGAGAATGTCGACTCTGGGCCCGCCTCCTACCGCCTCGTTCCTCGGCAGCATGTCGGCGAACCATCTCTCCGGGCCCGCCTCCTACCGCCTCGTTCCTCGGCAGCACGTCGGCGAACCATCTCAGAGCTGTCCGGATTCCACCTGCTCCTCGGTGTAGTACCCGGAGTCGACCATGATCTCCTCGTAGTTGTTCTCGAGGACCATC
Source organism: Brachybacterium sp. AOP43-C2-M15 (assembly GCF_052446295.1). NCBI lineage: Bacteria > Bacillati > Actinomycetota > Actinomycetes > Micrococcales > Dermabacteraceae > Brachybacterium > Brachybacterium sp. AOP43-C2-M15. Next base: position 103,732 of record NZ_JBQSWB010000013.1, read on the forward strand.
TGCACCTCGAGCAGGTACGAGGGGACGACCTTCACCCCGTTGTCGTAGGTCTCGGTGTCGTTGGCCTCGGGCTCGTCGCCCGTGAGGATCGACTCCGCGGCGACGATGGCCTGGTCGGCGAGGTCGCGGGTGTCCTTGAAGATCGTCGAGGACTGCACGCCGTCGGCGATCAGCTTGATCGAGGCGATCTCGGCGTCCTGACCCGTGACCACGGGCAGGCCCTCCTCGATCGTCGGCCCCAGGCCCGAGTTCTGCAGGGCGTTGATGATGCCGCGCGAGAGCGGATCGGCGGGCGCCAGCACGCCGGAGAGCTCCTCGCCGCCGTTGTAGTGGGTGGTCAGCAGGTTCTCCATGCGCTTCTGGGCGGTCTCCTGCTCCCAGCGCTGGGTGGCGGCCTGCTCGATGTCCAGCTGGCCCGAGAGCACCTCGAGCGTGCCGTCGTCGAGGAAGGGCTGCAGGGTGTCGACCGCGCCCTCCCAGAACAGGTGGGCGTTGTTGTCGTCGAGGGAGCCGGCGAACAGCTCGATGTTCAGCGGGCCCTCGGGGGCGTCGTCGGCCGGCTCGAAGCTCTCGTCGAGCAGACCCAGGCCGAACAGCAGGGCGTTGGCCTGGTTCACGCCCACCTTGTAGTTGTCGAAGGTGACGTAGAAGTCGACGTTCTCGTTGTCGGTCAGCAGGCGGTCGTAGGCGATGACCGGGATGCCGGCGGCGGCCGCGGCGTCGAGCTGGGCGGAGAGGGAGGCGCCGTCGATCGAGGCGATCAGCAGCACGCTCACCTCCGAGTTGACCATCTGATCGATCTGCTGCTGCTGCGTGGGGATGTCGTCGTCGGCGTACTGCATGTCGACGACGAAGCCCTTGTCCTCCAGGCCCTTCTTGATGTTGTTGCCGTCGGCGACCCAGCGCTCGTAGGTCTGGGTGGGCATCGCGACGCCCACGGTCTGCTCGCTGGGCGGGGCGTCGGGGTCGGGGCCGCCGGAACCGGCGCCCTCGCCGCCGCAGGCCGCCAGTCCGAGCGCGGCCGCGGCGGCCGACGCTCCCAGCATGAAGGTTCTCCGGTTGTGCATGGCTTCTCCTCGTCGAAATCACCGTCTGCTGACTGCAGCAGGGACAACGCGCCGGTGCACCTGCGGCCCCGCGCGGCGTCCATGCCGCGCGCGAGGCCGACGGGGCGTCGGCGGAACTTCCGGGCCTGGTCAGGTCCGTCTCGAGCGGTCCTCACGCCGTCTGTGGCGTGCCGCCGTGGGCGGTGGGGACCGCTCGAATGATAACGTTCACATCGACGCCGCTGTCAACACGTCCCGGCCGCACCCGGGTCACAACTCGGCAACGGGGCGAGGGCCCGCCGCCCGGACCGCCCCGCGCCCGGTCGCGGCCTGATCCGTCCGACGCGAGGAGACACCGATGAGCCCCACCCCGCGCCGCCCCTCGATGGGGGACGTCGCCGCCCGCGCCGACGTCTCGTACCAGACCGTCTCCCGCGTCCTGAACGACCCGGGCATCGTCAGGCCCGCGACCCGCGATCGGGTGCTCGAGGCGATCGCCGCGCTCGGCTACACGCCCAACCGCGCCGCCCGCACGCTGAAGACCACCCGCTCCTCCCTCGTCGGCGTCCTCAACGACGGCTCCTCGCTGTTCGGGCCCGCGGAGACCACCTCCGCGATCGAGGCCGCCGCGCGCGAGGCCGGCTACTCGCTGCTGCTGACCTCCCTGCCTCCCGGCGGCGACGGGGAGCGCCAGGTGGGGGCGGAGCTGCTGGGGTCCGGGGTCGACGGGATCCTCGTGGTCGCCGGCCATGAGGGGATGACCGAGTCCGTCGCCGCGGTGGCCGGCTCGACCCCGGTGGTCGCGGTCTCCGCGCAGCCGCCGCAGGAGGCCGGGGTGGAGGTGGTCGGCATCGACCAGCGCCGCGGAGCGCACCAGGTGGTCGAGCACCTGCAGCGCACCGGCGCCCGCTCGATCGTCCACGTCTGCGGTCCGACGGACTGGTTCGACGCCCGCGCGCGCCGGGGCGGCGTCGAGCAGGCCCTGGACGAGTTCGGGCTCGACGGCGCGATCATCGGCCCCGGCGACTGGACACCCCGCTCGGGCTACGAGCTCACCGGCGATCTGATCCGCTCCGGCCCGCCGGAGGCGATCTTCGCCGCGAACGACATGATGGCCATCGGCGTGCTCCACGCCCTGCACGAGCACGGCCTGCGGATCCCCGAGGACGTCGCCGTCGTCGGCTTCGACAACACGCTCGGCGCCGAGTTCCTGCTCCCCTCCCTCACCACGGTCGCGCAGCCCTTCGCGGCCGTCGGCCGGGCGGCGCTGGGGCACCTGGTGGAGCTGATGGAGAACGCGCCCGCCCGCGCCGACCCCCCGCAGGAGCTGGCGCCGCGCCTGGTCGTGCGCCGCTCCACCCGGCCCGAGCGCACGCACTGACCCGCCGCCCCCCCGCCCGAGACGACCTTCCCCGCTCCGCCGCCCAGATGATTGAGTGATGCCATGACGCCCGCCGCCGCGCCCGCCGCAGACCACCAGGACCCCGCCTCCCGCCAGACCTCCTCCGCCCTCATCGAGGACGGCCGCGCCCATCTGGGCATCGAGCTCGGCTCGACCCGCATCAAGGCGGCGCTAATCGACGACGCCGGCACGGTGCTCGGCGCGGGCTCCCACGCGTGGGAGAACCGGTTCGAGGACGAGAGCTGGACCTACGCGCTCGAGGACGTGTGGACCGGCATCCAGGACTGCTACGCCGACCTGGTGCGCGATGTCCGCGACCGCCACGGCGCCGAGCTCACGCGACTGCGGAGCCTGGGGATCTCGGCGATGATGCACGGCTACCTCGCCTTCGACGCCGACGGCGCCCAGCTGGCCCCCTTCCGCACCTGGCGCAACACCTACACGGCCGACGCCTCCGCCGAGCTGAGCGAGGCCCTGGGCCTGAACATCCCGCTGCGCTGGAGCGTCTCCCACCTGCTGCACGCCCTGCGCGGGGGCGAGCGGCACGTGCCCGACCTCGCCTTCCTCACCACCCTCTCCGGCTACGTCCACTGGAGGCTGACCGGGAGGAAGGTGCTCGGCGTCGGGGACGCCAGCGGCATGTTCCCGATCTCCGCCTCGGGCGACTCCTTCGACGCCGAGCAGCTCGAGCGCTTCGCCGCCCTGGACGGCGTGGCGGAGCTGCCCTGGTCCCTCCCCGAGGTGCTGCCGGAGGTGCTGATCGCCGGTCAGGACGCCGGCTCGCTGACAGAGGAGGGCGCGGCGCTGCTGGACCCCACCGGGGCGCTCGGCCCCGGCGCGGTCACCGCCCCGCCCGAGGGTGATGCCGGGACCGGCATGGTCGCCACCCACGCGATCGCCCCCCGCACGGGCAACGTCTCGGCGGGCACCAGCGCCTTCGCCATGGTCGTGCTCGAAGGGCGGCTGTCGGGCCCGCGCGAGGAGATCGACATGGTCACCACGCCGGCAGGCGATCCGGTGGCGATGATCCACACCAACAACTGCACCACGGACCTCGACGCGTGGCTGGGGCTCTTCTCGCGCTTCGCCGAGCTGATCGGACGCCCCGTCGACGCCGAGGAGCTCTACGGCGCCCTGTTCGGCGCGGGCGCGGAGGGCGAGGCCGACGCCGGCGGCGTGCTGAGCTACAACTACGTCTCCGGCGAGCACCAGACGGGCGTGCCCTCGGGCCGTCCCCTCCTGGTGCGCGAGCAGGAGGCGCGCTTCAGCCTCGAGAACTTCATGCGCGCCCAGCTCTACGGAGCGTTCGGGGCGCTGGCCGTGGGCATGGAGGCGCTGCTGAAGGACGAGGGCGTGCAGCTGGACGTGATGTACGCGCACGGCGGCATCTTCCGCACGAAGGGCGCGGCGCAGCAGGTGCTGGCCGATGCGCTCGCCACCCCCGTGGCCGTCGGCGACTCCGCCGGCGAGGGCGGGGCCTGGGGGATGGCGCTGCTCGCGGCGCACACGGCGCAGGACGGCTCCGACTCCCTCGAGGACTACCTCACGACGCAGGTCTTCTCCTCCCAGGAGCTGACCGCTCTCGAGCCCGACGAGGCCGGGATGGCCGGGCACGCCCGCTGGCTGGAGAGCTACCGCACCGGGCTGCCCGTCGAGCGCCTGGCCGGCGAGACCCTGAGCTGAGGCAGGCCGTCCCGGCCCTCCACCGAGCCTCATCCACCCAGGTCAGCGCAGTGGACTGCCCTTGCAATCCGGGCGTCG